>NZ_RAPV01000001.1:4855986-5159485 GCF_003610295.1 Paraburkholderia sp. BL23I1N1
GCCAACCGGCACTCCGCCATGCCTTGCGATGGGGTGTTGCGGCGGCGACACTCTCGGGTAAATCCGAACCGATTGCACCCTCATGTTCCGAGCTACACTTGATTGAAGGTGCGCCAGAATCAAGAGCAGGGCGCACGCTCGGGGAGAGCAGTCATGAATCGGCCACTGGTTCGGTTACCACTTCGCGCGACAGGCACGGCGCCCGTCAGGAAGTGGCTCAAATGGGGGCTGGCAGCGGCATTTCTGCTCGCGCTGGCTCTGGCGGCCCGCTTTATCCAGATCGAGATCGGAACATCTCGACTGCAGGCGCGCTACCTCTCCGAACTCACGCGCGACGTGGGTTTTGCCGTTGACGATGGTCCAAGTCATTCGATCCGATTTCCTCAGGCCGACAAAGGCCCCTACGACACGCGCTTCGGCTACGCGTTGCTGCCTTCTTTCCAGCAGCGATTGCTTCAGCGCGGGTTTGAAATCAGCGCACAGGCGCGCGATTCCGAACGAATGCTGTCGCTCGCCGATGATGGTCTATTTATTCCCTACGCGGAAAAAGATCAGGCAGGGCTGCAACTCTTCGACGGAACCGGTACGCCGCTCTTTGGTGCACAGTATCCGGGCCGCGTTTATGACAGCTTCGATTCGATCCCGCCGCTAGTCGCCAATTCGCTGCTGTTTATCGAAGACCGCTATCTGCTCGATCCGGATCAGCCAAACCGTAATCCGGCAATCGACTGGGGGCGCTTTAGCCGCGCGTTAGTCGACCAGGGCGCGCGCGTGTTCAACAAGCATCAGTCGACGCCTGGCGGCAGCACACTCGCTACGCAGATCGAGAAGTTCCGTCACTCGGCGGGCGGGCGCACGGCAACGCCGCCGGAGAAATTGCGGCAAATCGCATCGGCCTCGGTGCGCGCTTATCTGAATGGTCCGCAGACCATGCCCGCGCGCCAGCAGATCGTCGTCCACTATCTCAACTCCGTGCCGCTTGCCGCGCAGCCGGGCATCGGCGAAATCAACGGGATTGGCGACGGTCTGGCCGCCTGGTATGGTCGCGATTTCAGCGACGTCAACCGCATTCTCAAAGCGCCGTCGACAGAAGAGAATCTTGCCGAGCAGGGCGTCGCGTTTCGCCAGGTACTTTCGCTGATGATCGCGCAGCGTGCGCCGTCGTATTTTCTGCATCACGGCTATGCCGAACTCGAACGTCTGACGGATAGTTATTTACGCTTGCTGGCGAACGGTGGCGTCATCACGGTTGCGCTGCGCGATGCCGCGCTGTCCGCGCAAGTGGATTTGCGTCATGCGCCGAACCCTACGCAGAACGCTGACTCGTTCGTGTCGCGCAAGGCGGTGACCTCGATGCGCTCGCATTTGTTGGCCGCGCTCGGCATTCCGAGTTTCTATGAACTCGACCGGCTCGACCTGCAGGCGACAGGCACGCTCAACAACGCCGTGCAGCAGGCCGTGAGTGAACGCCTCGCCGCCGCCGCAACGCGCGACGGCGCGAAAGCCGCCGGGATCGTGGGCTTTGAAATGCTGCGACCCGCCGACGATCCGTCGCGAATCGCCTATAGCTTCACGCTGTTCGAACGGCGCGACGGCGCAAATCTCGTGCGGGTGCAAACCGATAGCGTCAACCAGCCCTTCGACATCAACTCCGGCGCGCGTCTGAATCTCGGTTCGACCGCGAAAATGCGTACCGTGGTGACGTATTTGCAGATCGTCTCCGACCTGCATGCGCGTTATGCCCCGCTGAGCACAGCGGAATTGAAAGCCGTGAAGCCCGATCCGAACGATCAACTCACGCGCTGGGCGCTCGACTATCTGACGCACACCTCGGACCGCTCGCTGCAAGCCATGCTCGATGCCGCCGTGGAACGCAAATACTCGGCGAGTCCGGGCGAAATGTTCTACACGGGCGGCGGCGCGCAGACCTTCAACAACTTCGATTCCGACGACAACAGCCGCATTCTGACGGTACACCGTGCATTCCAGCATTCGGTGAATCTGGTGTTCGTGCGGCTGATGCGCGATATCGTCCACTACGAAATGGTGCAAACTACCGGGCCGTCGTCGCAATGGTTGGGCGATCCGGCGATCCGCAAGATGTATCTCACGCGTTTCGCCGATCAGGAAAGCCGCGTGTACATGAATCGTTTCTATACGAAGTACCACGGCAAAACGTCTGAGCAGCAGCTAGCCCTGCTGCTGCTCGGCGTGCGCAAATCGCCGCCCAAGGTGGCGACCGTGTTGCGCAGTGTCGCGCCTGATGAATCGAATGCGTGGTTCAACGCGAAGATGCGAGCCGCGTTGAAGAACACACCGGCTGCCTCGATCCTGGACGATGAAGATCTGGCGAACCTGTACGACAAATATGCGATCGACCGCTTCAATCTGAACGATCGCGGCTACATTTCTAGCGTGCATCCGCTGGAACTGTGGACCCTCAACTATCTGCGCAGCCATCCCGATGCGACGCTCGACCAGATGCAAAACGCGAGCCGTGACGTGCGTCTGTCGACCTATTCGTGGCTCTTCAAGACTCGCTACCACGCCACCCAGGATCGCCGCATCAAGCGGATGGTCGAACTGCGCGCATACGATGCGATCGGCAAATCGTGGCAGGCGCTCGGCTATCCGTTTGCGACGCTCACGCCGTCGTATGCGGCGGCGATTGGCGCGTCCGGCGACCGGCCGGCTGCGCTCGCGCAACTGATTGGCGTGATTGCCAACGACGGCAACAAGGTGCCGACGGAAAGCCTCACGCAACTCGATTTCGCGAAAAACACGCCGTACGAAACGCATTTCCAGCGCGCGGCAGTAGCGCCTCAGCAGCAGTTGTCACCGGAGATTGCCGGGGTGGTCAGAATGCTGCTGCGTGACGTGGTATTAGGCGGTACAGCTAAACGTCTTGCGCAGGGCATGACGTTCCCCGATGGTCAGACACTCGAGATTTACGGCAAGACCGGCACCGGCGACCAGCGCTTCAATGTGTGGGCCAAAGGCGCGCGCCTGATCGAGTCGCGCAAGGTGAACCGCAGCGCAACCTTCGTGTTTGTGATGGGGGACCGCTTCTACGGCACGCTGACCGCCTGGGTGCATGAACCGTATGCGTCCCACTACGAGTTCACGAGTGCGCTTTCGGTGCAGTTGCTGAAATCGCTCGCACCGGTGTTGCAACCGTTGCTGCAAAATCCGCCTGCCAGAACCGCTTCTATAACGAAGGTCTCCGCGCAATAGGCGGCACCGTCTAGATGCTATGTGGGAGGGCTGTGTCAGGCGTATCCATTTGCGTGCTCCTTCGGAGAAAACGAGTGTGCAACTCCCGTTTTACTCCAGTCGGGCTTACTGCCACTGCCCTCCCACATAGCATCTAATATCCCGCGTCTGTCGCCGGCTTAAGAAAAAGCTCGTGCACGGGCGCGAAATGCGCGTACAACGGCAGAATCGCCCCACCCATTGCGCGCGCATCGGCGCCGATGGTGCCTTCCAGTAGTTGCGGACGCACCATGCCTTCCCATTCAAAGCGGTCTAGCACGCGCTCGGTTCGGCGGATGATTTCGCGGACCAGTTGCCGGTCGAGTTCGCCGTCGATCACTACCGCTTCCAGGTCGAGCAAGGCCGCGGCATTGGTCAACGCATTGGCGATCGCCGGGCACGCGGTGTCGAGCCATTGCTCGGTCAGCCGCCACAGTTCCGGCGACAACGCGCGATGGTCATGCGCGGCGGCAGGCGGGGTCCCCGCATCGCTTAGCAGCCGCTCCAGAACAAAACCGGATGCTGCGTGCAACAGTTGCCGCGCGGGTTTGCGCGTACTGCCGTCTTTCAGCGGGATCGAGCCGACTGCGCCCGCGTTGTCGTGCGGTCCGGCATGCAGACGTCCGTCGATCACCAGGCCGCCGCCGATAAACGTGCCGACGAACAGGTAGAGAAAATTGTGAATCCCGCGACCCTGGCCCATCACGAGTTCGGCCGCGCAGGCAGCGGTGGTGTCTTTGGCGAATTCGACGGGCAAGCCTGTCATCGTCGCGATGCGGCCGCGCAAGTCGATCTCGTGCCACGCTTCCAGGGCTTCCTGCGGCGCGCCCAGAAAGTCGCGCCAGCCGCCGAGCCACAACGGCGCCGCCACGCCCACGCCAACCACTTTGTTCGCTTTCGCGCCGAGTGTCTGATTCACGCGTGCCAGCTTGCTTTCGAGCGCGGGAAATAGCGTACGTGGATCGGGATAGGCATAGTCGAATACGTCGCGGCACACGACGTGGCCCGCGAAATCCATCGCCAGCACGTCGAGACTGCGGCGCCCCACCTTGATGCCGATGGTGTACGCGCCATCGGCGCGCAACGCGATCGGCACGGAGGGTTGACCGATGCGGCCGCGCACGCGTGCCTGCTTCTCGAGCAGGCCGTCGTCGATCAGACGGTCGACGATCATCGACACCGTCTGCATCGACAGGCGCGTGAGGCGGCCAACATCGGCTTTCGGCAGCGGCCCATGCAAACGGATCGCCTGCAGGACGATGCGTTCGTTGAACTGCCGCATGCCGACCTGATTGGAGCCGACCGTGCGTTTAAGGGGCGAGCGGGTGCCGGTAGTGTCCATGGTCGCGTGCCCCTCAGCGGGATGCAAGCATCATGCAATCGCCTTGACGTCCGCTTCCTTCGCGCCCGTCATGATCGCCACGGCCTCCGACATGTGGATGTCTTTGGTGTTGACGACTGCCGCGCGTCGGCCGAGCCGCTGGATATGAATGCGGTCCGCGACTTCGAATACGTGCGGCATGTTGTGGCTGATCAGGATCACCGGCAGGCCGCGCTCGCGTACGCGGCGGATCAGCTCCAGCACCATGTTGCCTTCCTTCACGCCGAGCGCGGCCGTGGGTTCGTCGAGAATCACCACATGCCGCGCGAACGCGGCGCTGCGCGCGACGGCCACGCCTTGTCGCTGGCCGCCTGATAAGGTTTCGACCGCCTGGCGCATCGAACGGATGCCGATTTGCAGATCCTTCATGTGCGCGGTGGCTTCGTCGAGCATGCGGCGCTTGTCGATCATCTTGAAGATCGAGCCGCGCCAGCCTGGTTTGACGAGTTCACGGGCGAGAAACAGGTTTTCGGCGATGCTCATGGCGGGCGCCACCGCGAGTTCCTGGTACACGGTTTCGATGCCTTGGGCGCGTGCATCGAGCGGGCTGCGGAAATTGACCGGCTTGCCGTCGAGCAGGATTTCGCCTTCATCGGGGACGGTGGCGCCCGAAAGCGCCTTGACCAACGACGACTTGCCCGCGCCGTTATCGCCGATCACAGCAAGAATTTCGCCGGGCAGCACTTCGAAATCGCAGCCGTCGAGCGCGGTGACGTTGCCGTAGCGTTTGACGAGTCCGCGTGCCTGCAAAACAGGCATGACGGCTGAGGCGGAAGTAGGTGTCGACATGACAGGCTCCTTTGAGCGTTCAACCGCGACGATGGGAAAGTTTGTCCGCGGCGACCGCGAGAATCACGAGCATGCCGGTGATCAATACCTGGTAGACCGAAGAGACGCCAATCAGCGTCAGGCCATTGCGAAACACGCCCACAATCAGCGCGCCAAGCAATGTTCCTGTAATCGAACCACGCCCGCCGAACAGACTCGTGCCGCCCAACACCACGGCCGTTATACTGTCGAGGTTCTCGGTTTGCCCTGCCTGCGGGTCGCCCACACCGGTGCGCGACACCGACAACAGCGCGGCGATACCGTAGATCGCGCCGGCCAGCGAATACACGGTGAGCAAAATCTTCTGCGACGAGAGGCCCATCAGGCGCGCGGCTTCGGGGTTATTGCCGAGCGCATACAGATGCCGGCCGGGTACCGTGTCGCGCAAGACGAACCACGTCGCCACGTACATCAGCAGTGTGAGCACCGTGCCGTAGGTGACATCGGCGGGGCCGAGCTTGAACGTGTTGCCGAGAAACATGATTGCGTCCGGCAGATTCGAGACGCTTTCCGCGTTCGAATAGATCTGCGTGAGCGCGAACGCGATGTTCAGCGTACCGAGCGTGACGATAAAGGCCGGCAACTTGATGCGCGTAATCAGCACGCCATTGAGCGCGCCGAACAGGGTACTCGCGGCGACGCCGCACAGAATCGCGAGTACGGGCGGCACGCCGAGCGTGACCGCGAATTTGGTCATGATGATCGAGCCGAACGCCATCACCATTCCGCACGACAGATCGATTCCGCCTGTCAGCACGATCAGCGTCTGGCCGATGGCGATGACGGCAACCACCATCGTCTGCTGCAAAATCAACGAGAGGTTCTGGAACGACAGGAACCGGCTGCTCTGTGAAATGAAGAAGCCGCAGGCCAGCAGCAGGGCGATCAGGGGTCCGACTTCAGCGAGCGAAGGCAAGCGGTCGGCGAATGGGCGCGAGTGGCCCACGGGCGTGGAAGGGGTCGACATGATAGGTGTCCTTGATGCATGAGCGTGGCGGGTAGACCACGTGGCGAATACGACGGCGGCCCAGCAGAGTGGGCCGCCACGCAACGCGTGTTACTTGTTGCCCCAGCAGTTATCGAGGCCGAACTTCGTATCCTTGCTGTCGACGCCGGACATCGGCTTGTCGGTGATCAGCGTCACGCCCGTGTCCTGATAGCCCGAGACCTTCTTACCGGTCTTCGCATAATCGACGCCCGCCGTCACGCCGAGCGCGGCCATCTTCAACGGATACTGCTGCGAGGTCGCGGCAATCGCGCCCGCCTTCACATTGCGTACGCCTTCGCAGCCGCCGTCGATGGAAACGATCATCACGCTCTTATCCTTGCCCGCCGCTTTGAGCGCGCGATATGCACCCGCCGCCGCCGGTTCATTGATCGTGTAGACCACGTTGATATCGGGCGATTTCTGCAGGCAATTTTCCATCGCCGTCTGACCCTTCGACTGATCGCCGCGGGTGTCCTGGCTGCAGACGATCGACGGATCGCCTTCCTTCACGCCGAAGCCTTCCAGGAAGCCGTTATGGCGCAGGACGCCGACCGATACGCCGGGTGCCAGGTCGAGCGTGGCGATCTTTGCGGGCTTGCCGTTCATGGCGGTTTTCGCGTACTTGCCGATCAGCACGCCGGCCTTGAAGTTGTCGGTGGCGAAGAGGGCGTCCGTGGCATCTTGCGGATCGGTCGGCGTGTCGAGCGCGACCACCATCACGCCGGCGGCGCGCGCTTTCTTGATGCTCGGCACGATCGCCTTGGTATCGCTCGGCGTGATCAGAATCGCTTTCGCGCCGGCCGTCATCATGTTTTCAATGGCGGTGACCTGGCTCGCGTTGTCGCCGTCGAACTTGCCGGCGGCGGTGAGCAGCTTGGCGCCGTCTTTCGAGGCAGCCGCTTCGGCGCCCTGTTTCATCTTCACGAAGAACGGATTGGTGTCCGTCTTGGTGATGAGGCCGACGACGGGCTGGTCGGCGGCCTGGCTTGCGCTCGCACACCACACCGCCGATGCCGCGACGCATATCGACACGATTTTCCTGGCGACAGGGTGCTTGCGGGAATTCAGATTCATGGGACGCTCCTCCGGTTATTGGCAACTATTGGCAACGACGTTGTGAACTGCGGGCGATGACGCACGCGAACGCTGCGCGCTTGCCATCTGTTTGCAATCGGGTTTTGAACCCGAAGCGATTTCGAGGCGGTCCGAAGTGGGACGCTTAAATCACTTGAGTTGATTTAGTACAGCAGGTGAGTGGACGCCCGTCAAGAAAGCGATCGAAAAGGAAATTTGCGTGCGGAGGCACCCGATAAGGCGGCGAGGCATACGTGGTGGGGCTTGGCGGGAATGATGCGATGCAGGATCGAGCGCCGGAACTTCGGGAAAGTCCTGGCTCGCTTGTAAGCGAATTGAAGTCTTAAGCGATCTTTGGCGACGGCATGGGCGGCCGTCGCGACGTCTTTAAGTGGCGGCTGAGCGCGGCGATTCTCCTGGCAATGACCGCAAACCCGATCAATGACGGAAGAATCGCGATGAGCGTGCCTGATGAAGGCGTTTACCTGCGCGGCGCGAGTGCCTGACGCTTCGTTTCCAGCTGGGTGACGACACGCTGCAAAGTCCGCTCAGCGGGCCCCGGCGTCTTCACGAACTTGCAGCCGATCACAAAGCGCCGGTCGCCCTTCGGCGTGGTCAATTGCCGTGACGCGACGATTTCCAGATCGAGCCGAAGCGTGCCGAAGCTGCCGAGTTGCAGCGTGACGTCGCGCAATACGGTGCCGCTTTCAAGCGAGCCGAAGCGTTCATCGGCGGTTTTCAACGCCACGCCGCCCAATGAAAGATCCTGCAGTTCCAGCCGGAACGAACCGCCTTCGCCGTCCACATACGGCCCGCTAGCGATGTACGGATCCAGCACGGGCGTTTGCACGCGGAAGAATTCGCGGCGTTGAACGTAGTACAGGAGCGAAGGGAAAGACGCCTCGAACGCCGGGCGGGCTTCGAACATGATCGTGTTCGCGTTAAGCGTCATGAACTCAGTGCGAATGCCGCCCGGCAAACTGCGGAAGATCAACTTGCGTGCAGCCGGAAGCGCGTAATTGTCCAACTCCGTACTGCCCGCGTCGAAGATAAAACGCGCATTGCGCGAATCGACATCGAGCACTTGCGTCACGATCTGACGGCCGTTGAATTCCACCGTCACGAAGTCCTGCCCGGCCATCAGCTTGCGCAGGCAGACCGCGACTTGCAAAGGATGGTGCTGCGCGTAGGTCGAGTCTGCGTGGGGGGGCAGTTCGGCGAGCTCGGCGTCCAGAAGAAGATCGGCAATCATTTGAGTATCCATGCTTGTTATGGCCTTGGCCTGGCCGGTTGGGAGAGCGCGGGCGGCATGGGACTTATGCCGGCGCTCGGCCTTTTCCTGCTTTATTGCAGGGACCGTGCCAACTGCATGGATGGACTGATTGAAACGATCGTTTCTGCCGCGGAACCGCTTGATACGGGCGTTTGCGGGTGGCGGCCCGGCCGGTTGCCCGGGGCGGTGGTCAAGGAGGCGGGGCGGCCGCACTCCGGGTTCGCTACGTAACGTCCCCGCTGCTGTTACGGCCACATCACCTCGGGCGCGGCGCGCCAGTCGAGGCGCGCACCACCAGTTTCGGCGCCGAGGAAATTCGCATCGGCACGCTGGCCGGGGGCGGGCGGCCTGCCTGCCCATACGACGATTCGATCAACTCGCGCAACAGCGATACCGCGAGGCCGGCGACTTCGACGGTCGGCACGGCGACCGTTGTCAGCGCGGGCCGCGACTCGCGTGCCAGTTGAATATCGGTAATGCCGATCACGGACAGATCGCCCGGCACGTTCAAACCGAGATCGGCGGCGGCGTGCATCGCGCCGAGCGCCGGCAGATCGTTGGTCGCGAAGATCGCAGTGAGTTTCGGATCGGCTTCCAGCAGTGCGCGCGCCGCACTGTAGCCGCCTTGTATCGTATCGGGCGCATGCTTGACCCGGCCTTTCGGCGCGCCGGCCGCACGCAACGCATCGACAAACCCCTCATAGCGGGCCGCGTGAATGCCCGAGGCCTTGCTGCCGACAATCGCGCCGATCCGCCGATGGCCGAGTTCCAGCAGATTCGCGCCGGCCAGTTCGCCGGCCAGACGAAAATCGACCGCTACGCAGGGCAGCCCCGGCGGCTCATTGGGTCGTTCCCACATGCACAGCACCACGGGCGTGCCGCGCGATTCGGTCGTATGAAGGTCCGCGAAATCGAGGTTTGCATTCGTCACGAGCACGCCCTCGGAAAGCGTCCCCGCGATCTGGTCGAGATAGGCGCGACCGGTCAGCGGATCTTCGTTCGTATTGCAGATGATCACGAAGTGGCCGCTGCTGCGAGCCGCGTGTTCGACAGCGAGTGCGAACTCCGGATAGAACGGATTGGCAATGCTCGACACCATCAAGGCTAATGTCGGCGCGCGCCCTTCGGCGAGCGCGCGGGCGGCGAGATGCGGACGGTAGCCGAGCGCGTCGACGGCATCCAGCACGCGTTGCCGTGTGGTTGCGCCGACCCGGCCACGATTGCGCAGCACGTTCGATACCGTGGCAGGGGTGACGCCGGCGTGACGCGCAACTTCGCTGAGTGTGGGCATGACTTGTCAATATTTGGGATGGCTGTTCGACATTTGCATCGCGGCCAAAGGCGCGGCACCATTTGCCGCATAGATAAAACGATATCGGAGACAGGTAAGGCCCGGCGATCGCATGCGGTCGATTTTTTTTGGCCCTACTGATTAAGCGCTTAATCTCCGACGTCGAGCCGATTAAATCACGGAGTCGATGCGATGGCGAGCATTTCGTTGAGAGGCGTGCAGAAGGCGTATGGCGACGGTGCGCTGGTGATTCGCGATGTCGATCTGGAGATCGGCGAGAACGAGTTCTGCGTGTTTCTCGGTCCATCCGGCTGCGGCAAGTCCACCTTGCTGCGAATGATCGCCGGCCTCGAAGACGTGACCGACGGCGACCTGTCGATCGCCGGCCGCCTCGTCAACGACGTGCCGGCGGCGCAGCGCGGTGTGGCGATGGTGTTCCAGAGCTACGCGCTGTTTCCGCACATGACCGTGTTCGAGAACATGGCATTCGGCCTCAAGCTCGCTAAAACCCCGAAAGAAGAAATCGACCGCAAAGTGCGGGAAGCCGCGCGCATCCTGCAACTTGAGGCGTTGCTTGAGCGCCGGCCGAAGGCGCTGTCCGGCGGTCAGCGGCAGCGCGTGGCGATCGGCAGGGCCATCGTGCGCGAGCCGGGCGTGTTTCTGTTCGACGAACCCCTTTCCAATCTCGACGCAACACTGCGCGGCCAGACCCGCATCGAAATCGCACGGCTGCATAAGCAGTTCGCCAAAGCCAGCGTGGTGTACGTCACGCACGACCAGATCGAAGCGATGACGCTTGCCGACAAGATCGTGTTGCTGCACGCGGGCAAGGATACCGATCGCTACGGCAGCATCGCGCAGATCGGCGCGCCGCTCGAGTTGTATCACCGTCCGAAGAGCCGCTTCGTCGCCGGTTTCATCGGTTCGCCGCGCATGAACTTTTTGCCGGGGCGGGTGGCGTCGATCGATCCGCACGGCGTGATCGTCACGCTCGATCACACGGATGAAAACGTGCGCGTGCCCGTCAGCGGCAAAGGGCTCAAGGCGTCGCAATCCGTCACGCTCGGCGTGCGCCCGGAGCACCTCGAATTCATCGGTGCAGCAGGTTCTGAAAATGCACACGATGCCGTATTAACCCGCACGGTGTCTCTCGTCGAACAACTCGGCGAGCACAGCTATGTCCACCTCGATCAACCCGGCGGCGCTGCGCTGATCGCCAAGGCGCCGGGCGACACGCGCCTCGTGTCCGGCGACCGCGCGAGTTTGCGCGTGCCCAGTCGTGCCTGCCATTTGTTTACCGAAGACGGCTTTGCCGCCGCTTCGCTCGAATCCGTCGAACACTACGCATAGAGGACATTCGGATGCGCCTTGGAGTCTGTTACTACCCGGAACACTGGCCGGAGTCGATGTGGGAAGACGACGCTCGCCGGATGAAAGCACTCGGCATCGAGCAGGTGCGAATTGCGGAATTTGCGTGGAGCCGGATCGAGCCAACACCTGGCGAATATGACTGGGGCTGGCTGGATCGCGCGATCGACGTACTCGGCGCGGCAGGTCTGCAAGTCGTTATGTGCACGCCGACGGCGACGCCGCCCAAGTGGCTGATCGACCGTCATCCGGACATTCTGCCGATCGGCGCGGACGGACGTCCGCGCGCCTTCGGCTCACGACGTCATTACGATTTCTCTTCGCCTTCGTATTTCGCCGCATCGGAGCGGATCTGCGCCGCGGTCGCCGAGCGGTACGGCAAGCATTCGGCCGTCGCGTACTGGCAGACCGATAACGAATTCGGTTGCCATCACACAGTGGTCAGCTATTCGCCGGCGGCAGTAGGGCGCTTTCGCGAGTGGCTCAAGGCGCGCTATCAAACCATCGATGCGCTGAATCGCGCGTGGGGCACGGTGTTCTGGAGCATGGAATACCGCAGCTTCGACGAGATCGACGCGCCGGTGGCGACCATCACCGAGGCGCATCCGTCGCACCGGCTCGATTACCGGCGCTTCGCTTCCGACGAAGTGGTGCGCTACAACCACATGCAGGTCGAGATCATCCGCGCGCATTCGCCGGGGCGGCCGGTCGCGCACAACTTCATGCAACTCTTTACCGAGTTCGATCACTACAAGGTGGCGGCCGATCTCGATGTCGCGGCATGGGACAGCTATCCGCTTGGCGCACTCGAAGAGCAGTGGTTTGCACCGGACGTGAAGGCACGCTGGTTGCGCAGCGGGCATCCCGACTTTGCGTCGTTCAATCATGACGTGTACCGCGGCATGTCGAAACTGCCGTTCTGGGTGATGGAGCAGCAGCCAGGCCCGGTGAACTGGGCGCAGTGGAATCCTGCGCCGCTGCCCGGCATGGTGCGCCTGTGGAGTTGGGAGGCGTTCGCGCATGGCGCGGGTTGCGTGTCGTATTTCCGCTGGCGCCAGGCGCCGTTTGCGCAGGAGCAGATGCATGCAGGCCTGAATACGCCCGATAACCGGCTCGACGTCGGCGGCAATGAAGCGGCGCAGGTTGCCGACGAGATTCACGCGGTGCTCGCCGCGAACGCGGACGCTAATGCCACGATTCGTTCGAAGGTCGCGCTCGTCTACGACTACGAAGCGAAGTGGCTCTTCGAGATTCATCCGCAGGGTGCGGATTTTCACTATCCGCGCTTTGCATTCGAGTATTACTCGGCGCTTCGCGCGCTCGGGCTGGATGTCGATATCGTGCCGGTCGATGCGCCGCTCGACGGCTATCGTCTGATCGTCGTGCCACCGTTGCCGGTCGTGCCGGCCGATTTCGCGGCACGGCTGGCAAGCTCGGGCGCGCAAGTCGTGATGGGTCCGCGCACAGGGTCGAAGACTCAGGACGTGCAGATTCCGGCGAACCTGCCGCCGGGCACGCTTGCTTCGGTGCTGCCGCTGCGTGTGTGGCGCGTTGAATCGATGCGGCCGAATGTGACCGAAGCCGTGCTGCTGGTGGGTGGCAAGGATGCGACCGTGGAGGACGGCGTTGCGCGCCACTGGCGCGATTTCATCGAAGGCAACGGCGACAGCGATGCCACGGACGCTCGCCTCGACGTGCGAGCCCGTTTCGCTGACGGCCATCCTGCCTACGTGAAAAGCGGCGCGTTTCATTATCTCGCGAGCCTGTTCGACGATGCGCTCACCGTCCGCCTGTTCACGCAAATCGCGGGGGAAGCGGGCGTCGACACGATGCAGTTCGGCGACAGCGTGCGGTTTAGCCGCCGGGGTGAGTTGACCTACGTATTCAACTACGGCGATCAGACGCACACGCTTGGGCATGTCGCCGACGATGCTTTCGTAGTCGGTTCACGCACGATTGCACCGCGTGGTGTAGCCGTCTATCGAACGGGCACATGATCTGAAGTACTGAACGAGAGATTCCATGCAGTAACGACAACGACGCAAAATCAAGGGATAAAGGAGACAGCAACATGGCACTGAAACCTCGCAAGATTCTGCTGGCGCTAACGCTAGCGGTGGCCGCGGCGGCCGCAGGAACATCCGTGGTCAGCACGGCGCAGGCCGGCACGCTTGCGGTCAACATCGCGTTCAAGGGCGCGAGTCAACGCGCCGTCTGGCAGTCGATCATCGACGACTTCAAGAAAACGCATCCTGGCACCGACGTGAAGGTGTCGTTCGTCGATGAGGAAGCGTACAAGGTCCAGTTGCCCGGTTGGCTCTCCACCGTCGCGCCCGATATCGTCAACTGGCATGACGGCGAACGCATGGCGTATTACGCGCAGCGCGGCCTGTTCGACGATCTGAGCGGCGACTGGGCGAAGAACGGTTGGAACGACATGTATGCGTCGACGAAGGAAGCGTCGTCGTATCAAGGTAAGCAGTACGCCGCGCCGACGGTGTATTACTCGTGGGGCATGTTCTATCGCAAGGATCTGTTCCAGAAGGTCGGCATTACCGGCGAACCGAAGACGTGGGACCAGTTTCTCGACGACTGCAAGAAGCTGAAAGCGGCAGGCATTACGCCGATTGCAGTGGCAGGCCGCGATTCGTGGACGCTGGCCGGCTGGTTCGACTATCTCGACCTGCGCCTGAACGGCAACGCGTTCCACCAGAAACTGATGGCGGGCGATATCGCGTACACCGATCCGCGCGTGAAGAAGGTCTACACGACGTGGAAACAACTGATCGACGCGGGCTATTTCATCGACAATTCGCTTTCCTACGATCTGGATGCCGTGCAGCCGTTTCTGTTCCAGGGCAAGGCCGCGATGATGCTGATGGGCACCTTCATCACTGGAGGTTTCCCGCCGAACGTCAAGCCGGAAATGGGTTACTTCCAGTTCCCGATCATCGACGCGAACGTGCCGACAGCCGAAGACGGCCCGGTCGAATCGCTGCATATTCCGTCGAAGGCGAAGAACAAGGCGGATGCCCATGCTTTCCTCGCATTCGTCCAGACGCCGGAAAATGGCGCGAAGCTGGCAGCCGGGCTCGGCTCGCTGTCGGCGAACAGCAAGTCGCCTGAGCCTGAGGATCCGATCTCGAAGATCGGCTTCCAGATTCTCGCGAATACGAAGGGCGGCATTGCGCAGTTCTATGATCGCGACATGACGAAGGAAATGGCCGATGAAGGCATGAAGGGGATGCAGCAATTCGTCTCCGATCCCTCGAAGCTCGACGACGTGCTCGCGCAACTCGAGCAGACGCGCAAGCGGATCTACAAGAAGTGAGCGGTGGCGGCCCGAGATTGGGCCGCTACGCGTTGCATCGGATCCGCAATTATCTTGCATGGGACCAGAGTAAGCGCTGAAGCGCCAACTCTGGTCGACAGGAGAATGATCGTGTCGCACTCCGTCACCCGTCACACTGTCGGCGGTTCTGCAGAATCTGGCAGTCCTGGCGTACCGGCATCGGGCGTACCGGCTCCGGGCGGCGCATTGCGCGGCGGGCCGTCTCGCGCGGCGCGCCGCCGTCCGCCATCCCCAACCGCGCGCCGGCAGCGGCGAGCCGCCTTTCTGTTTCTCGCGCCGGCCTGCGTGATGGTGGCGATCTACGTCGTATGGCCGATCATCTCGACCATCCGCCTGAGCTTTTTCAACTGGGATGGGATGACCGACCCGTCGTTCGTTGGGCTCGCCAACTATGTCGAGTTGTTCCATACGCCGACCTTCTATACGGCGCTGAAGAATAACCTCATCTGGCTGCTGCTGTTCCTGCTTGCGCCACCGATGGGGCTCGCCGTCGCGCTCTATCTGAACCAGGCGGTGGTCGGTATCCGCATCGTCAAATCGCTATTTTTCGCGCCGTTTGTTTTATCGGGCGTGGTGGTCGGCCTGATCTTCTCGTGGTTCTACGATCCGACCTTCGGCTTGCTCGCGATGCTGCTCGGGCACGGCGTGCCGGTACTCGGCGATGCGCATTACGCCACCCTCGGGATCGTGTTTGCCGCACTGTGGCCGCAAACCGCGTACTGCATGATTCTTTATCTGACTGGCCTGACGTCGCTGAACGCCGAACAGATCGAGGCTGCGCGAATGGAGGGCGCGCGTGGCTGGTCGATGCTGTGGCACATAATCCTGCCGCAATTGCGGCCGACCACGTTTATGGCGATCGTCGTCACGGTGATCGGCGCGCTGCGCAGCTTCGATCTGATTTCGGTGATGACGGGCGGGGGACCGTTCGAGAGTTCGACGGTGCTCGCGTATTACATGTACGACCAGGCAATCAAGTACTACCGCATCGGCTATTCCGCGGCCGTGGCCGTGGTGCTGTTCGCGATCATGCTGGTGTACATCGTTTATCACCTGCGCCGCATGCTGCGCACCGAGCAATAAGGAGCCGGTCATGTTTCCGATCCCGATCGACAAATGGAAGCCGGCGTCGCGCCGTGTGTACAAATTGACGTTGCCGCTCGCGCTGCTGATCTGGCTGCTGCCGATGATCGCGGTTCTCGTGACCTCGGTGCGTTCGACAGAGGAACTGAGCGAGGGCAACTATTGGGGCTGGCCGAAGCACTTCGCGATGTTCGACAACTATCGCGAGGCATTGACGACTTCGCCGATGCTGCATTACTTCTGGAACAGCGTGCTGATTACGTTGCCGGCCGTGGTGGGCTCGATTGCGCTTGCGGCAATGGCGGGATTCGCGCTGGCCATCTACCGGTTTCGTGGGAATTCGACGCTGTTCGCGACGTTCGTTGCGGGTAATTTTGTCCCGGTGCAGGTGTTGATGATTCCGGTGCGGGATCTGTCGTTGCAACTCGGTCTGTTCAATACGGTGAGCGCGCTGATTCTGTTCCATGTTTCTTTTCAGACCGGATTCTGCGCGCTGTTTCTGCGCAATTTCATCAAGCAGTTGCCATTTGAACTGGTTGAGGCGGCGCGGATTGAAGGCGCGAACGAATGGACCGTGTTCTTCAAAATCGTGTTGCCATTGATCCGCCCGGCGTTGGCGGCGCTGGCGATTCTTGTGTTCACGTTCGTGTGGAACGATTATTTCTGGGCGCTGTGTCTGACGCAAGGTGACGACGCCGCGCCGATTACCGTCGGTGTCGCGGCGTTGAAGGGGCAGTGGACGACGGCGTGGAATCTCGTGTCCGCGGGGTCGATTCTTGCCGCGTTGCCTTCGGTCGCGATGTTCTTCGCGATGCAGAAGCATTTTGTGGCGGGCTTGACGTTTGGGGCGACGAAGGGGTGAAGCGGACGTTATGGAAACACGTTCGCCCGATCGCTGTTGATGTCCTGATGCAGATGGCAGTTTGGGTAACGCTCACTAATCCACATTGAAATGCACACGGATATCCTGCCGGCTTTCCACTGGATGTCCGGCCTGCATCGCAGGAAAGAAACGCCATTTGCGGAGCGCTTCAAGAAGGATCTGGTTGAGCCGCGGGCTGGCCGTCGGCTTGATGAGTTCGACGTCGACTGAGCCATCGGCGTGGATCGCGAAACGGGCCGTCGCGACGGTTTGATATGCCTGCTCGCGCAAATCGTCAGGGAGTTCCGGCAACGGTTGGGAGATGGAGTGCGCTGCAGCATCGCTGGATGATGTGGCGTTTGCGCTGTCTTCCGAACGTGGAGCGGCGTGCGCGGGCGATTCGTTTGTCGCCTTCGGTTCTTGCGTCGCAGGCGTTGACTGAGCCGGCGCAACGCTTTCTATCGATCGCGCATCCGGTTTCGATGGCACAGGTGGCGTCGTGTGCGATTGCGTTGCGACGTGAGTGCGTGGATCGGCTGGCTGTCGTGATCTAACCGGTGCAAGCGGAGTGTGCTGCGTAGCCGGAGTCGCAGAAGGCGTCGCAACCGGAGTCTGAGGAGGATCGAGTTCCACCACCCGCATCTCAAGTGGCTTTTCAGCTACATGTACCGTCGTCGTTCCCAACCAGCGCCCCAACTGAAACAGGAACACGATCCAAACGATTAGCGCGACCAGCACCGCTAGCGCGATCCGTATCCTCGGAGAATCGTCCACAGCGCCCGCGAAGCGCATCCGCCTATTCACGATGCACGGCGATCAAAAACCGCTCAGCGCCCGCACGGCGCGCGGCCAGCATCGCCTGAACGACCACGCCGTGGCCCGCGGCGTCGTCAGCCGCGATGACAACATTGCCGTCCGGCTGCAGCAGGCGCTTTACCATCGGTTCGATCTGATCGAGAGGAACGGACTGATGGTTCACAAATATCGCATTGCTGCTGTCCACCGAGATGGTCAGCGGATCATGGGCCGCCATCTTCTGTGCGCGGCCAGCCGGGAGCGTGATCTTCACGGCGTCGAGCCGCTGCATTGCGAGCGATGCGAGCATGAAGGTTGCCAGCAGAAAGAACATCACATCGATCATCGGAATGATTTCGATGCGACCGCGCTTCGCCGCGCGCGAGCGCCTGAACTTCACGGCAGCGCTCCCGCGGACGTATCGGCAAGACGGATTTCACTGAGCCGCGCATTCGCAAACGACTCGAGTTCATCCATGAGCCGCTCAAGCCGGCGGGAGAAATAGTTGAACGCAAAGAGCGCGAACAAGGCGACCACCAGGCCGATCGCGGTTGCCACCAACGACTGTGCCACGCCGCCGGTTACACCGCCCGGGTCGACGAGGCCATCGCCGCCGAACAGCTGGAACGAATGCATCATGCCGACGATAGTGCCCAGCAGACCCAGCAGAGGCGCCGCCGTCACGATGGTTTCCAGCACCCAGAAACCTCGGCTCATGTCGCGTTCGATTTGCGAGGCGACCGATTGCGCCTTTGCTTCGCGCAGCCACAGCGGCACAGAGGGATCGGGTGTCCACGGTGCGCTCATGCGTCTGAATGCGTTCTGACTGGAGGCGTCCCTTAACCTGGCGGCCCAGTCAAGTGCCGATCCGGGCGCTGCGATTTCGTGTGTGATCTTGTGCGTATCAAGCAATGTGCCAGGCATCTGGCCAAAGCGCAGAAACACATAGGCCCGCTCAAAGGCGATGGCGACCGCCAGAATGGCCAGTATCGTCAACGGATAGACGACCCATCCGCCTACGCGTACCGCCGCAAGAACGCTTGTCCAATCTTGCATGACTGACCTCTTCGTAGCCTGACGGAATTAAAAATTCTTGGTGATGCCGGCGTAGACGGCGAAATGTGGGCCGTATTGCGGTGCGCCGACCCCGATCCCCGACCCGTCGCGCAGTTCATAGACGCGGTTGAACGCGTTGACCACGAGCAGGCGCGCATCGAACTTCCCGATGAGGGGCTGATTGAAGTGCTGTATCACACCGAGGTTGACTTGCGCATAGAGCGGCAGCCGATCGGTGTTCGCAAAGCCGCTACGCAAACCGCTTCCCACGAGACCATCGAAAGTGAAGGTCGTTTTGCCGAGATCGTAGGTTCCGCCGAATGACGCGGTAATGCGCTGGTCGTGATCCAGATAGACCCAGTGATTGTTGATATAGGCAAGTTCCGCCGGATCGAAATTGAACTGTGCCGAATCGATCTGCGTTCCCTGCGCGCGGCTCCACGCGAGATTCAGGTACGCGGATACGTTGTCCTGTTTGTAGTTGGCCGTGAACTCGACGCCATACACGCGCCCCTCTCTATAGTTGAACGGCGTGAAGATGAGCGCGGAGCCGAACTGTCCTTCATCGAGCAGGTTCGTCGATTTCTTGTAGTACGCGTCGAGTCCGACCGTCACGTTCGAACCGAGGCGTTGGGTCACGCCGAGATCGAAATAGTGACTGCGTTCCGGTTGCACCTGATCGTTCTGGCTCGACGGACTCTGGTTAGTTGTGCCATTGAAGCGGCTGATCGTCGACCCGGACACCAGCTCGAACGCGGGCGGCGTGAAATAGCGCGCGTAACCGGCATGGAGCGTCGTGGTGGGCGTCAGTGTGTAGACGAGGCCGATGCGAGGGCTCAACTGGCTTGCGCTCACGTATTCGTCCATCTTGTCGTAGCGAAGGCCATAGTTCAGCGTGAGCTTGTCGGTGAGTTTCCACTCGTCCTGCACGTAGGCGCTGTACAGATAACCGGTTTTGCTGCTGGAGTCCTGAATATTGAAGGGCTGATCGGATAGCTGATTGCCGTTGCTGTCCGTCGCGAATACGTTGACGCTATCGTTGAACACCGCGTGTTCTTGCTGGAAGAAGATCCCCGCGCGGACCGTATGCTTGTCGTTCAGCCGCCAGGTGGTGTCCACCTGTGCGCCATTGGCCGAGTTACTGTGAAAATCCTGCGAGGCTACGCCGTTAAAGAGCAGATCGCCGACCGGATCGGGATTGAATTGCGTCCGCGTGTAGCGCGTAAAGAGGGCAACCTGATAGTCCAGCGCGCCGCCATTGGTGCCCTGGAGGGCCACGACCGCGAAGTTGTTCAACTCCGATTGCGTTTCGTTCAACTGGCTCGAGTCGAACGTGCTGCTGCCGTTGAGCGTGAAGTTGGTGGGCAAGCCGGGTGTATTGGGAATCTCGAACTGATTGCTCGTCGTGCCGAACATCACGCTTACGCGCGTCAGCGGGTTGATGATGTACGACATGTAGCCGAACGCATCGCCCTGACGGGTGTGATCGTGAATCGCATTTGCGCTGGCGGTGGGATTCTCGATCCCGAGATTGTTCATCCCGAGCGAGCCGCTGAAGTAGTAGCTGAACGGCCCCTGATTGCCGAATACATCCGCGCTGGTCTTGATCGTTTGATGGCTGCCGCCGAACACGTCGATGGAGCCACCGTTGCCTGCATCGCCCGCCTTCGTGCGGATATCTACCACCCCTGCCGTGCGGTAGCCGTACTGCGCCGGCAGTGCGCCGGTGAGCAGGCTCACCTGGTCGATGATGCGGGTGTCGAGTGTCTGGCCAAAACCGCTGATCGGCTCGGGAATGATGACGCCGTTGATGCGGTATTGCAGATTCGCGTGGTCGCCGCGCACGTGCAACTGGCCGAATGAGTCGCTTGCCACGCCGGGCGCCTGAAGCAGCACCTGGTTCAGCGGCGTATCTTGCCCCGCGGGCAGCGCATTGATTTCGGCCTGGCTAAAACGGTACACGCTGCTGCCGGTTTCCGGCAGCAGTCCGTTGCGGGCTCGATCGAGACGCTTTGCATTGACCTGAACATCGAGTGTGTCGCTTTGAGCGAGTTTGACGCTCACCGTGCTTTCTGCGCCCGCGGTCGTGGTCGCCATGCTGCTGCCGCTCGCGAATCCCGGTGCCGTGACGACAACCGCGTAGGTGCCCGGGCTCACCTGAGCGATCGTGAAATGGCCGTCTGCGTCCGTTTTCGCTTCGCCGATAGCGGCACCGCTTGCGTTCTGAACGCTGACGGTGGCGTTGCGGACGGGCTTGCCCGTTGCGTCGGTGACGGCGCCCGTCACCGAGCTTTCATTGGGCGCGGCATGGGCATGAGCGGCGATGGCGAACAGCAGCAGGACTGCGTGGGAGACGCGCGGGCGGTTTTTCATCTTTATTTGTTCAGGGTTGACCACGGGATGGATGCGGTTCCGTCTTGGGGGCGTTCTTCCTGGTCGCTGCTTAGCAGCCAGGAATGTTATATCATTACATTTGATGATAAAAATGACAACCCGGTAGGAGATGCTGCGAGCGCGCTCACGATGAGATACACTATTTTCGGCATCAAATGATGCGATAATCAGTGCCTATATTTGCGGAGATTCCCATGCGTACGACTATCGTGCTTGATGACGACCTGGTCGCCAAGGCTCAAGCCTATACAGGCGTGGAGGAAAAAACGGCACTCGTGCGCGAAGCGCTAAAAGCCTTGATCCAGCGTGAAGCTGCGAATCGACTTGCAAATCTTGGCGGTAGCCAACCGGGCATCAAGGGGGCGCCGCGCCGTCGGCAGGACGTCGAATGATTCTTGTCGACACGTCGGTCTGGATTGACCACCTCAACGCCTCTGATTCCATGTTGATTAGCCTGCTTGCCGAGCAGCGGGTGCTGGCTCATCCCTATGTGATAGGCGAGATTTCGCTCGGTAGTCTGCGTGACCGTGACATCGTGCTGGGCGCGTTGCTCGATTTGCCGCGCGTACCCGTTGCAACGCCGGAGGAGACGTTTTATCTGATCGAGCGCGAAGGTTTGTTCAATCGTGGAATCGGATATGTCGATACGTCGCTTCTGGCGTCCGCGCGCCTACAGCCCGGCACCACCCTCTGGACGCGCGACAAGCGATTGAAGAAGGTTGCCGATGAACTCAATCTCGGCGCCGTGCTCGCGCACTAGGTAAGCCACCGGACCATCGCGAGCGCTAGTCCCCAGCCTAACGAAAGATCTCGGCGATGAGGTTAGCCACAGTCCGGATGCGTTCGCTATCGCGCAGGGCGGGATGCAGCACCATCCAGACGTCCTGGTCGAGCGCCTTGATGTGCTTTTCGATGCAGACGAGATCGCTCGTGGTGTCGCCCGCGAGCTGGGCAAGCACGCCGAGCCCGGAGCCGCCCAGCACGCCGTCGAATACGCCCATGCCATAGCTGCTTCGAAGCGAAGGCGCGGGCGCGCCGGGCAGGGTCTTCAGCCATTGTGTGGCCGGGTGATCGGGCTGCCGGTCGTCATAGCCGACAAACGACAGCTTGTCCCATTCCTTCCTCGTAATCGCTGCCTTGTGGCGCAGATAGTAGTCGCGCGAACCGAAGAGCCCGAAGCGGATCCTGCCGATTCGACGGACATACAGATCGCCCTCGTCGGGGCATTCGGACCACAGCGCGATATCCGCTTCGCGGCGGGCAAGGCTATACGGCCGTCGCGAAGTCAGCACTTCGATGGCGAGACCGGGCAACCGCTCCTGAAACGAGCCGAGCAACTTAAGCAAAATGTAAGACGGCCATTCGACGGCGTTGATCCGCACCGTGCCGTGAGCACCCGCGCCGCAGGTCACGTCCGCGGCGCGCTCGATCTGGTGGGCGAGGTCTTCCATCTGCTCGGCCCAGGCCAGCACGCGCGCGCCGAATGCCGTCACCGTGCAGCCTGACGGCACCCGGTCGATAAGCGGCTCGCCCAGCCGCCGTTCAAGCTCGGTCAGACGGCGCGACAACGTCGGCGCGCTCAGATCGCATGTTGCCGCGGCGGCTCGCATGGTCCCCCCGCGCGCGATTTCCACCAGAATCCGAAGGTCGTCCCAGTCTACGTGTTCCATTTTCGAAACGCCCGATTTTGAAATTGGGCATAGCATAACGTGGATCGCGAGGATAGCATTGGACCTGGCCATACTCTTCCCAGCATCTGGCAAGGAAACCCCAAAGGGTTCACTGGTAGCGGCGGCAGGTGTGGCGACCCAACCCATCACACGACTCAACGGCTACCAGTATGTAGACCGAACGAGCGAACAAGTAAAAGGAGACATCAATGATTCGTCATTTCCAGCCGGCGCGGCGTCGCGCCATCGTTGCCAGCGCAGCCTTCCTCGCCGTATCGATTCTGCCGGTGCCCGCAGCGTTCGCTCAGGCGGCTCACAAGCCGAAAGTCGCCCTGGTGATGAAGTCGTTGGCGAACGAGTTCTTCCTGACCATGGAAACGGGCGCCAAGGATTATCAGAAGCAGAACCCCACGAAATTCGATCTCGTCACGAACGGCATCAAGGACGAAACGGATACGGCCAACCAGATTCGCATTGTCGAGCAGATGATCGTCTCGAAGGTCGACGCCCTCGTGATCGCCCCGGCTGACTCCAAGGCGCTGGTGCCGGTGCTCAAGAAGGCGGTCGACGCCGGCATTATCGTGGTCAATATCGACAACAAGCTGGACCCGGACGTGCTCAAGTCGAAAGACCTGAACATCCCGTTCGTCGGCCCGGATAACGCGAAGGGTGCACTGAAGGTGGGCGATTACCTGGCCAAGCACCTGAAGTCGGGCGACAACGTCGCCATTATCGAAGGCGTCTCGACCACCACCAACGCGCAGCAACGCTCGGCCGGCTTCAAGCAGGCCATGGCGGCGGGCGGCATGAAGGTCGTCTCGCTGCAGTCGGGCGAGTGGGAAATCGACAAGGGCAACGCCGTGGCGAGCCAGATTCTCAATGCGAACCCGGACGTCAAGGCGCTGCTGTGCGGCAATGACAACATGGCAATCGGCGCGGTCTCGGCTGTGCGCGCGGCAGGCAAGGCCGGCAAGGTGCAGGTGGTGGGCTACGACGACATCAATGCAATCAAGCCGATGCTCGCCGACGGCCGCGTTCTCGCCACGGCGAATCAGTACGCCGCCAGGCAGGCCGTGTTCGGTATCGACACGGCGTTGAAGGCACTCGCCGAGCACAAGAAGCAGTCGGAATTGTCGGGCGTGGTCGAAACGCCTGTCGATCTGGTCACCAAGTAAGACTGGCTTAACGCGTGGCCCGTATCGCTATATGCGCCATACGGGTCACGCCGCCTGATCTTTGTCTGGCTTTATCAATCTGATGCCTACTCCCATCCTATCCCCGGCCGTTGCCCCGCCCGTGTTGAGCGTTCACGGCATCGGCAAGACCTACGCCGGGCCCGTGCTCGCCGATATCTCGCTTGAACTGCACGCGGGCGAGGTGCTGGCGCTGACCGGCGAAAACGGCGCGGGCAAGAGCACCTTGTCCAAGATTGTCGGCGGTCTCGTTACGCCGACTACCGGCTCGATGACACTGGGCGGCGCGGCTTACACGCCGGCCAGCCGCAAAGATGCCGAGGCGCTCGGCGTGCGCATGGTCATGCAGGAGTTGAACCTGCTGCCGACCCTCTCGGTGGCGGAGAACCTGTTCCTGAACCGCTTGCCGCAGCGCGGCATGTTCGGCTGGATCGACCGCGCAAAACTGCGCGAGGACGCCCGGCATGCCATGGCCCAGGTCGGGCTCGACGCGATCGATCCTGACACGCTGGTGGGCACGCTGGGCATCGGGCATCAGCAGATGGTCGAGATCGCGCGCAATCTGATCGGCGATTGCCGCGTGCTGATTCTCGACGAACCCACGGCGATGCTGACCGCCCGCGAAGTCGACCTGCTGTTCGAACAGGTCGAGCGGCTCAAGGCGCGCGGCGTGGCGCTGGTATACATCTCGCACAGACTGGAAGAGTTGAAGCGCATCGCGCGCCGCGCCGCGGTGCTGCGCGACGGGCGGCTCGTGCATGTCGACGAAATGGCCAATCTGTCGGCCGACCGTCTGGTCACGCTGATGGTTGGGCGCGATATCGGCGAGCGGATCGATCTTGGCGAGCGGCGCATCGGCGACGTGGCGCTCAAGGTCACGGGCATGACCCGCGAACCGGTCGTGCGCGATGTCTCCTTCGAAGTGAAAGCCGGCGAGATTTTCGGCATCAGCGGTTTGATCGGCGCGGGCCGCACGGAATTGATGCGGCTCATCTACGGGGCCGATCGCGCGGATGCCGGCACGGTGTCGATCGCGCGGGACGGTGGCCCGCTCGAACCCGTGAAGGTCTCATCGCCCACGGATGCCGTGAAGAGCGGCTTCGCGCTGATTACGGAAGATCGTAAAGGCGAGGGTCTTCTGCTGACGCAGCCCATTGCAGCCAATATCTCGCTCGGCAATCTGCGTTCGGTGTCGAAGAACGGCGTGGTGGACGGCCGTCGCGAGGCGTCGCTGGCACGCAAACAGATCGACGCGATGAGCATCCGCAGTTCGGGGCCGTCGCAACCGGTGTCCGAGCTCTCCGGCGGCAACCAGCAGAAGGTCGTGATCGGGCGCTGGCTTGCGCGCGATTGCACCGTGCTGCTGTTCGACGAGCCCACACGCGGCATCGACGTCGGTGCGAAGTTCGATATCTATGCGTTGATGGGCGCGCTTGCACGGGAAGGCCGTGCGTTGGTGGTGGTGTCGAGCGATCTGCGCGAGTTGATGTCGATTTGCGACCGGATCGGGGTGATGTCGGCAGGCCGGATGACCGGCATGTTCGAGCGCGGAAGCTGGACCCAGGACGCGTTGCTTGCCGCGGCGTTCGCGGGTTACACGAAACGCGACGCGTTGCTGCACGATCCGATCGAACCCGACGCGACGGCGCCCGACGCAACGGCGCCCGACGAATAATCTGTGGAGTATTGAAGCATGACCGCACCAACCAGCCTGCCTACGTTGCAGAACGAACCGCCCAAAGACGCAAAGCCGATCGGCACGCGCCTTGGATTCTCGAACTACCTCGGCCTGCTCGGCGCGTTGCTCGGGATGATCGTCCTGTTCTCGCTGCTGAGTTCGCACTTTCTGAGCTACGACACCTTCAGCACGATCGCGAACCAGATTCCCGATCTCGTCGTGATGTCGGTCGGCATGACCTTCGTGCTCATCATCGCCGGGATCGACCTGTCGGTTGGTTCCGTGCTCGCGCTCGGCGCGGCGCTCACGAGCGTCGCGGCCTTGCAGTGGCATTGGCCGGCGCTGGCCGCCGCCTTGCTCGGCATGGCGGGCGCGGCGTTGACGGGCTGCCTGACTGGCGCGATTACCGTCGCCTGGCGCATTCCCTCGTTCATTGTGTCGCTCGGCGTGCTCGAGGCGGCCCGCGGTCTCGCGTATCAGTTGACCAACTCCCGCACGGCCTACATCGGCGATGCGTTCGATTTTCTGTCCAACCCGATTGCGTTCGGCATTTCTCCCGCGTTCCTGATTGCGATCGTCGTAATGATCGCCGCGCAGTTGGTGCTGACCCGCACGGTGTTCGGCCGCTATCTGGTCGGCATCGGCACGAACGAGGAAGCGGTGCGTCTCGCGGGCGTCAACCCGCGGCCCTACAAGATTGCCGTTTTCGCGATGATGGGCCTGTTAGCCGGTCTTGCGTCCCTGTTCCAGATTTCGCGGCTCGAGGCTGCGGACCCGAATGCCGGTTCGGGGATCGAATTGCAGGTGATCGCGGCCGTCGTGATCGGCGGAACGAGTTTGATGGGCGGGCGCGGCTCGGTGATCAGCACGTTCTTCGGCGTGCTGATTATCTCCGTGCTGGCCGCGGGTCTCGCCCAGATCGGCGCGACCGAGCCGACCAAGCGGATCATCACGGGGGCCGTCATTGTCGTTGCCGTCGTGCTGGATACGTATAGAAGCCGGCGTCGCGCCGCATAAATTGACCATTGACGACCATTCGTGGATGGTCCGCAGGAGAGTGAAAGTGTCGAAAGAAGCGAAGCAGGGCCGCGTGCTCGTGGTGGGCAGCATCAACACCGACCTGGTCGCCCGTGCCCCGCATTTGCCGCGGCCCGGCGAGACGATCGGAGGACATGAGTTCTCGCAGGTCGCCGGCGGTAAGGGCGGCAACCAGGCGGTGGCGGCCGCCCGCATCGGCGCACGCGTGGCGATGATCGGGCGTGTGGGGAAGGATGCGAACGGCGCCCAGCGGGTACTGGATCTGGAAGCGGAAGGCATCGACTTCGCCGGTATCGAGGCCGACCCGGCGCAGCCCACCGGCGTTGCAATGGTGACGGTGTCGGACGACGGGCAGAACACGATCGTGGTGGTGGCGGGCAGTAACGGCGAACTCACGCCTGAGCACGTTGCGCGCCACGAAGCGGCGATCAAGGCCAGCGACGTGGTGGTCTGCCAACTGGAAACGCCCTGGGATTCCGTCCATGCAACACTCGTGCTCGCCCGGCGCTTGGGCAAGATCACCGTGCTGAACCCGGCGCCGGCCACCGGGCCGCTCCCCGCGGAATGGCTGCCGCTGGTCGACTACCTCGTGCCGAACGAGGTCGAAGCCGCGATACTCGCCGGCCTGCCGGTCGAATCGCAAAGCGGCGCACGCAGGGCGGCGCTGGAATTGCAACGCGGCGGGGCCCGCAACGTGATCGTCACGCTCGGCGCGCAAGGCGCTTACCTGTTGCCGGAAGGCGGCGAAGGCACGCATTTTCCCGCGCCGCAGGTGCGGGCGGTCGATACGACGGCGGCCGGCGACACCTTTATCGGCGTCTTTGCCGCGCAACTCGCCGCCCGGCAGCCGCTGGAAGGCGCGATCAGCCTCGCGCAACGCGCGGCGTCGATTTCCGTCACGCGCGCCGGTGCGCAGCCATCGATCCCGACTCGCGCGGAAGTCGACAGCGCGGTCTGAAACGGATGCCTGTTGTGACATGAGGCAGTCCGATCTGCAATTCTGGGTAGCTTGACGTTGAATGACCGGCACCGTCTACGGATGGTGTCCCTTTGGTTTAATCGCGATCTCTACTGGAAAAAACGGACTAAACATGAAATCACAATATGTAGGCATCCTGATAATGTAGTTGGCGCTTTCCGCGTGTGGAGGCAACGTGACGACCACCGACCCGCTCGCCAACGCACCGAAGGTGATCATCGATTCAGACTTGAACACGATGGGTGACGATGGCCAGCTGTTCGCCATGACCACGCAGTTGATGGGGCAGGGCAAGGTCAATCTGCTCGGGTTGACCGTCGTGACCGGCAACGACTGGCTGCTCCAGGAAGAGGCGAATGCGCTGAAGGCCGTTGAGCGCATGGGCGTGCAAAACGTGGTGGGTGTCTACGGCGGCGCCGGCTATCCATTGCAATACGACGTAGCGAGTATTCGTGCCCAGCAGGCTGCCAATCCGCAAGGCTATTTCGGCGCGTGGATGCGGCCGGAACCGACCCAGCAGTCCCAGCTCGTTGCGCCGCCTGATGGCTTTGCGGTGTCGACGAAACTGCAGACGCAAAGCGCCGCGGACTTCATGATCCAGACCATCAAGCGCTATCCGAATCAGGTCACGATTCTCGAGGTCGGGCCGCCCACCAATCTCGCCACGGCCATCATGAAAGCGCCGGAGATCGTGCCGCTGATCAAGCAGATTGTCTACATGGGTGGAGCGATGGCAGTGCCGGGCAATGCGAACGCGGTGGGTGAACTGAACTGGTGGTTCGATCCGCTTGCTGTGCGTACAGTGCTTCAAACGACGATTCCGCAGGCCGTCATTCCGCTCGACGTTACGGATACCGTGCCGCTCACCCAGAGCATCTTCGATCAGATCGTCAACAACCCGAGCAAGCAGACCGCGGTCACCAAAGCATACGGAATCGTCAATGCTGGTTCGTTCGGCGACAACACGCATCTGTTCGACACGCTGACGATCGCCTATTTCATGGATCCGGCCTACGCCACGCAAACGAAAAGCGCCTACCTGGATATCGACACCACGAGCGGCGGGGACCAGGGACACGTGATGGTCTACCCCGACCAACCCGCGCCTGGCGCGTCACCTAAAAAGATCACGTACGTCACGCAGTTCGACAACAATCGTTTCTTTAGTCTCTACGTCGATTTGCTGACGCGTCCGGTGCCGGTCACGTTGCCTTGATGATGCGGGTCGTGCCGTTGGCGCACCGCTGCCGTGCGCCCGACGCAGACCCCAATTACGGGGCGCACGAAAAATGTTGCACCCCTTTACTCATGCACTTCGCACACCGCCTCGTTCACTAAGCGTGGCAGTGGTTTGCCGCCGACGCTTACAGCGCTGCAGGAAATCCACTGAAACACAAGCGTAGCCAAACTGTCGTGTCGCGCCTCCAGGATATCCCCTTCGCCCATGGTTCGATTAATGGAGGTGCGGGATGCTCAGTCATCACGAACTCGCGACACTTATGCTGCTTGGCGACACGGGCAAGCGGCTGGAAGCTTTCGATCCCGACGTGCTGGCGTTACGCCGTTACGAGCTCGTGGAAATACGGCAGCGTGATCCGCAAGGATCGACGCTGCAACTCACCCGCCAGGGCCGCGCATTACTGGAACGTCTGCGCACGGGCGCAGGCGGATGAGCGCATTGCGGTGACCGTGCCCGGCGAGTAGTCAAGGCTGATGGTTCGCCAAACGTTTGCGCCGTTGCAGCTATTGGTCTGACCATTGAGAAGGTTAAAGATTTGCGTTTTGCATGTCGTTATCCAATCAAATAAGTCAGGACCATCGCACATACCCGTGCCTCATGAAGACGCGGGATGCACGAGGTAATAGCTCTTCGGGGGAATGAATTTTGAATCATCAACGATCGCCATGGTCGCGCGCAGCGGCTCCGGGCGAAGTCATCTATGCCGAAGGCTTCGCGGGCGACGCCGTCATCTATGTGATTGCAGACGGCAAAGTCGAAATCTCCACTCAATGCGATGAAAAAAAGGTCATCCTCGCCACGCTAGGAAAGGGCGAATTTTTTGGCGAAGCGTCCTTGTTGCCGGCCGAACCGCGGGCGCACACCGCGAAGGCCCTGAGCTTCTGTCAGTTGACCGTGATCGCGGCAAGTGTCGTGGAAGAAGAGCTCGAACGCGTCTCGCCGCTCCTGCGGCATATCGTGCGCACCTTGATCCGACGTGTGAAGAAGAAGGACGATGTCCTTGCCACCAATACGCATGCTGATTTTCTGCCAAGTGTTCTCTCGTACGCGCATGTTCTTTCGCTAATGGCCGGGTCCGAGAGCGCAGAGCGGATGGACGGACGCGCGCGCCGTGCTCAAGGGGAGGAGTTCTCCGTGCCTCTGCCCGAAGTCATCAAGAAGTGCCATGCGATTGCCGGTCATTCCCGCCCGCATGTCATGGCGATGCTCAAGCGCATGGAAAAACTCAACCTCGTGACGCTTGAGCCGGGCCGCTCCGATCGTCTGAGCACCCAGTCGGCGCGCTATTCGGCGCAAGACGGCGCAGCCGGCCGGCAGCTCGTGACCTTCGATCCCGTGCGGATCACGGAACGGGCGCAGCAGGTGGCGGACCACGATCTCGACGTGTCGATCAACAGCGAACTGGAACTGATCGAGCTGGCCGACCTGGAAGCCCTGATCGGCGTCGACAAGAATCTGATTCTCAACAAACTCTCGAATGCGGAAATTGCGGAAGACATCTTTGCGTTTCGCAAGACCCGGGTGTTGAACTACGTCGAGGAAAAGGGCATCACGTATTTTTCCCGGCGCAATCCGCGTGGCACCAGCGAGATCAAGTCTCTGGCCGATCTGGAGTTTGTCGACCAGCGAACCTTGTTCGAAGCCGTGAGCGCTTTCGACACCTATGACCTCGCGAAACTGCTCGCTGCCGTGACGGGCGAGCCGGTCTCCGATCGCTTGTTCTCGGTGATGACCGAGGCGCGAAAGAAGGAGGTGTCGTGGGTCATGCGTCGTGAGATCAAGATCGATCCCCTCGAGATTGCCGAGATCGAGGAGCGATTCATCGAGACCGTGCGCACGATCAAATCCTCGGCCGCCACGGCAGCGCCGCTTTCCAATGTGGATGCCTGACACCTGACCATCGGACTACTGGCCGCTTGCAGGTGCGGTCCGATGACTCACGCAGCCGTTCGAGAGGATGTATGGATCTTTTGACGCTATTGGGTGCCCTGGTCGGTGTGACGGCTATCGTGGCCGGATTTTCGCTCGAGGGCGGTCACTTTGCCTCGCTGTTTCAACTGGAGGCGTTCGTCATCGTCCTGGGCGGCACGCTTGGCGCGGTGATGATCCAGAACACGTGGGCCAGGTTTTATGACGGCGTGAAGCAACTGCGGCTCGCCTTTGTGAAAGCGCGACAGGTCGACCGGGACAGTTTGTCGGTCCTGCTCGAGTGGGGCGATCAGGCGAAGCTGAACGGCATGCTCGTGTTTGAGTCGATCGAGGTGGTTGGGGCAGGCGGCATCAATCCATTCGCCAAACGAGGCCTGGAGCTTCTGGCCAACGGAGTATCGACTGCCGTGCTCGAAGACGCCTTGCAACGTGAGCTGGATGCGTATGAGCGGAATCACATGGCGGCGGCGCGGATATGGCAGCAGGCGGGTGGCTATGCGCCGACGTTCGGTATTCTGGGAGCGGTGCTCGGGCTGATTCAGGTCACTGGCCATATGCTGGAGCCGGCGCAACTTGGGCAGGGTATTGCCGTCGCGTTTGTGGCCACGCTATACGGCCTCGCGTTGGCGAATCTGGCTTTTCTGCCGTTGTACGGAAAGATCAGGGCGCAGGTGGATAGCGAATTGCGCTTCAGGCGTTTGTACCTCGATGGCCTGCTCGCGATTTCGCGCAAGGAGTCGCCCCATACGATCGAAACCCGCCTGGCGGGTGACGTCCGGGAAAGATCGGCTGAGTTGCTGGGCTAATCGATCCCGAAGCCGATCTCGAAGCCGACCCCGAAGCCGGCCTCGATCGGTTGCCGCCGGCGCGCGAGGCGCCCATTCAAACGCAACTCGGAAACCGACGTTTCGAGCATGAGCACCTCCACGGGTAACAAGCGCCTTGCGGCAGATAAAACCGGCTATCGGCATGACGACGAGGACGGCGACGGCGAGGCGCAGTCCGGGCGCTGGCTGATTTCCTATGCAGACCTCATCACCACGCTGATGGTGCTGTTCCTTGCGCTTTACGCGTTGCAGCTGGCGAAGAACCGTGAACTCGAAATCAAATCGCTCGAGCACCGCGAGGCGAACACGCAGACGGCCGCCGGCAGCGCTCATGCGCCTGGCGCGCCCGATGCCGCGAGGCAACAGCTTCTTTCCTTGCTAGCGCCGCTTCAGGACAACCGGCAGATCACGATTTCGAATGCCTCGCAGGGCGTGGAAATCGCCATCAACGCAAAAATTCTCTTCAATTCGGGCGACGCGCGTTTGTTGCCGGAATCGTTCGGCGTGCTGGATCAGATTGCCGGCGTACTGCACGACCGTTCGAAGAACAATATCCTCGTCGAAGGACACACTGACAGTGTGCCGATATCCACCGCGAAATACGAATCCAACTGGGAGTTGTCGTCGGCGCGAGCAGGCGCTGTGGTTCGTTTCTTTGCGGACAAGGGAATCGAACCGCACAGAATGGCCGCGATCGGCAGGGCGGACAATTTCCCGCTGATCATCGGCGACGATGCGGCAGCGCGCGCTGCGAATCGCCGCGTCACGATCCTCGTGGAATACTGAGTCGCACGACATTTGAGCGCGTAACAAAGAAAGCGCGCATGTTGATCGCTAAGCGTTTATGGCGGGAATATTCGCATCGAACGGCGCTTGCGCGGCGCGGAACGGCCTGCGAAGATCGCGTTAAAGTGGTTCTTTCGCAGATGTGTTTCGTTTTGCCGTCATTTCCGGCAGTGCTGATCAGCCCGCCTGCACTCCAGGTCGTGGGTCAACTGCTGCCGACCGTGACCGTCATGTCGAGTGACTGAACAATTATGCGCGCTGTATTCACTGGGGTATCACATGTTTGCGTCGAGCCCGTTTCCTGAACTGCTGAACCACGCGCGGCAGTGGCTGCACGGTTACGCGCTCGCTCTGGTGATGATGACCGTGGGCGCGGTGCTGGAGCGGCGTCGGCCTGCCGATATATTGCAATCGCGCGCGGGCATGCGTTTTAACGTCGTCTACGGGGCGCTGTATTTAGCACTCGCGGAAGCCATGCGGCCGCTGATGGCGGTGGTCAGCGTCGCGCTTGTCAATGCGCTCGGCGGCGGCCGGGTCGTGCTGGCCTCGCACGGGTAGGGCGCGTTGGCTTCCATCGTGATCGTGCTATTAACGTTCGATCTGCTGGAATATGCGTTTCATCGCTTGCAGCATGCATGGCCCGTGCTGTGGAAGCTGCATTCGCTGCACCATAGTGCCGCCGAATTCAATGTCACAGTGACGTTCCGGCATCACTGGTTTGAAGTACTGATCAAGGGTTGCCTGCTTTATCCGGTGGTGGGCGTATTGTTCAAGGTCGAGCCGTGGATCGTCGGCGTGACCGCGATCATTTTCACCTTCGGCAATTACTTCGCGCATATGAACCTGCGAATCGACCTCGGCCGCTTCACGATGTGGGTCAACAATCCGCAATACCACCGCCTGCATCACTCGAACCGCACCGAACATTTCGACCACAACTTCACGCAATTGCTGCGGCTGTGGGACCACCTGTTCGGCACGTTATGGGTGCCGGCGAAGCACGAATGGCCGGCCACGGGGCTGGAGGACGGCGCACAACCGCACTCGCTGCTCGATGCGCTGAGCTGGCCGCTGCGCTCGCATTCCAGGCCTGTTCTAAGCCAGCCTCGCACCGCGCACCGCCTTGCCACCCGTCAGGCAGACCACCAACGTAGCCACGACGAGCACGCAGAGCGCCACGCGCAAGCCGAGCAGGCCCGCGCCGAGTCCGATCAACGGCGGCCCGACCAGGAAGCCGGCATAGCCCGCCGTGGCCGCCATTGACACACCGACAGCCGGCGTGACGGTCGAGCGGCCCGCCGCGCTGAAAATGACCGGGACGATATTCGCGAGGCCGACGCCGACCATGGCGAAACCCGCGCATGCGGTGAACACGGTCGGCAGGCTCAACACCAGCGCAAACCCGGCCACCGCCAGAAGTCCGCCGAGGCCGATCACCTTGCTCGAACCGAAGCGGCGCACGGAGACGTCGCCGACGAACCGGCAGGCGGCCATCGAGAAGGCAAATGCGGAATAACCGATCGCGGCGACGCTGGCCTCTTCGTTCAAGGCTGAGCGCAAGTACACCGCGCTCCAGTCGGCCACTGCGCCTTCCACCAGCATGCAAAGGAAGGCGAGCAGCGCCAGTTTCATCACCCGGGCATTGGGCAACGCGAATGCACTGGAGGATGCGGCCGCCCGGGGGCCGAGATCACGCAACGCGAGCACGGCGGCGGCGAGAATGAGGACGGCGATGAACGCGTCCGGCAGGACGAGGCCGCCGATCACGCCGACGCCGCCTTTCTGGAGCATGGCGCCCGTGGCCGCGCCGAGCAGGCCACCCGCACTCCACGCCGCATGAAACGACGACATGATCGGCGACTTCCATTGCGTCTCGATCGTGCTCGCGTGGCCGTTCATCGAGACGTCGAGCGCGCCGTTCGCCGCGCCGAGCGCGAAGAGCACGATGCACAGCGTCACCAGATTCGGTGCGAAGGCGGGGAGCGGCAACGCCACGACAAACGCCGCGCCGAGCAGCGCGGTGGCCCGGCCGCTGCCCAGGCGCGGCGCCAACTGTCCGGCCAGCGGCATCGCGACGATGGCCCCGAGCGCGAAGGCGAACAGCGCGATGCCCAACGATGTATCGCTGAGGAGTAGACTTTCCTTGATGCGCGGCACTTCGACCGCCCAGGCGCCGATCCCGAATCCGTTGGCGAGAAACACGCCGAGGGTGGCGACACGTTCCCTGGGGAGTTGGGTGTCTGGTTTAGCGAACGGTTCAGCGAGTGTCTTCATGAGCGTGCCACCATGACGATGTCGCAGACCGCTTCGAGCTGGGCACGCCGGTTGGCCGTCACATCCGCTTCGACGAACAGATAGTCCACGCCGCGAGCCGGCGCAACGGAAAACGGCGCTGCGGTCATCAGCTTTTCCGATGTCATGGCAATCGCAACCTGGCTGCTTGCTTTGACCATCGCCCGTTTGAGTTCGGCATCCTCAGCGTCGAACGCGGCAACCCCTTCGTCCGGATCGAACGCGCACGCGCCCAGAAAGCAAAGGTCGGCCTTGATCTGCTGGATCTGCAGCAAGGCGGTGGCGCCGGTCGAGCCGCCCACCTTCGTCGCGATGCGCCCGCCGATGAGGATGATGTCGAACCCCGGCCGGTTCAGAAGGCGCGCGCAAGCCTCGGGCGAGTTCGTTACGACGGATAGGTCCGCGTTGTCCGGGAGCGCCGCCGCGATCGCGACGTTGGTCGATCCGGTGTCCAGCAAAATGATCTGTTTCGGCCGGACGATCGACGCCGCGGCGACGGCGAGACGGGCCTTGCGGTCCATGCCTTCGTGCATCCGGACCGCCGCGCTGTTGTCGGAAGGCGAGGTCAGCAGGGCGCCGCCGTAGACACGCTTGCAATGACCCTGATCGGCCAGCTCGCGCAAGTGACGGCGGACCGTGTGTTCGGATGTCTGAAACTCGGCCGCGAGTTCGGACGCCAAAACGCGGCCCTGCGTCCGCAGCCGTTCCAGAATCAGCCGCTCCCGTTCCTCGGGCAGAAGCCCGTCCATAGCGTCCTGTCGCGTTCGTTGCATGATTTCACCCTGCTCGATTGCAAAACGATCATAACAGAGCAAAATGTATCGTAAACGAGCAGACGGCGCAAGGGCGGCGAGCGGTGCGGCCGTCGGCACAACTCCGGATTTCAGTGCGCCATCGTGCCGGCGCTTTTCACCGCGCAAGCCGCGGTGACTTTCTCGCCGTCGCTGAAGGAGAACGTCATCGGGATCGTCGTGCCGATCTTGAGCGGCTGTTTCGGGTGCTCCAGCATCACGTGATAGTTGCCTGGTGCAAAGACAAGCGAGCCGTGCGCGGGCACCGCCACCTGATCGACCATCGCCATCGACGACGTGCTGCCCTGGCTTTGCGTCTGATGCAGCATGGCCATGCCGAAAGCCTCGGCGCTGACACCGACGAGATTGAGCGGTTGGTCGCCCGCGTTGCTGGCCTTGAAATAGCCGCCCGAAGGCAGATCGCCCGGCAAGGCGCGGATCCAGCAGTCCGTTACGCTTGCGGTTGCCGCGGCACCCGCGAAGGCCTGAATGGATGATCCGCACAGCAACGCGGCGAGTAGAAGTTGGCGTGACGTCTTCATGATGTGCTCCTTGATTTTGTTAGCGGGAGTGAAACGGTTAGCGGTGTGCATAAGCAGGCCACCTAAGCAGGCCACCTAAGCAGGTTGCCGCGTGGCGCGGCCAAAAATCGCGCGATCGGCGAGCCACACCACGAGCAGCGTGGCGCCCATCAATGGGAAGACGATGCCGAGCAGAACGAGGCCGGTTTTCCAGCCGCGCATCGGCGGTGCGGCGCGCTCGCGCGAGGGTGCGCCGAGCGAGCGCTGCGGGCGCCGCTTCCACCACCGCTTCCACCACATCACGCAGCCGGTCACCGCCATCCCCGCAAGCCCAAGTGAAATCGCGGCACAGAGAATCTGATTGGCGACGCCAAAATAGCGGCCCATATGCAACGACGTGCCGTACGACACGGCCTTCGACACCGCGCCGTAGTCGCCGTAACGAATGTCTTTCAGGACCGCGCCGCTGTATTGGTCGATGTACAACGTGCGCTCGTCTTTCGGGTCGGCGGGAAAGTACGAGACGGTGTAGACGCCCGTAGCGGAGGCGGGCAGCACGATGTCATAACCGCTCGGCACACCGAGCGACGCGAGGAGCGCAACTATGCGTCCGAGCGGCAGCGCCTGCGCCGCGTGTGTATCGACGGATTGCGGTACTGGCGTGTTGCCGACGGCCCATGGTGTGAGCGGCAACGGCAGGTCGTCCATCACCATGCCCGGCATCGAATCCATGTTCGCCGCGTGGGCGCTATGCTCGTCGTGTTCGTGGGTTGACGCGTGCGCAGTGTGGGTCTCGTGGGCCGATTGCGTTTCGGCGCTTGCTTCCGCAGTGCCCGCATGTTCGCTGGCGTTCATGCCAGGCGGTGTGGAGCGCAACGGCAGGCCGCCCCACGATCCCGGCGGCGCGTCAAGATTGGCAGCGCTCGCAAGCGCTTTGAACTGCTTACCCCATGAACCCGTCCACGGCAGACCGCTCAGTACGAATACGAGCGCGCCGAGCGCAAGCCAGATGCCCATTACGGCGTGCAGGTTCTTCCAGAGCGCGCGGCCTTGCAGCGAGAAACGCGGCACCAGCGCGGCGCGCGCGGTGGTTTTCTCGCGCGGCCACCAGAGTGCGATGCCGGTGCCGATCATCACCAGTGTCCAGCACGCGGCCAGTTCCATCAGCAACTCGCCGGGTTTGCCGAGCAGCAGCTTGCGATGAAGCATGCGGTCCACCTGCATGAAGTGGCGTTCGACGCTCAGCGTGCCCAATACTTCGCCACTGTACGGGTTCAGATAGACACTCTGCTTTTCGCCATTGGCGAGACGAAAGACGAACTCGGTGCTGCGATCCGGTGCGTTTGCAATGGGCGCCGTCACCGCGCGCGCGTCGGCCGGCATCGCCGCGCGAGCTTTGGCAAGCAATGCATCTTCAGTCAGTCTGGGCGTGGCTTGCGGTTCGACGATCAGGCGATGCGGGTAAAGCAGCGGCTCGATTTGCGGCTGGAAGCAATACAGCGTGCCGGTGATCGCGAGCACCACCAGAAATGGCATCACAAAGAGGCCCGCGTAAAAGTGCCAGCGCCAGAGCGTCCGGTAGCCGGCGCTCAGGGCGCTCGTTGCCGAAGTCGTGCGTTGAGCGGTGGTGGTGGACATTCAATCCTCCTGAAGAAAATGGTGGGTTGATCGGTATGCGCACCGAGCGCCTGGCGAGCACAACACAAGCGCAATACGCGCATACCGATCGCGCGTTCACATGCGCAACTTCGCTTCGACGTAGAACGTGCGGCCCGGATACGGGTGATAGACGAAATAGCGTGCGTCGAAGAGGTTGTCGACGCCGATCCCGACTTCACTCAGTTTTGTCGGCTTGAACGTGAACTTCGCGTCCGCCACCGTGTACGAACTGGTGCCGCCGAATACGTTGGGATTCGTGTCGGTGTTGGTGAGCGTGTTGTATTCGCGGCCGGAGTAGCGCGCGGCGAGCGTGAGCGCCGCGCGTTCGTCGATGTGATACGTGGCGGCGAGATTGGCGCGCCACAGCGGAATCCGATAGAAGTACTTGCCGACGGTCGCCGGGTTCTGCGCATTCGCGAGGATCTTCGACTGCGTGTACGCCACGCTCGCCAGCAGATCGAGACCGCGGATGAATACATCCTGTCCGGCATAGCTCGTTTCGACGCCACGCGAGCGCACCTTGCCGATGTTCTGGAAGTTCGTCACGTTCGGAATCACGGTTGTATCGGTCTGGCTGAAGATCGTGTTCTTCACGTCGTCCTGAAACAGCGAGAAGCGGAACACGCCATTCCAGTGCGCCCATTCGGCGGTCAGCTCTTTCGAGAGATCGTCTTCAGGCTTCAGGTTCGGATTGTTGTTGACGATCGACGACCCGTTGATTTGCCCCTGGAACATCTCGCCCGCCGTCGGAAACCGATAGGCGCGGCGATGGAAGCGCGCAAGATCAGGTCGTCGGTGACATCGAACGACAAGGAGGCTTTCGGCGAGAAATGATGCTGATTTGCATCGCTGTACGGAAAGGCCTTGCCGGGCAGCGACTGCGAACCGCCGTAGGCTTGCCAGTCTTCGTACCGCACGCCGTAGACCAGTTTCCAGCGCGGCAGAAAGTGCCACGCATCCTGCGCGTACAGCGCCTGAGTCTGCGTTTTGCCCTTGAAGGAATTGGCAAACGAAGTGGCCGCGCCGTCGTGCCAGTTCAGCGTGTTGTAACTCTCGTTGTCGAGGAAGTAGTTGTCGTAGTGATAGCCGAAACTCAGCGCGTGGTTCGTCAACCCCGCTTGCGGCGTGACGGGTGTGTACGTCGTGCGCAGATCAAGCGTCTTCCACCCGGTGCCGTCGCCGAAGATCACGGTGCCCGGGCCATTGCCCGGCACACCTGAATTCGCGGTGCGCGCCACGCTATTGCTGACGTCGTAGTACGAAGCGATCGCTTCGCCATTCCAGCCGGTGGCGTTGCGTGTTTTCAGCGTGAGGCCGTACAGCCAGTTCTCGCTGTAGCCGAGACTCGGGGCGAGGGCAGCCGCCGGAATCGTGTATTCGTAGCCGCCGATCGCGACTTTGCCGCTGTATACGGGGTTGCCGTTTGCGTCACGCAGGAAACTCGACGTCGCGCTGTTATAGGTCTGGTGCCAGTAGCCGAGCGTGAAGGCGCCCTGCAGTGTCGGCGTGAAGTCGTACTGCATCTTCAGCTTGAACTGGTCCTGCACCGTGTGTTCGATCCCTTCGCCGTTCACGCCGAGCACGGCGGTCGGCGTATTGGTCTGGTTGTTGTAAAAGTAGGCGCCGGTAACGGGCGTGTCGCCGGCTTTCGCGGGCGTGCTGGACTTGGCTAGCGTGGCGAATTGCAGCGGCTGGCTCGTGTTCTCCAGGTGGTTCACGTCCAGCAAAAACGAGAACTTCCCGATCCGGTTGCCGAGCGAAGCGCTCGCCTCGCTGCCATTGAAATTCTGATTCACGCCGAACAGGCTGAAATGCTGCGTAAAGGCCTTAACGTCCGCGTTGGCTTCGAATTTCTTCGGCATGCGGGTGCTGATGAGCACTGTCGCGCCCAGCGAATTGCCCGGATAGAGCGCGGAAAACGGCCCATAGATCACGTCGACCTGCTGGATCTCGTCGGGAGACACCATCGACCAGCGTGGCGGAAACGAATAACTGTTGCCGAGCAGATTGCTGAGGAGCAGGCCGTCCGCATAGACGAGACCGCGCGCGCTTTGTGTGTTGCTGGTGCCGCGCACGGCGATGATCGAATTCAGATCGCCGATAAAACGCTTGCGCACGGCGAGGTTCGGCATGTACTTCAACACGTCTTCGGTGTTGACGACGTTCCAGTTGTCGAACTGTGCGCGCGTCACGGTCTCGACCGAGGCCGGCAGGTTCGGATCGACGGCGCGCGGGGCGGCGACAGCATTGGCGGTGACGCTGACAGCAGGCAGCGTGGCATCGGCGGGCGCGCTCTGGGCGTGAGCCGGCGAGACAATTAAAGCTGGCACCAACGCCGGAACTAAAGCCGGCAAATACGCCTGAAAATATGGCAGCGACCGCCGACCGGATGGAATGCGCCGAGCGCCGCGGCGGGCGCAAAAGGGCAGCCTTCGCAGAGCGAAGTTGAGCATGAACGTTTCCTTGATGCATTGAACAGGCGATCGCGCGCCCCCTCAGCGGGTGCGGCAAGATGCGCGATCAGGAACAACAGCGATCAGGAAACGGCGGGCGGGTCTCGTGGGCGTCCGGACGGGAACGCGCCGAGCGGCGTGAAGCGGGTGGAGAGGGCGGGCGGCGCGGTGCCGGCAAGCGCGAACGCGGCCGGCGGTTCGGCGGTCGCGACGCTTGGCATGGCGACGTGATGTTCGAGCAGGTGGCAGTAGCCGCATGCGCCGAAGGCGTCGTCGTGGCTGAGATGAACCGGCTCGGGGCTGGCTTGCGCGGACTGGTTCGCGAGGCTCGGGTTGCCCGGCTGCAGCGCCGAACAGAGCGCGGCGAAGGGCTCGTGCGCGCGGTTCGAAACCAGCATCTGACTCACGACCGGCGCGAACACGACGAGCCACATGGCGATCAGGCCAAGCCATGCGGTCATGCGGTTGCGGGAGCGTAGAGTCATGTCGATGAATGTAAAGACGCGGGCGATTCTAGCATTGCCGCGCGCTCTTTTCTCGTGTGATTCCGTCTATAGCGTTGGATTAGAAGCCCGAAACCCGCTCATTTCCGGGCGTTACCGCGTGCCCGATTCCCGTAAGCTGCGTGGTACATATTCCGCCGCCGACCCTTGTTGACTCGACTCATGACATTCACGCAGACGCGCGTATCTTCGATAACCGACATCAATCAGCAAGCCGCGTCGCTTTGCTCGGCCGGGCAATTCGCCGATGCCTGGTCGCTGGTGCAGCCGGTCCTCGAACCGCACGCCGACATAACGGAAGACGCGCGGGCCGACACGTTGAATATTGCAGGGGCCTGCTCGTATGCCTTGGGCAATCTGGCGGACGCGGAAAACTACTGGCGCCTGTGTCTACGCGCAAAACCTGACTACTCCGAGGTGTACGGCAGTCTCGGCATGCTGCTCAAATCGCTCGGGCGCCTCTCGGCGGCCAAGGCGGTCTATCGGCAACTGGTCGCGCTGCGGCCCGGCCAGGCCGACGCACCCAATAATCTGGGCACCGTGCTCTACGGAATGGGTTACCGGGACGAGGCGGAGGCGTCGTATCGTCAGGCGGTCGCGATCCGCCCCGACTACGCCGAGGCGCACTACAACCGGGCCATCGTGCTGCACGAACTGCGCCGTCTGCACGAAGCCGAAGCGGCCTACCGCGAGGCGCTGAAAGGGCTGCCCGAGCATGCCGAGGCGCACAACAACCTGGGCAACGTGCTCATGGAGCTCGGCCGAATCGACGACGCGGACGCCGCGTACCGGCAGGCGCTGACCATCAAACCCCAGTATCCCGAGGCGCTCAACAACCTCGGCGGCGTGCTGAAGGCGACCTTCCGCCTGCCGGAGGCCGAACTGGCTTGCCGGCTCGCGCTGGCCATCCGCCCGGATTACGCAGAGGCGCATCTCAATCTCGGTGCCGTGCTGGCCGATCTCAAGCGTCTGCCCGAGGCCGAAGCGGCCTACCGGGAGGCCATCGCGCATCGTCCGGACTATGCTGAGGCGCACTACAACCTCGGCCTTGCGCTGACCAGCCTGGAGCGGCTGCCCGAGGCCGAAGCGGCTTACCGGGAGGCGATTCGCGTTCGGCCCGACATCGTCCACGCGCATAACAACCTTGGCTGCGTGCTTCGTCAGCTCGACCGTTTGCCCGAGGCCGTGGAGGCCTTCGCGCAAGCGCTCGCGCTCTGTCCCGATCTGGCTGAGGCTTACTACAACGTCGGTGCCGCGCTGGCGCAGCTCAAGCGGTTGCCTGAAGCCGAAGCCGCGTACCTTCGGGCGCTTGCTCTACGCCCCGATTACGGCGATGCGAGGTTCGGTCTGGCCGTGCTGGTGCTCGGCATGGGCCGGTTCGAAGAGGGCTGGCGATTGTACGAATGCCGCTACGAGCAGCCGGGTTTCGTGCATCACAAAACGCGCGCCACGCTGGGCTGTCCGCAGTGGCAAGGCGACACGCTCTCCGGCAAATCCTTGCTGGTCTGGCAGGAAGACGGCCTCGGCGATATGGTCCAATTCAGCCGCTATTTCGCCTTGCTCAAGGCGCAAGGGGCCGCGCATATCGCCTTTGCGTGCGCGCCTGCTTTGCACCGGGTGATGGCTTCAGTGGACGGCGTCGATGCCGTGCTCGATCACGACACGGCACTGGCCCGCGTGACCGCATCCACATACGACTGCTGGACGAGCCTGTTGAGCGCGCCGTTGCACTTACGCACGACCGTCGACACGATTCCGCGTGCGGTTCGCCTAGCGGCCGAGCCGTCGCTCGTCGAAAAGTGGCGGCCGACGCTCGAGACCCTGCCGGACGGCCGCAAAATCGGGCTGGTGTGGAAGGGCAACGCGAAACACCATAACGACGCGAACCGGTCGATCCCTACGCTGGCCACGCTTGCGCCGCTTTGGAGCGTGCCGAGCCTGAGTTTCGTGAGTCTGCAAAAAGGCCAGGGTGAGGATGAGGCGCGCAATCCGCCCGACGGTCAGTCGCTGCTCGACCTCGGCTCGGCCGTGAACGATTTAGCGGACAGTGCCGCGATCATCGAGCAACTCGATCTGGTGATTTGCGTGGATACGTCCATTGCACATCTGGCCGCGTCGTTGGGCAAGCCGTGCTGGGTGATGCTGCCGGAGAAAGACGTCGACTGGCGCTGGATGCACGAGCGCAGCGATTCGCCGTGGTATCCGCATACGCTGCGGCTGTTTCGCCGGGCGGCGGGTGAGGGGTGGTCGGTGACTGTGGAGAGCGTGAAGCAGGCGTGTCTGGAGAGATTCTCCGTCGAGCGTGCCACCGAACTTCGCAGCGCCAAATATAGCGCCGCGTCAGAGGGCTAAGAGGTGGAATGCCTCACTTGACCGGTTGTCTCCGCTTGCGGCCCGATTGCGCTGAAGCGTGAAACTGACTCTCAGTCGCCTCGATCGCCTGACCGAGGAACTGCAGAAACATGCTCATCGCGACGGTCGTGGTCAGGTCCGAGCGTTGATAAAGACAACTGAACGACTTCGCCCCGGCATCGGCGAGCGTGGTCCATGCAAGCTTGCGTTGCGTCACGTCTTCCGCCACGTTCTCCGCAATCAGGAAGCCGATACCGACACCGTCAGCAACGAGCCGGCGCACCATCGAAACTGAACTCGTCTCCACCAGCGGACGCGCCTTGCGCTGCTCCCGGTGGTCGATCTGGTCCACCATGGCACGCAACTCGGTATCCGGCGTCATGAGGATGAGCGGATAGTCGAGACAGTCGCGCAGCCGAGGCCGCTTGCCGAGCTTCGTCAGCGGATGCCCGGGCGGCGTGACAAGCCCAAGGTGCTGCGAGAAAGCGCGTACTTCCACGACGCCAGGCGGCGGCTTGCGGCGCAGGCCATAACCAATGTCGGCTTCACCCGTCTCCACCCACTTGAGGATGCTCTCGCCGTTGCCCGAGCGCACGCTGTAAGTCACCCCCGGATAGCTTTTCATGGCCGCCTGAATGGCATCGGGCACCAACTGCTCGGCCGACGACGGCGACACCGCCAGGTTGATATGCCCGCGGCGCAACGAACGCAGGTCTTCCACCTGAGTCATCGCGTTATCGAAATCGCGCTGACCGCGCCGCACCGCAGCAATAATGATCTCTCCGGCGGTGGTGAGTTGCATGCCGCGCGGCAAACGGTCGAACAGCGGCGAGCCGACCTGCTCCTCGAGGTTGAGGATTTGCTGGTGCACTGCAGCGGCGGTCAGGTGCAGCGAATCGGCCGCTTTACGGATCGATCCGCGTCTGACCACTTCGTCGAAACAGCGGAATGTCTGCGATATTGGACGCATAAATCAACCGTATAGTTTTTCCATACGGGCTGTAAGGAATAATCAGATTTTATTGACGGGTCGGATAGCCTAGATTTCGCTTCATCATCTTAACGGAGCGAACCGTGACCACGACAGTCGATCAAATTACCCAGCGGCGCCGCGGCGTCGGCCTCATCGCTTGCGACCCCAAAGCTTCAGCCGGCGGGTATACGCTGATTGCACCGCAAACGGCAGGCGGCCACGTGTATCTCATCGATATCGACGGTACCGTCGTTCACGAATGGAAGATGCCGGTGCGGGCCGGACGCCATGCCGTGATTCTTCCCAACGGTAATCTCGGCTACAACGGCAGCCATGCAAAATCGGAAAACCGTTACGCGCCGTGGTCGATGTGGCACGGCGGTGATTTCTCGGAAGTCACGCCCGAGGGCGAGGTGGTCTGGCACCACGAAGATCCGGCGCATCATCATGACGCGCAGTGGCTCGCCAACGGCAATCTGCTTTACACCGCGTGCGCGCCGGTGCCTGCAGGATTTGCCGAACGCGTGCCGGGTGGCACGGCCCACGGCCCCGAAGAAGTCATGTATGGCGACGTGATCCGCGAAGTGAACCGCGCGGGCGAACTGGTGTGGGAATGGAAGGCGTGGGAGCACCTCAAGCCCAAGGACTTTCCGATCGCGTCCGGCTTTGGCCGGTATCACTGGCCGCTCGTGAACGGGCTCGGCGTGAATGCGAAAGGCGAGGTGCTGATGAGCCTGCGCACCACGTCGGGCATCATCGCCGTCGAGCGCAAAACCGGCGGCGTCACGATGCATATTCCGCCGAGCGTGGTGTCGCACCAGCACGCACCCGTAGCGCTCGCCAACGGCAACATTCTCACGTTCGACAACGGCAATTTCCGCGCCGGCGCGCACGTGGCTTTCTCGCGCGTGCTGGAGATCGATCCGGCGAACAACGAGGTCGTGTGGTCGTACGCGGACGACATGGTGAATGCGTTCTACAGCGCCTTCATGGGTAACGCGCAGCGGCTCGCGAATGGCAACACTCACATCACCGAGTCGGCAACGGGCCGCCTCTTCGAAGTGACGCCCGCGGGCGAGGTGGTCTGGGAATACGTGATCCCCTGGTTTGCCGAGTACCCGGACGAAGCGGCGCGCAAAACCGGCCCCGGCCAGTTGAACAGCGTCTTCCAGACCTTCCGCTACAGCCGCGAGCAATTGCCTTGGCTGCGCGCCTGAACGCCGTGTTGTGATCATTCGGGGGTAACGTGAGTCCGGAACCAGCCGCCCATAGCGTCGATGCGCGTTTGCCCGCGTGGCAACTCGTGCTGTTCGGCCTGCAGCATGTCCTCTCGATGGCGGCTTCGCCCGTCACCGCGGTTTTTCTGGTGTCGAGAATGTTGTCGCTCTCGTCGGGCATGACCGTGCACCTGATCGGCACGACGTTCTTTGCCTGCGGGGCCGGCACACTGCTGCAATCGCTCGGGGCGGCGCCGATCGGTTCGCGGTTGCCGTTCGTGATGGTGCCGGGCGGCGCGCCCGCCATGCTGTTCGCCGTCATCGCCACGCAGACGGATCTGCGCACCGCCGCGGGCGCAGCGATCCTCACCAGCCTGTTTTACTGGCTCGTGCTGCCGGTATTCGCGCGCTGCCTGCGGTTTTTCCCGCGTGTGGTGGTGGGCACGATGCTGCTGCTTGTCTCGGTGAGTCTCATCAAGATCTATGCCGGCATCGTTGTCGGCCAGCCGGGAACACCTGGCTTTGCGCGGCCGCAGTCGCTTGGGCTCGCGGTGCTCACGATCGTGGCCACGCTGGCCGTGGCCCGCCTGTTCAAGGGCACGGCGGGACGGCTTGCAGTGCTGATCGGCCTCGCGATCGGCACGTGTGCGGGCTGGGCAATCGGGCTGATGCCGGCAGGCGGCATGTGGGACGGTCCGCTCTTCACTTTACCGACGCTGCTGCCTTTCGGCATGCCTCGTTTCGACGTGCTTGCCGCGCTGCCCATGCTGATTTTCAGTGTCATTTCGATGGCCGAGGCAACGGGTCAGACGGTTGCCGTCGGTGAGATCACCGGCAGGAGGATCGACATGCGCCGCGACGTGCCGCGGACCATTCGCGGCGATGCGGCGGCGTCGCTGCTTGGCTCGCTGCTGGGCACCTCGCTCATCATCACGAGCGCGGAGAATATCGGCGTGGTGCAGACCACTGGCGTGCGCTCGCGCTACGTCACCGCGACGGCCGGCGCGATGCTGATGCTCATCGCACTGTTTGCGCCGCTCGGACGCTTCGCTTACGCGATTCCCGCGCCGGTGGTGGGCGGCACAGCGCTGATCGTATTCGCGATGATCGGCGTGATGGGCGTCAACCTGCTCGGCAAGGTCGACCTCCATGCGCGCGGCAATCAATACACGCTTGCCGCGGCGCTCGTGGTGGGCTTGCTGCCGATTCTGGTTCCCAATGTATATGCCGCGTTCCCCGGCTATTTGCAGATCGTATTGGGCAACGGCATGGCGGCGGGGACGCTCACCGCAATCGTCGTCAATCTGGTTTTCGGCGCATGGCGCCTCAGACCCGTGGAGAAGGTCCAGGCAATTTGATCGCAGGCCTTAACGTTTAACGCACGCCTTCGCAGTTCTCCCTCGAACGCTTCAACTCTTTTCCATGAAAAACAAATTCGCTTTCCGCGCGACGGTTGTCGCGTGCCTGGCTGCGTTCGTCTCTTCTACGACGGCCAACGCCCAGAGCAGTGTCACGCTGTACGGCAGTATCGACGCGGGCCTCGGCTACGTGAGCAACCTGCCCGGCGCCCACGCTTATATCGCCGAGCAGGGCACCTTCCAGGCCGACCGCTTCGGTTTTCAGGGCGTCGAAGATATCGGCGCGGGCCGCTCGGTGGTATTCAGGCTCGAAAGCGGCTTTGTCACGACGACGGGCGCGTCTGCCAGCAGCAGCACCTTCTTCAATCGCCAGGCCTACGTGGGTCTGTCCGACCCAATGTTCGGCACCGTGACGCTCGGCCGTCAAACCGACTGGAATTTCGATTGGCTCGGCTCGGTGTCGACCGGTCAACTGCTCGGCGACTTCTCCGCGTTTCACCCCGGCAATCTCGATGGCCTTGGCAGCACCTTGCCGGTGCAATTGTCGAGCACGGTGAAGTGGAAAAGCATCAACTACAGCAGGCTGAGTTTCGGTGCGCTCTATGGATTTCCCGGCGCGTCGGCCAGCAACACCAACGGGCGGATCCTCAGTTTCGGCGCCAACTATACGAATGGGCCGCTCAAACTGGTGGCGGTGTATTCCGGATACCACGACCGTTTGCTGCCGCTTTCCAACGGACTCGGCCTGACGTCGTTCGAAGGAAAGGCACTCGCGCCCGGCGCAACCTTCAACGCGAAACAGGTGCGCGATATGGGGATCGGCGGGTCGTACCGCTTTGAACGTGTGACGCTGCATGCGCTCGCCACGGATGTACGAATCCAGTCGGACGGCGGCAGCGAGCACTTTCGCACGATCGACGGCGGCCTCAACGTCCGCTTGACGCCCGCGGAGGAAATCGCGGCGGGGGCGTGGACCGCGACACTCGCGGGGCGCCGCTGGACCCAATTCACCGTGGCGAACGTGTATTCGCTGTCAAAAGCGACGCAAGTCTACGCGGACCTGATGGTCGAGACGGCGGGTGGCGGGGCGGTCGCGAATACGCTTGGGATCGGGGCGGCGTCGGGCGGAAGGCCGACTGTGTTCCTGAGCGGGATCCATCATCTGTTCTGAGGCGGGCGTGGGGCGGTGTAGTTGCCACTCACGTGCAGCCACTACGCTTCAGTCACCTGCATCTGATACAGGCCCCACGGCGACAGCACGAAGCGATCCTTCAGCGGTTTGCCCGCGAGTTCGGGGATAGAGTCGGGGTCGTAGACCGCCCATAGTGGTCCCAAGCCGCCGAGAGGCAGCGGCTTGCCGTCCATATGCGTCGCCACGATCATGCGGTAGTCATGAACTTTGTCGAGCGTCGTCATGACGGCATAGCCGTCAACCGCGCGCATGACGATTTGCGTGCTTCCCGCGCCCGGCGCACCGACGTGTGCGAGCACATCGCCGAGCAATGGGCCGCTCAGGGTGTGCGGCCGGGCGTCGTATTCGATGGTGGGCTTGATTGTCACCGCCGGCATGCTCGCGATCAACGGCAGATCGACCCCATACGCCTGCGAAAATTTCACCTGGTGCTTGGCCAGCAACTGGTCGAACGCCGGGTCGAGTGCGCCGCGATTGCTGCGTTTGATCGCGCCCGCAATGGTCAGAATCACGGGAGATGCCGTGCAAGCTCCCTGGCCCACATGCTTGCTGGCGAACGCAGGCGCGGCGGTCGCACCCAGCACGGCTGCGCTGGCTAGAAATTGACGCTTATCCATGTGCGTTTGCTCCCGGATTCGTAAGACGTGTGGATGTGGGCGACGAAATCTTCGCGGGCTCCATTCTGGCAGAAAATCGCCGGGTTCAAGCGCTGATCCGGCACCTCGCGATAAAAACATTAGATGGTATTACACGCTCCTTTAGGTGCTTCCGGCCGCCCTTCGAATCCTACAATGGTGCCCATCACATAGTGAATATGGGTAGCTTGGAAATGGCAGACAAGGCGATGTTGGTGGTGAGCGCGCATAGCGCCGATTTTGTGTGGCGGGCAGGTGGCGCAATCGCGCTGCACAAGAAAAACGGATACCGTGCGAAGGTCGTGTGCCTTTCGTTCGGCGAGCGTGGCGAGTCGGCCAGGCTCTGGCGCAAGGGCGAAATGACGATCGAGATGGTCAAGGCGGCGCGCAGGGAAGAGGCTGTGCGGGCCGCGGATATCCTGGGTGCGGAAGTCGAATTTTTCGACCTCGGTGACTACCCGTTGCGAGTATCGGACGAGGCCCTGATGCGCCTCGTCGATGTATTCCGTGATGTGCAGCCGGCGTTCGTATTGAGCCACTCACAGAAGGACCCGTACAACTTCGACCATCCGCTCGCCATGCACGTGGCGCAGGAGGCACGGATCATCGCCCAGGCCGAAGGTCACAATCCGGGTCAGAAAGTGGTCGGTGCGCCGCCTGTCTATGCGTTCGAGCCGCATCAAACCGAACAATGCGAATGGACGCCCAATACCTTCCTCGATATCACCGAGGTCTGGGACACCAAGCGCCGCGCGATCGAATGCATGGCGGGCCAGGAGCATCTGTGGGAGTACTACACACGCGTCGCCCTGCAGCGCGGCGTGCAGGCCAAGCGCAACATCGGTATCACAGCCACGCGCGATATCCAGTACGCGGAGGGGTATCAGCGCATCACACCGGCGGTGACGGGAGATCTGGCATGAAGCGAGGCGTTGTGGTGACCACGGTCCGCCGCGCCGATCCGCGCGATGTGGCCGTGCCGCAGCAGGCGGGCGCCGCCATTGTTCACGAGGCGCAGAGCCGTCTCGGCCTGCTTGCTTCGTACATACGGCCGATCTACTCGGGGCCGGCTATCGCGGGCTCTGCGATTACCGTGCTGGTGCCGCCGTCGGACAACTGGATGCTGCACGTTGCCGTCGAGCAATGTCGCGAGGGCGACGTTCTCGTCGTGGCGCCCACTTCACCCTGCGAGGACGGCTATTTCGGCGACCTGCTCGCCACCTCGCTGGCCGCGCGCGGTGTGCGCGGACTGATCATCGACGCGGGTTGCCGTGACGTCGTCTCGCTCAGAGAAATGAAATTCCCGGTGTGGTCGAAGGCCGTGTCCGCGCAAGGCGCGGTCAAGGAAACGCTTGGCTCGGTGAATATTCCGGTGGTGTGCGCGCAGCAGATCGTGAATCCCGGCGACGTTATCGTCGCGGATGACGACGGCGTGGTCGTCGTTCCGTTCGATACCGTGGCGAGCGTTGCGCAGGCCTCGCAGGCACGCATGGCGAAGGAAGAGAAGACGCGTTCGGTGCTGGCCGGCGGCACGCTGGGCCTCGACTACTACGCGATGCGCGAGAAGCTCGCCCAAAAGGGCCTGCGCTACGTCGTCTCGGCAGAGGACCTTTGACGGAGAGGCGACGCCATGTCGAGCCGTACACAAAGGCGTATTCCGTGCATGATGATGCGCGGCGGCACGTCGAAAGGCGCCTATTTTATGGCGTCGGATTTGCCGGCCGATCCCGCTGAGCGGGATCGTGTTCTGCTTGCCGTGATGGGCTCGCCCGATCCGCGTCAGATCGACGGTATCGGCGGCGCGGATCCGTTGACGAGCAAGGTGGCGATCGTCTCGCCCTCCATGCGCGACGATGCCGACGTCGACTATCTGTTTGCACAAGTCGTCGTGAACGAAGCGCGGGTCGACCTCGGGCAGAACTGCGGCAACATTCTCGCGGGCGTCGGACCGTTTGCGATCGAACGCGGTCTCGTGGAAGCGCGTGACGGCACCACCCGGGTCGCGATCCACATGGTCAACACCGGGCAGATCGCGGTGGCGACGGTGAGCACGCCGGGACGCCAGGTCAATTACGAAGGCGATGCCCGCATCGACGGCGTGCCGGGCGTGGCCGCTCCAATTCCGCTCGAATTCAGGGACACCGCCGGCTCCACCTGTGGCGCGCTGCTGCCCACGGGGCATCTCAAGGATACGGTCGACGGCATCGATGTGACGTGCATCGACAACGGCATGCCCCTCGTGCTGATGCGAGCACGCGATCTTGGGCGCACCGGCTACGAAACGCGCGAGCAACTCGACGCGGATGAGGACCTGAAAGCGCGTGTCGAAAAAATCCGGCTCACCGTGGGGCCGATGATGAATCTCGGCGACGTGAGCGCGCGCACAGTCCCGAAGATGTGTCTGGTGGCCGAGCCTCGCGATGGCGGCACGATCAGTACGCGCAGCTTCATTCCGCATCGCTGCCACGCGTCGATTGGCGCACTCGGCGCGGTGAGCGTCGCCACGGCTGCGGTGCTGCCCGGCACGGTCTGTGAAGGCCTCGCCGATGTGGATGCCGAAGGCACGCAAAAACGTGTGTCGGTCGAACATCCAACCGGCGAGTTCACTGTTGAACTCGCGCTCGGCGGAAATCCCGATCGGCCAGAAGTGCTGAACGCCGCGCTGTTACGCACGGCAAGGTGGCTCTTCGATGGGGCAGTGGGCATTCCTTCTACAGTGTGGCCGCGCGGACATATTGCGTCTGGCGATGCGTGAAAGATGTCGCGCGGGGTTCGCTCCGATAAATGGGCGCAGCTCTTTACGCAGATTGATATTCTGGTAATTTCTAAAATTCACGCGCGCTGTAATAAATGTTTCGCAATCTCAAGGTATGAATGACAGCCGCAGTAAAAGTGCCAGCCTATAAATACAATATTCAGGGATAAATAAGCCAATGAAATCAGAATGAATGGATGTTGTTAATTAATTCATCAGTTCAATCCTTGGCGCAGCGACCGGATTACCTAGAAAGCCATGCCAGTAGGGCCTCGGCGGATAGCGGAAACACCGGTTTGGGCGGCAGCACAGGGCCGTTCGACGCAGGGTATTCGACAGACGAAATGGCCGCCTTAATAAAAAGCATCGCGCATATTGCAATCGAAATTTGAGCGGTTATGATGGGGCCTCCTGATGCGATTTCTCGAATGATCGCTTTGCGGAGGCGGCAGAAATATTTGCCGGGCATTCACGTTGGAGGGGGTAATTAATACTTCCCGTGCAGTCACATTAATCGAGGAGACGCTATGCTGAGTCCCCATGAATTCGCTACTCTAATGCTCATCAAAGACGCGCCGGACCAGATTGAACTGGGCCGCGCCGAGCTCGACGCCCTGCTCGAGCGACAACTCATATCGTTGGAAGATCTCGCGTCAGGACGCTCACGTCCTCAGATCACAAGCAACGGAGATTCCGTTCTCAAGGCGTTTGGCCGGATGCGCTAGGCATCCGCGGTGTCCCAGGTGTCCGCTTCACAGCCCAGAAGGAAAATGCGGCATTTGCCGCCAGCAGTTTTCCCACGAGTACCGCCGCACCCCACGGCAAGCGTCGTTGCACTTCGATCTATTCACCATCGCGATCCGTCGCAACACACCCGTGCAATCGGGGCTTCGCGCGTCGGACCGCATTTTGAGGAATTTGAAAATGGCTCTACTGAGTCCCGAGCAAACTGCTGCCGCGAAGACGAACCTCGACGCATTCTACGGGGTCGCCGGAAAAGTTTTTGAAGGCGTCGAAAAACTGGTAGCCCTGAACCTGCAGGTCGTCAAGGCCACGCTGGCCGAGGCGCAGGAGAACATCTCGAAGGTGTCCGGCACAACGGAACCGCCGCAATGGTTCGCGCTGCAAGCCGGTTTTACCGGACCGATCGCGGAAAAGTCGCTGTCATACAGCCGGCAGGTGTTCGATATCGCAACGACCACGCAGGCTGAAATCGCGCAACTCGCACAGGCGCAGTACGAGCGGTATAACGATCGCGTGCAGGCGTTCGTCGAAGATGCGGCGAAGCGTGCTCCCGCAGGGTCGGAAGCCGCGATCGTTGCGTGGAAATCCGCGATTGCCGCCACCACGACCCTGTACGAAACGCTGCAGAAAACGGGGCAGCAGGCCGTGCAGGTTGCCGAGAGTAATTTCGATACGCTCACCGCCTCAGCGGCCAAGGCCGCGCGAAGCAACTCCGCGCAGGCTGCCGTCACTACGGCTGCCAAGCAATAGAACTCACGCGGGCAGCAATGCCCGCGGTGAAGTTCTTTGTCATATATGAAGGATTACTGACAAATAGATAATTCACCTTCCAGTCTCCAGTTCATGGACTGAAAGTAGTGTTGCTCCAGATGAGCATGGCGCCGGCTTTTACGAGGAAAATTCGATGGCAAAGCAGATCGCGGTGGTGACGGGTGGAACGGGTGGACTTGGCGAAGCGATCAGCGTCAAGTTGCATGACGCCGGGTACGCGGTCGTGGTGACCTGTTCGCCGGGCAATACCGGTGCGAACCAGTGGCTCGCGCGGATGGAAGCGCAGGGACGACAATTCCTCGCCTACACGGTCGACGTCGCCGATTACGACTCGTGCGAAAAATGCGCGGCGCAAATCAGAACGGAGGTCGGACCGGTCGACATTCTGATCAACAACGCCGGTATCACGCGTGACGCCAGCTTCAAGAAACTCGACAAGGTCAATTGGGACGCGGTCATCCGGACCAATCTCGACTCGGTGTTCAACATGACGAAGCCGGTGTGCGACAGCATGGTGGAGCGCGGCTGGGGCCGCATCATCAACGTGTCGTCGATCATCGGCTCCAAGGGCGGGTTCGGCCAGACCAACTATGCGGCGGCGAAAGCCGGCATGCATGGCTTCACGAAATCGCTGGCGCTTGAGGTGGCGAGGAAAGGCGTCACCGTCAACACGGTTTCGCCAGGCTATATCGCGACGAAGATGGTGATGGCGGTGCCCGAAGAAATCCGCGAGACGAAGATCATTCCGCAGATTCCGGTCGGCCGGCTCGGACAGCCTGACGAAGTTGCCGCACTCGTGCTGTACCTGTGCTCGCGGGAGGCCGGTTTCGTCACCGGAGCCAACATTGCAATCAACGGGGGGCAACACCTGCAGTGAAGCCGTTAGTTCTGCAATGGAGGTTTTGATGAATGAAGCAGTCGGAATCGTTGTGGGTTCGTTCGTGCTGGCGATGGCACCCGTGTTTGTCGTCGCTCATTATTACCTGGAGCAGATGCGTCGAAAGCGGCTTAGACAACTGGATCACCGTCACTATTGGCCGCATTGGAACAACGCCCGGCGTTGAGCGATAAACTTCAATTCAGGTGGGGTCGAAACCGCGACATCGTGTGACGGGCTGCTGCGTTCTCAGGCGCAGCAGCCACTTTCGGATTCTGTTGGGCCTCCAAACCGGCAGAATCCCCAAAGCCAAGGCTTCACCGCCTTGGCTTTTTTTGTGCGCCCCACATGGGTTTGCCCTTACCTCGTCGCTCAATAACGTTCGCAGTGTCCTGTCTTGCAACGCAAGAGACAGCATGTAAACACCTTTTTCAAACATGAGAAGAGCCTGGGCGGCCATGGTCAGGCGTGCTCGCCTCATGGAAATCCCGTATGGAACCTGAGTCTCCGTGAAAGCCGAGGGAAGGATTCAGCCCCCTAAAATCGCCCCATCGATGCAGACGGCCGGCATTCCCGCCGCGCCGGACAATAACGGAGACTATCGATGACCCCAAGCTTTCGCACGTTGCGCCATATCGCCGTTGCTTCCACCCTGCTGTTCAGCCTTGCGTCGCAACACGCGACAGCCGCCGAGGGCGAGAAGATCACGATCATGGTGGGCGGTATCACGAAGCTGATCTATTTGCCGGCGCGCCTGACCGAACAGCTTGGCTATTTCAAGGATGAAGGGCTCGATGTCGAACTGCTGTCGCAGCCGGCCGGCGTTGACGCTGAAAACGAACTGCTGGCCGGCGCCGTTCAGGCCGTCGTCGGTTTCTACGACCATACGATTGACCTGCAAACCAAGGGTAAGGACGTCAAGGCGATCGTCGTGTTTGGACAAGTGCCGGGCGAGGTCGAAATGGTGTCGACCAAGGCAGCCGATACGGTCAAATCGATGGCGGACGTGAAGGGCAAGACGCTTGGCGTGACCGGTCTCGGTTCGTCAACAAGCTTCCTGACGCAATACCTTGCCGGCCAGCACGGCATCCAGTCCACGGAATACACGATGCTGCCGGTGGGCGCTGACGCCAGCTTCATCGCGGCGATCAAGCAAGGCCGCATCGACGCCGGCATGACGACCGAGCCGACCGTCTCGGCATTGCAGAAGTCGGGCGACGCGAAGGTGCTCGTCGACATGCGCTCGGTTGAAGGCACGAAGGCGGCGCTGGGCGGCACTTACCCGGCGTCGAGCCTCTACGTCCAGGCGGCATGGGCCGATACCCACAAGGCTGAAGCAGCGAAGCTCGCGCACGCGTTCGTCCGCACGATGCAGTTCATCCACACGCATAGCGCGGAAGAAATCGCCGCCAAGATGCCTGACGACTATCAGAAAGACAAGCCGCTTTACGTGAGCGCGTTGAAAGCGTCGCTGCCGATGTTCACGAAGGACGGCAAGATGCCTGCCGACGGTCCGGAGACCGTGCTGAAGGTGCTGTCGGCGTTCAATCCGTCGGTTAAAGGCAAGCATATCGAGCTGGCGAAAACCTACACGAACGAGTTCACCGGTTCGAAGTAAGCCGCCGCTTGCCGGTCGCTGCCGCCTGTCTGTTGCCGTGTGATTTCGTTGCACCGCCGGTGCCGCCTTCGCGGTACCGGCCACTGCTTTGTGCTGGGCGCACGGCTTAGCGACGCTGAACACCTGAACGCCGAATTCTCGATGTACATCAGTAGATGCACTTAGTTGTACAAAAAATACGGGAAAGCTGCGTGAAGGGTTGAAAAAACTAGGATTGCGTTTATCGATTGCCCGGGGCCGTTGTCCAGATCCTTCGGACAGCAGTCACCGCAGTCGGCGAGAACGAAAATTTTAACGTAGTAATTTGAGGAGACGATCTTGAAGAAAAAGTATCTGGCTTTGGCCGCTACGGCAGGCGCTTTCGCAGCAACCGGCGCGCATGCCCAGTCGAGTGTTCAGCTCTACGGCCTGATGGATTTGAGCGTGCCGACCTATCAGTCACACGCGAACGCGAACGGCGATCATGTGATCGGCATGGGTATCGCTGGCGAACCGTGGTTCAGCGGCAGCCGCTGGGGCCTGAAGGGCGCTGAAGATATCGGCGCGGGTTCGAAGATCATTTTCCGGCTTGAAAGCGAATATCGCGTGAGCGACGGCCAGATGGAAGATCCGGGCCAGATTTTCGACCGTGACGCATGGGTCGGTATCGAGAACGAGACGTTCGGCAAGATCACGGCTGGTTTCCAGAACACGATCGCGCGCGACGCATCGACGATTTACGGCGACCCGTACGGCTCCGCGCGCCTGACGACGGAAGAGGGTGGCTGGACCAATTCGAATAACTTCAAGCAGATGATTTTCTACGCTGCCAGCGCGACCGGCACACGTTATAACAATGGCGTGGCGTGGAAGAAGCTGTTCAGCAATGGCATTTTCGCGAGCGCAGGCTACGCATTCGGCAACTCGACGAGTTTCGGCTCGAATGCCAACTACCAGGCAGCGCTCGGCTACAACGGCGGCCCGTTCAACATGTCGGGTTTCTATAGCCACGCGAATCGCGTTGGCTTTACCAACCAGTCGTTCTCGGTGGGTGGCAACTACACGTTCGGTATTCTGCGTGCCAATGCGGGTTACTTCCGTTACCTAGGCAATCAGGGTGCGCTCGGCCAGCGTCAGGATAACGCGTGGACGGTGTCGCTCAAGCTGTCGCCGAAGGGTGCATTCGACTATGAACTCGGCTATCAGCAAATGCGCGTGCACAATGCCGCTTACAACAGTGACGGCGATATCCCGAACGCGAACATCGGCGCTTTCGACCCGACGTCAGGCCTCCATAACGGCTACAAGGAAACGCTGTACTGGTCGGCGTTCTATCACCTGTCCAAGCGCACTGAAGTGTATCTGGCCGGCGACTACATGAAGCTGCATGGCGGCTACACCGTCGGCACCACGTTCGGCTCGAACAACCAGCTCGAACTGACCACGGGCGTGCGCACCCGCTTCTGATGCGGAAATCGGATTCACGCTGATTTATTCATCGATCTGCTCCTACTGGCGGCGGCGGACTTGTCCGTTCGCCGCTTTTTTTCTGCTCAGCTGGCCGAGGAAGACAGCCATGTTCAGAAATACCAGTATCCGGACTGCTCTGACCATCACGATTGCCGGTTACACGGCCGCGTTGATGCTTGTGATCGCCACGTCGATTTGGGGCCTCGAAACAGCCAACACGGCACTCGACAGAATGTACAGCGACGAGACGACTGCGTTGCGACACCTGAGCGCCAGCGGCGAAGCGCTTCAGCAGATGCGGGTCGATCTCGGTGCGTACGAAACGCTCGTCACGCAAGGAAAGCCGACCGATGCGGCGCTCGCGCGAGTGCATGCCGAGCAGACGGCCAGTGATCGCGAGCTGGCGGCCTACGCCGCGCAACCACCGTCGAACGAGCTGGAGAAGAAACTGACTGACGCGTTGCGCGTGAAGCGCGAGCTATTGATGAAACAGGCGCTGACCCCAGAAATCGCGGCACTCGATCAGAACGATTTCATGTCGTTCCGGACTACAGAACGACAGGCGCCTGACACGCTGTTCGCTGACTACCGGAACGCCGCGCTCGCGCTCGAGGATTTTCAGGCCGAGCAGCAAAAAGCGCGCTTTGCGTCGGCGCAACAGGATTTTCATAGGCTGCTCTGGCTCTTCGGTGCGATCGGGTCCGCCGCAATGATCCTTGGTTTCTTCGCGCGATCCGGTTTGACGAATTCGATCGTGCGGCCTATCGACGCTGCTATTCGTCATTTCGAGCGCATTGCCGCCGGTGATCTGGCGAGTGAGATCGCCACGCTGGGTGCCAACGAAATGGGACGGTTGATGGCTGCCCTCGGCCGGATGCAGGCGGGGCTCGTTGCTGCCGTGAGCCAGGTGCGTCAGGGAACGGCGGCGATCACGCACGGCGTAGGCGAGATCGCGAGCGGCAATGCCGACCTGTCGACGCGTACGGAACTGCAGGCGGCAACGCTGGAGGAAACCGCCTCGAGCATGGAAGATTTGACGGCGACGGTCCGGCAAAACGCCGTCAACGCGCAGCAGGCCAGCGCGCTCGCGGAAAACGCCTCGGAGATCGCTGCGCGCGGCGGCGACGTGGTCGGCCAGGTTGTCGACCTGATCGCGGACATGTCGTCGAGTTCGAAGCGGATCGTCGATATCATCGGCGCGATCGAAGGCATCGCGTTCCAGACCAACATACTCGCCCTGAATGCCGCTGTGGAAGCGGCCCGTGCCGGCGAGGAAGGACGCGGATTCGCGGTGGTCGCGGGCGAAGTGCGCGCGCTCGCGCAACGCTCGGCTGCCGCGGCGAAAGAGATCAGGGAACTGATTGGCGATTCGGTTGCGAAGGTGAGAAACGGCGCCGAACTCGCAACTCGCGCCGGCGAGACGATGGCCGAAATCGTCACGGCAGCCCGCAACGTGACCGGCATCGTCAGCGAGATCAGCGCGGCTTCCGAAGGGCAATCGCGCGGTATTGCTCAGATCAATACCGCGATGACGCAGATGGACAACGCGACGCAACAGAACGCCGCGCTAGTCGAGCAAGCGGCGGCCGCTGCGGCTTCGCTGGAAGATCAGGCGCGCACGCTCGTCGATGCGGTGGCCGTGTTCAGGCTGCATGAAACCGACCGGCCGTCCGCCGACGAATCCAGCGGACGGCATCAGAATCATCATGCACCGCACGTGTACGACGCCGCTGACCACGCGCTGGCTACGTGACGATCGAGCCGGGCCAGGTGCAACCTGCCACACCGATTGGCGGTCCAAGAAGTAGCGTATCCGCCCGATGCGAGGAGGTGTGCGATGAACGGTCGAGCAGTACTCCGGTGCATCTGCGCCGCGTTACTCACGTGCAGCCTGTTGGCAGGCCTCGCCGGCTGCGATGCGCTGCGCGGTCCGCCGGCAGCGGAATGGCCGGGACCTCACGCCCCGTATCCTTTCCCGAACGACGTCCCGCATCGCACCGAATGAGCCGCCCGATCGCCGCCGTGCCACTCAACGTCAACCGGCAGCCGCGCACGTGACGTTGGGCGCGGTGTACGGGGACGGATAGTCAGACGTGGGGCCGCTGGCTAGACGCAATCGGCGGGTTGCCAACACTTCGGCTTCCGTTTTTTCGCGGCGGGTGAGCGAGGTACTGGCGTTGCTCACGGCGCTCAAGGGCTCGTTCACGGCGCACTGCAGCGCTTTTCCGTCGGAAAGATGCACGGTCGTCGAATAGGCGTAATCCGGCTGTGCGGCCTGGGCATCGACGTTCCAGAACGCGGCGGCCGCGAATATCGCTAACAAAAGAGGTTGGGTTTTCATGTCGCTTCCGTTGTCTTGATCGTCCCTATTCGACCAAGCCAACAGCAATGTATTCTGCGCGCTTTCCGTAATTCAGAATTCCAGAGATTTTGTCGCGGTAAAGCTGGCGATACGGCAAATGCCGTGCTATGTGCGCGGGATAGGAAAGCGCGCAGCGGCTAAACCGCGGCAAAACAAGGGCTAACCAGTGGCGATGCTGATCGTGCGAGTCACATCGACAACCGATAGCCGGATCGCATCTATCAACGCACGCGCGGCAGGCGAGGGCGTGCCGGCTGCACGCACGGTCAACCCTATGTCGCGACGGGTGTTGTGCAACTGCACGTCGAGCACGGCCAACTGACCGGACTGAACTTCATAGTGCAATTGCTGGCCCGATTGCGCCGCGACCATGTCCGTGCCGAGCAGCAGTCCCCGAATTACCGCGAGGTCCGCGGTCTCGACCGTGGGCAGGGGCGGTTTCACTTTCAGGCGCTTGAATTGCGCTTCGAACAGGCCGCGCGCCGGTGCGTTGCTGCGCGGCAAGACCCACTGCGCGTCGCGCAGGGCCATGATGGTCAGATCGCGCGCGTGCGTGAGCGGATGATCGTGGCGCACCAGCACCACCATATCTTCCGACATCAGGCGCTCGCTCTTCAGGCCGCTACTCGCGTCGTTATCGCGCAGCGCGCCGAGAATGAAGTCGATATCGCCCGCTCGCTGGCCCGCGACGAGCACCTCGTAAGCGCTGTCGTCAGTAACCACCCGCACGCCCGGATGCTCCGCGGTCATTCGCGCGATCGCTCTTGGCAGGAGCAACGTGCGCCCGAGCGGCAACGCGCCGACCGTCACCGAACCCTGGATCTTGCCGTGCAACGCCGCGATATCGTCGGGCACGTGCCGCAGTTCGTTCAACGCGCGGCGCACGTGAAGCAGAAACGTTTCGCCTTCCGTGGTGAGCAGGATTCCGCGGGGGCTTCGGTGGAAAAGACTCAGGCCTGCGCCGCTTTCCAGCACGCGAATCGCGGTACTCACGGCCGGCTGACTGATACCAAACGGTTTCGCCGCACTCGGCTTGTGCCGATGTCGCGCTAACGCAATGAATAGCTGAAGCCGCCGCGTGTTGAGCAGATAGGCCGGAAGCGCGCCGTCTACTGCCGGCCGTCGGCGTGCCTGCCTCGCGGCGCACCACTGTGCAAGTTCTTCCAGCTCGGCGAAGATGCGCTCGCAACGCTGCAGCACGGCGCGGCCAACCGCCGTGGGGAGCATGCCCGAGGGGCCGCGATCGAAAAGGGGCTCGCCGAGTGCCGACTCCAGTTCCTGCACCGAACGGGTGACGGCCGACTGGGCGCGAAAAAGTGCTGCTGCGGCGCGCGTTGCGCTGCCCATATCGGCGACGAGTCGAAAGGCGCGCAGTTGCGCCAGATTGAGAAGTTCTTTGCTGCTCACGGATGGCGACGCTCTGGCTGGCGGATGTTCAATGCGTCCTCGATCGTGTGCTGGGTGATCTCGTTCATGGGTCTCTACTCATTCCAGGCCATCAAGTATAGCGACGCATCACCTCCGGTACCACGCTTGACAGGCGGCTTGCGACTTCGTTTCCCGGGCATCTGTTTTGTTTATTGCACCTGGATGGCCCGGGGGGCTGGCCGGGACGCGACTCGCTCTTTGGGGCTGCCTCCATCCCCATATCCGGTGCGGCTTCCCGCGTTTATCCGAGCGCCGGCAATGGGACACCAGGGCACTTGCGAGCCATTTAACCGGTACGAATGTGGTTTACCCGTACTTCCGGCGAGCGTGCCCGATCCATATTGTTGCATCTCAAGATGGTTGCAATGGCTGCCCGCCCGGTAGCGGCGACCTATCCGAACAGCGCGCGCTGGCGCGCGGCACGAAGCAACGGAAGACAACGGCATATGGCAAGAATCATTGGTGGAATCGGCACGTCGCATGTGCCCACTATCGGCATGGCGTACGACAAGGGCAAGCAGAACGACTCCGCGTGGGCGCCGCTTTTCAAAGGCTACGAACCGGTGGCCAACTGGCTTGCCGAGCGTAAGCCGGACGTGATGGTGATGTTCTACAACGACCATGCCAACAGCTTCTTCTTCGATTGCTATCCGACCTTTGCGTTAGGGGTGTCGGGCAACCATACATTTGCGGACGAAGGCGCGGGCAAGCGCCCATTGCCGGACATTGACGGTCATCCCGATCTCGCGATCCACATCGCGGAGCAGCGCGTCAACGACGAGTTCGATCTGACGATCTTCCAGGACCGGGCACTCGATCACGGATGCAATTCGCCGCTCTCGCTGATGTTGCCGCATGACGGCGGCTGGCCGATGTCGCTCGTGCCGATGGAAGTCAACGTGCTGCAATATCCGCTGCCCACCGCGAACCGCTGCTATCGCCTGGGTCAGGCGCTGCGCCGCGCGATCGAATCGTTCGAGCAGGATCTGGACGTGGTGGTGGTCGGCACGGGCGGTCTGTCTCACCAGGTCCACGGGGAGCGAAGCGGTTTCAACAATACCGATTGGGACATGGAGTTCCTCGATCTGATCGTTCTTGACCCGCAGCGTCTCGCCGCAATGAAGCATGTCGATTATGTGCGCCTCGGCGGCGCGGAGAGTGTGGAGACGATCATGTGGCTCGCCATGCGCGGCGCGCTGGGGTCGACGGTTCGTGAACTACATCGCAGCTATTACCTTGCGACGAGCACCGCGATGGCCGTGACCCTCTACGAAGGCGAGGTGACGCAATGAACCCGCAACTGATCGGTACCGAGGAATTGACGGGGACGTACCCGTTCGATATTCGCCAGAGCATCAAGGCGATGTGTCTGAACCGCTTTTTCTGGCAGATGCGTGAAGCGCCGGCTCGCACGCTCTGGCTGGAGAACCGGGTCGCTGCCTACGACGCGGCCAACCTGACGGCGGAAGAACGCGCGCTCGTCGACAACACCGACTGGATCGGCATGATCCGTTATGGCGTGTGTTTCTTCGTCCTCGAAAATTTGCACGCGTGGTGAAGATCACGAACCTCGGCATGCACGCCAGCATGCGAGGCGAAACACTCGAAGCGTTTCTGAAGACGCGCAGGGTACCGGAAGCCGTCTAAGGCGACTCGACGCTGCGCCGCATCTTTTTAGCGGTTTTTCATTTCCATACCGAGAAGACCCTGGATTCGTCAGAACGCCGGGGCGGGACACTATTTTCTCCGGAGACACGCATGAAATCTGCAGACTCAGTCGACATCAAGGCGTTTATCGATGCACGCAAGGTGTCGGCGTACCAGTGGCTGGTCCTGGTTCTATGTTTTCTGATCGTCATGATGGACGGTCTGGATACAGCCGTCATGGGTTTTGTCGCGCCCGTCATCATGCATGATGCATGACTGGAGTGTCAGCCGGGCCGCCTTCGGTCCGGTGATGAGCGCCGCGATGGTCGGCCTCGCGATCGGCGCGCTGGCCGCGGGACCGATTGCCGATCGGATCGGGCGAAAGAAAGTACTGGTTGCCTCCGTGCTCTGCTTTGGATTCTTCAGCCTGCTTTGCGCCTTCGCTGCCTCCCCCGTGCAACTCGTCACGCTGCGCTTTCTGACGGGCCTGGGTCTGGGCGCCGCGATGCCGAACTCGACCACTCTGCTCTCCGAATACGTACCGTCACGCAGCCGCTCGCTGCTGCTCACGATCATGTTCACTGGTTTCAACTTTGGATCCGGTGCTGGTGGATTCGTGGCGGCTTCGCTGATTCCGCACTTCGGCTGGCGCGCGGTGTTCATGTTCGGCGGCGTCTTGCCGATCCTTAGCGTTCCATTGCTGCTGTGGCTGCTGCCCGAGTCCGCGCGCTTGATGCTGGTGCGCAAGATGCCGACGCAGCGCATCGCGGCAACGCTCGGCCGCGTGTGCGGACATGTGTTCGGTCAGGACGTGCGCTTCACCGCGCCCGAACCGGTGATCGCTGCGAAGGCGCCGGTGCGCATGCTGTTCGCGGACGGCTACGCGTTCAGCACACTAATGCTGTGGCTCACGTACTTCATGGGCCTGCTAATCATCTATCTGCTGACCGGCTGGCTGCCCACGCTGATCAAGGACGCCGGCTTGCCCGTCGAACGTGCTGCCGCGATCACCGGCATGTTCCAATTGGGTGGCACCGTGGGCGCCGTGGCGGTCGGCTTCGCGATGGACCGGTTGGATCGCAATGCGGTAATCGGCGCGGCGTATCTGCTCGGCGGCGTGTTTATCTTCGCGCTCGGCATGGGCACGCTCAAGTCGAACCTGTTGCCGGTTCTCGTCACCTGTGCCGGCTTTTTCATGAGCGGCGCGCAGACCGGTCTCAATGCACTCGCGCCGACCTGCTATCCGACTCGTGCCCGTGCAACCGGTGTGAGCTGGATGCTGGGGTTCGGGCGGCTCGGCGGCATTCTCGGCTCGCTTGTGGGTGGTGCATTGCTCTCGCTGGGATTCAGTTTCGAAACCGTGTTCGCGGTGCTCGCGGTGCCCGCGCTGATTGCTGCCGCGGCGATCGTCATGAATCGCCTTGCGCTGCGTTTTATCACCAGTCCGGTGGCCGATGCGTGAACGTGTCCGTTGCAGCTTCATGCCTCCGCGCATGGATGGTTGCGGGTAGGGCATCCCTGAGTTGAACGAGTAGAAGGAGAGAGACATGAGTGGAGATTTCAGCGTGAGCGGAAGTGGGCTAACTACGGGTGTGACGTCGAATGTGGCGGAATGGCCCAACCGCACGGCGATGATTCGCGCGGGGGTGACCGGCGGCTTGATCGGCGCCGTGATCATCTGGATTTACGAAGCGCTCGTCTGGGTAGGCGCGCAGCACCTGATGCCGTTGGCGGGCATTCCACGCAATGCGACCGGACTCGTGTTCGGCAAAGAGGTGCAGGAGTCGCTCGGCGTGGGGGCCTATATCGTCGGCACGGGTGTTCACTTTGTCTTCGCCTCCGCGTGGGGCGTGCTGTTCGCGGCGATCTGGCCGTACTTTCGGCGGCGCGGATACGAAGCGACTTTTGTGGCGCTGTTTTACGCGGTTGTTGCGTGGATCGCGATGCACGTGGCGATCATGATCGCCTCCGATAACCACCCGAACTACTACGACCCGGCTGTGATCATTGGCGGCTTCATGTCCCATATCTTCTTCACCGTCCCCCTGGCCTTGACGGTCAAGCGGCTGCTGCAATCACGAGGGCAATAGCGTCCGGGCTTGAGGAAGCTTGGGCAACCGTGCCGATAGAAAAGAATTTCAACAACGCGTATGAATTGGAGATCTGCAGAATGAATAAAGGTATCAGGCGAGTAGACGTTGTGTTGTTCGGGGCGGCGATCGCGGCTTCCATGCCGGCTTTCGCGCAAAGCAGCGTCACGTTATACGGCATCGTCGACAACGGCATTTCCTATACGAACAATCAGTCGACCCTCGGCACCACCAGCGGAGGAAAGTCGGCGGTCAAAATGACACCTGGCGTATGGGCGGGCAGCCGCTTCGGCCTGAAAGGCGGCGAGGATCTGGGCGGCAACACCAAGGCGATCTTTCAGCTCGAGTCCGGCTTCAATTCGGCAAACGGTGGCCAGCAATACACCAATGCGATGTTCGGCCGCCAGGCGTGGGTCGGCGTGACCAACCCGGCGTACGGTACGTTCACGGCGGGCCGCCAATACGCTTCGTATTACCAACTACTCTCGCCGTATGGCCCGACCACCTGGATCACAGGCTACTACGGCGCGCATCCCGGCGATATCGACGGCCTCGACACGATCTACTGTGCGAACAACACGCTGGAGTACACGTCGCCGAAGATGTATGGCCTGACGGTGAGCGGCTCGTATTCGCTGGGCGGCGTGGCGGGCAGCACGAACCTGGGCTCCACCTGGTCGACCGCGGTTCAGTATGCAATGGGCCCGGTGGGCTTCGCGGTCGGTTTCTCGCGGATCAACAATTCGACCGCGGGCGGCGGCGCGTGGGGCGCGGATTCGACCACCACGAATGGCGGCTCGCAGATCGGCGTTTCCGCGCTGACAAACTGCTTTCAGACCGCGCGGGCATAACAGCGTTTCGCGGTGGGCGGTGGTTACACGTTCAATAGCGCGTGGGATGTCACGGCGACCTATTCGAACGTTCAGTACATTCCGGGCAGCGGCTCGAAGTTCCACGACACCGCGATCTTCAATACCGGTGGTCTCGTTCTGCACTGGAAGCCGGCTGTTACGTGGGATTTCGGCGCGGGCTACAGCTATACCCGTGCCACGCGCGCGAACGGCATTCAGGACAACGCGCAATACCACCAGTTCAATCTCTCGGAGTATTGCTCGCTGTCCAAGCGCACGGGTTTGTACGCGCTCGAGGCCTATCAGAAGGCGAAGGGCAAGACGTTGGGAACCAGCGGGGCCGGGCAGATCATCGATGCCACGGCGGCACTCGGCGATGGCTATAACAGTGCGCCGTCGTCCTCCGGCAGTCAGTTTGCGGTTGGTGTGGGCATTGTTCACCGGTTCTGATTTGTTGTTTTTGCGGTGAGAAAGGCCGGGCGCAGTTCACGCCCGGCCTTTTTTCTTTTCCGTGGACGGTTGCATGGCCGTGTGCCGCCTACCTGAACCTATTACATCGGAGGTAATTGGCGAGCCGCGCCCGCACGCCTAATCTTCGGTCATCGCGCAACTCATTCCGAGCGGCGCATACGACCGAGGTCATATCATGTCGACGTTTCACATTCATACGATTGAATCCGCACCCGAACAATCGAAGCCGGTATTGCGGCAGCTCGAGCAGAACTTCGGCCTTGTCCCGAACATCGCGGGCGCAATGGCTGAATCGCCGGTGCTGATCGGCGGCTTCATCGGCATCTTCCAGAAAGTGCATTCGGGCACATTTACGGAAGCGCAGATACAGGCCCTGTTGCTGACCAACGCAGTGACGAACGCGTGCTCATGGGCCGTGGCATTTCACACCGCGCTCGCGCTGAAAGAGGGCCTTTCACACACCGATGTCGAAGCGATTCGCGACGGCCGCGCACCGGCTGATAGCAAGCATGCGGCACTCTCGACCTTGACGAAAACAGCGATCGAAAAGCGCGGACACCTGAATGACCGTGACGTGAACCAGTTTATCGAGGCGGGTTTTCGCCAGGACCAGGTGCTCGAAGTACTCACGGTGCTGGCTGCTTCTACTATCACGAACTACGCCGGCAACATCACCAATCCTCCGCTCGAAGCACGTTTCCAGGAGTATGCCTGGACCGCATAGGTCTCGTCCTGAAGGGTCGTTCAGCAACAGGGAGTATGCTGAACGACACGATTCGAACGACCCGCTGGCGCCGGACATCCACGATGCTCCGGCACCACCGGTCACCCAACCCGATCCATATCGACTTGCGGATAAGAGACCGATGAATCCTGCGAATCCCGAAAGGAAGACGCCGCCGAATGATCTCGGTGCATTGTTGCGTCACTGGAGAGACATGCGCGGTATCAGCCAGTTGGACTTGTCGTTCAACGCGGGCGTCTCGCAGCGGCACATCAGTTTTATCGAAAGCGGACGCAGCGTGCCGAGCCGTCAGATGCTGATGGATATCGCCCAGACGCTCGACATTCCTCTGCGCGAACGCAACACACTGCTACTGGCAGCGGGCTATGCGCCCATGTATGCCGAGAGCGCCTGGAACGCGCAGGAAATGCAGAGCGTGACCCATGCACTCGGGCGAATGTTGCGGCAGCACGAGCCGTTTCCCGCGCTCGTCATGGATCGCTACTGGAACGTGCTGATGACCAACGAATCGGCACCGCGGTTCTTCAATTGCTTTATCGACATGGCTGCGCGCAAGGGGCCGCGCAATATGTTGCATCTGATTTTCGATCCGGACGGATTGCGTCCTTTCGTTGCCGATTGGCAAGCGGTGGCGAATAGCCTGATTCAGCGTGTCTATCGGGAGTCGGTCGGTCGCATGGTCGACGATCAGACGCGTGAGTTGCTTGCCGCATTGCGCGCCTATCCTGACGTGCAAACGGACTTGCAGGCTTCGCAGAGCCCCTCGGGAGCAGGGGCCGTTGCTGCGGGCATGCCGGTGATACCGCTCGGCTTCGTCAGGGACGGCAAGGTTCTGAACTACTTTTCAATGGTCGCCACCGTGGGCACGCCGCGAACCGTCGCCGCGCAGGAACTGCGTATCGAATGCATGTTCCCCGCCGACGACGAGACGGAAGCGCGTCATCTCGAGATGATCAACGTGGTCCCGCAACAGTACTGAGCGCCGCCCGAACCCGTTAGAACCGGTGCCGCAAGCCAATACTCACAATTGCCTGCGACTGCGTGTCCGACGAGTGGCTATTGCCCTTGTCGCTGACCGATGCGGTCGCCGCGACCGGATTGCCGAGCGCATCCAGCGTCATACCGGCCGCGTGCTGATAGCCGCCCATCAGATAGACCGTGGAGCGTTTGGACACGTTGTACTGCGCGCCGAGCGTGACGTTGTGATATTGCGCGCGCTCATCCACGCCTTCCACTTCGCCGCCGCGCGTGTAGCTATACCCTGCGAACAGTTGCACGGCCGGGCGGATCGTCCACTGTCCGAATACGCCTGCGATGTTGAACGTCGCATGTCCGTTGAACAATGAATCGGCACCCGAGCGGTATTGCACGTTGCTGTAGTTCAAGCCGACGATGGCCGGGCCAAAATTGTACGTAGCTCCCGCGGCGACGATCTGTTGCGATTGCGCGCTTGCATAGCCTTCGTTGATCGACGAATTGAACAGACCGTCGTCCGTGCCGCTCCATTTGCCGTATGTCGAGTCTTTCGGTCCGCTCTTGCTGTTGTCCGAACGCTCGTAGCCGACGCCCACATGCAGCGGGCCGTTGCCGTATGCCGCGCCCACGCTCCATGTGTTCTGCTGCTTCAGGCTGCCTGGCTGACCACCGAAATCATATAACGTGCCGAACGTGAAGCCCGAGTAGTTCGCGCTCGTGTACTTGACCGAGTTGTTGACGCGCGCGGTCTGATCGAGATCGTCGATGTCGCCGGGATGCGCGCCATAGCCGCCAACCATCGCGACCGGCGCAACCGGCGCGACGAAGTCGTTCAGCGAGGTGTACTGGCGGCCGAGCGTGATCGTGCCGTATTGCTGGCTGCCCACGCCGACGAACGCCTGGCGGCCGAACAACCCACCGTTCTGGCCCGTCTTGCCGTTCGTGATGTCGAAGCCGTCTTCAAGCAGGAACAGGGCGTTCCAGCCACCGCCAAGATCTTCCTGGCCCTTGATGCCAAAGCGGCTGCCGGAGAGGTTGCCACTCGTCATCGCGACGTTCGAGTGTCCTGTGTACGCGCCGGGGGAGCCGGTGCGCTCGTTGCTGCGATACGTGATACCGGCGTCGACGATGCCGTACAGCATGACGGAACTCTGCGCGGACGCGATCCCCGCGAAAGACAACAGGAGGGGTGCAGCAATCAATTGCTTTTTCATCGGTGTTATAGCTTGGTTGGATCGTCTATCTCAGGTCGCCTGCATGGCGATTTCTCTTTTTCCGCGCGCACGCAATCCGCTCCTGAGCGAAGGAGCCGATTGCGTGAAGCGGGGGAAGCGGCTTGCGTGCCCCTTGCCGCGCGCTCCGATTGCGAGCGCGTTGCAAGGGCGGCGTAATGTCAGTGGCCGAGCGAAGTGAGTGCCGCGCCGGGCGGCATCTCGGGCGCACGCACCGTGACGGTCTTGCGGACCTTGGCGACATCCGTCGCGCTGACCGTCGAACCGGTGTTGCCCCAACTGTTGCGCACGAAGTTCGTGACGTCGGCGACTTCCTGATCGTTCAGGCGCCAGCCGAAGGCCGGCATCGTGAACGAAGACGGCGCGGTCTTTGTGCCTTCCAGCGTATTGCCGGTCAGCAGCACATGAATCAGCGAGGTTGCGTCCTTGCCCTGCACGACCGGATTGCCGCCCAGTGCCGGGAAAACGCGTGTGTAGCCACGGCCGTCGCTGCGATGGCAGGCGGTGCAATTATCGCGGTACACGGCAGCGCCGGGGGCGGTGGCGTCGCCGGTTCGCAGCGCGCGAGCCGCCGTATCGTTGTACACGTACGGCGTTTCCTTCGGATCGGTCGACGGCAGCGTCTTCAGGTAACGCGCGATCGCGCTCAGATCGGCATCGTTCATGTGCTGCATGCTGTGCTGCACGACGTCGGTCATGCCGCCGAATGCCGCGGTGTGCAGCGTGCGTCCGGTCTTCAGGAATTGCACGAGATCGGCTTCGCTCCACGAGCCGATGCCGGTGCGTGAATTGCCGCGCAGGCTCGACGGGGTCCATCCGTCGATCGCCGCGCCGCCCGCGAGAAACTCGGCGCCGTCGAGATCGCTCAACGCGCGTTCCTGCATCGTCACCGCACGCGGTGTATGGCAGGCGCCGCAGTGGCCGAGACCCTGCACGAGGTAAGCACCGCGCGCGACTACCGGGTCGGCATAGTGCTTCGCATCGAACGTCACGGGATCAGGCGCGAACAGGTAACGCCAGATGCCGAGTGGCCAGCGCATCGACAACGGCCAGACGATATCGACCGGACGGTTCGCCTGGTTCACCGGCGCGACGCCATGCGTGAAGTACGCATACAGCGCATGCATATCGTCTTTGCTCAGGCGTGCATACGACGGGTACGGCATCGCCGGATACAGCGTGTCGCCGTTCGGCCGCACGCCGGCACGCACCGCGCGATCGAACTGCGCGAAGGTCCAGGAGCCGATACCGGTGTTGCGATCGGGCGTGATGTTGGTCGAGTAGATCGCGCCGATCGGCGTGTCGAACTTCAGGCCGCCCGCGAAGGGCTTGCCCGATTGCGCCGTGTGACACGCAATGCAATCGCCGGTCCGCGCGAGGTATTCGCCGTGCGCGATCAGGGCCGTGTCGGATTGAGGTTGAGTTTGTGCTTGAGTTTGAGTTTGCGTCGCCGCTTGCGCGGCGAGCGGTGCGGACAACGCAGCAACCGCGCAGAACGACGCAGCGCTCACGCGCTTGAATGCCCGACCCAGGCGTTCGATATCGATCTTCTTCATACGCTCACCAGCGGCCCGGGGTTCTTCAGATACTGCGTGCGGATCGCGCGCGCCGACCAATAGGCGAGCGCGGCAACGAGGCCGGTCGGGTTGTAGCCGATGCCTTGCGGGAACGCCGACGCACCCATGACGAACACGTTGTGCACGTCCCAGCTTTGCAGATAACGGTTCAGCACACTGGTTTTCGGATCGGTGCCCATGATCGCGCCGCCGACGAGGTGAGTCGTCTGATAGCGGCGCGAATCGAAGTGCGCGCCGAATTCACGCGTATAGACGTTGATGGTCTTCGATCCCATCTGCTGCGCAATCTTGTGCATCTGTCCGGTGACGTAGCGCGCCATCTTGATGTCGTTGTCCTTCCAGTCGAAGGTCATGCGCAACAGCGGCTGGCCGTATGAATCGCGATAGGTCGGATCGAGGTCGAGAAACACGTCGCGATACGACATGTTGGAGCCGTGCGCGTCCATCGAAATCGTGTGCGCGTAATGGTCCTTTACCGATTTCTTCCAGTCCACCCCCCAGTTCGGCGTGCCCGGCGGGGTCGCGATCCCGCTGATCGGTTTGGTGCCCGCCTGGTTCACCCACAACGGCGAGCCGCCGACAAAGCCGAGTGGACCGTGATCGAAGTTGTCGGCATTGAAGTCGTCGACGGCGACGCCGTTGCCGCCTGCGCCGATGAACGGATTCGTAAAGGTGTCCTTGTCGAAGAACGCGGTGATCGTGGAGAGGTTCTGATACGCGAAGTTGCGGCCGACCACGCCTTCGCCGGAGATCGGGTCGTACGGCTTGCCGATGCCCGACAGCAGAAGCAGATGGACGTTGTGATACTGGAACGCCGCGACGATCACGAGATCGGCGGGCTGAAACACTTCGTTGCCCGCCGGATCGACATACGTCACGCCCTCGGCGCGTTTTTTCGTGTCGTCGAGTTCGACGCGCAGCACGTGGCAACGCGAGCGCAGTTCGAAGTTCGGCAACTGCTTCAGCGCTGGCAGGATGTTCAGATTCGGCGATGCCTTCGAGTACATGTAGCACGCGTAGCCGCTGCAGAATCCGCAGAAGTTGCACGATCCCATCTGCACGCCGTACGGGTTCGTGTAGGGACCCGACGTATTCGCGGAAGGCAGGCGGTACGGGTGCAGCCCGATCTCGCGCGCCGCCTTGCCGAAGCGCTCGGCCGAGTACGTGTTCAATTGCGCGGCAAGCGGAAAGTTGTCGCTGCGCGGCGCTTCGAATACGTTGCCGTCGCCCACCACCTTGCCGTTGACCTTATACGCCTGGCCCGAGGTGCCGAACACTTTCTCGGCGAAGTCGAAATGCGGTTCGAGTTCGTCGTAACTGACGCCGTAATCCTGGATCGTCATGCCTTCCGGAATGAAGCGCTTGCCGTAGCGTTCTTCGTAGTGGCTCTTCAACCGCAGCTCTTCCGGCGTGATGCGGAAATGCACGCCCGACCAATGCAGCCCCGCGCCACCAACACCTTCGCCCGGCAGGAACGCCGCAAGCTGCCGATAGGGCAGCGCCGTATCGCCGACGTTATGACGGATCGACACGGTGGTCTTGGAGAGATCGAGGAACAGCTTCTTGCGGACGTTGTAGGTCAGCTCGTCGATCGTGTTCGGATACGCGCCGTCCGGATAGGTGTCGCGATACTCGCCGCGTTCGAGCGCGACCACGTTGAGGCCGGCCTCGGTGAGTTCCTTCGCGAGGATCGCGCCGGTCCAGCCGAAGCCGACGATGACCGCGTCGACGTGCGGTTTGGTTTGGGTGCTCATCAGGTGCGCTTTCCTTGAATCGACACAGGGCCATACGGATAGGCCTCGCCGTTCTGATTGACGAAGTCCATGAAATCGGCACGCGCGCCGGGGAAGCCGATCATCTTCCAGCCGCCCATGTCGCGATTGCCGCCGTGGATCGGGTCGCAGAAGTAGCCTTCGCGGGTGTTTTGCAGCAACTGGCCGAAGAAGACAGCGGCCGGGACGTCAGCGAGATCGATCTTGCCGGTCTCGAGCGCGGCGAGCACGGTGTCGCGCGTGGTCGCGTCGAGGGCGTCGAACGGATGCGAGTAGGTCTTCGTGCAGTACGCGTTTACCGCGGCGATGCCGAGCCGGTACAGATCGCGCGGCACGAGCTTCAACTGATAACCGAGTTCCGGCACGCCTTGCGTAAACGGTGCCTGCATGTACCAGAGCGCGCCGTGCGCGTACGGCGTGTCCATCTGCCGGTCGATGAATTCGGGCACGCCGGCTTCGAGCGCGCCCGGGCCTTCGCTGTCCGCCGGAATCAGACGATCGACTGCCGCGTGGACGAAGGCCCATTCCTTTGCGTCGAAGAAATGCGGCTTGTAGTCGGCGCCGGAGGCCTGGCCCGCGGAGGCGGCGCCGTTCGAGCCCTGAGCGGTGGTGGCGGATTGCTTGACTTCGCAGCCGGCGAGGGTCCCGACGGGAACCAGCGTGACGGCCGTGCGTAAGAAGCCGCGGCGAGAGGTGAGAGGAGATTGAGCCATGTTGTTCGTTATCGCGAGATGAGAGCGCGCCAGGGCGCCCGCGGGCTGTCGTCGGATTTCGGCGTCATGGTAAATGGAACCGGTTCCAAAGTCTTTTTACTTTTTTACAATAAGCTGTTTCCTGAAGTGATTAAATGCCGGTTTGAGAGAAAAATCGCTTTTAAATCATAGGTGTTTTTCGGGCTTTCTGGCCTGCGGGCGGCCTGAGTAGCGCGGTGTGAAACTGACGCGAAAAAGCGACGTTTATGGATGCGTCCTGGAAGGGAAGCTTTTGCGGCGACACGCCGTGGCGACGAAGCCTGGGCCTATCGCAATGTGTGCCCGCATTTTTCGATTGCGCTGAACTACGAACCCAACACGTTCTGGGCCTACGACGCCGAATTGCTGATGTGCGCGCATCACAGCGCGATGTTCCGCTTCGAAGACGGCCAGTGCGTCGACGGCCCGTGTCAGGGCGCGGCGCTCACGCCGGTCGTTATTCGCATCGAGCAACGAAAAATATTCAATAGCGATTGAACGGCGTGGCCGAAGCTGTGAGGATGCAATCGGTTGCGCGGTCAACGCACACATCGCCATTCCATTTGCCCGTGTAATCAGGGTTAACTATGCCATCTTAAAGCTTTGACATCGGTATACTTGCAATTTATTATGCAAACGATTGCATTGATGGAGGTGACCTGTGGAAGATTCAAGCTATCTGAAAAACACCGTCGACGACGCCGCTTCGATCACCGCGGTTGTCAAGGCGGCAATGAGCGAGACCGACAATCCCCGGCTCAAGGAGATTCTCGACGCGCTAGTGGAGCATGGTCATGCTTTCCTGAAGCAGGTGAAGCTGACCGACGAGGAGTTCGAAAAGGGCCTGGATTTCGTGCGGACCGTCGGCCTGGCTTGCAACGACAAGCACAATGAAGTCGTCCTGCTCGCCGACGTGCTGGGTCTTTCGACGCTGGTTACGTTGCTGAACAACTCGGACGCCAGCGGCCGCACGCCGGGCGCCCTGTTGGGACCGTTCTACCGGGGCGACTCGCCGCAGTACGCGAATGGTGGATGCATCGCCTGCGCGAACTCACCCGGCTCCCCGCTGTTCGTGAACGGCCGCGTGCTCAACACCCAGGGCGAGCCGGTTGCCAACGCCAAGGTCGACGTCTGGCAGGCTTCGCCGGTCGGCCTGTACGAAAACCAGGACTCGAGCCAGCCCGACATGAACCTGCGCGGGCACTTCTACACCGACAGCGAGGGGCGCTTCACGTGCAGGAGCGTGCGTCCTGCGGGCTACCCCGTGCCCACCGACGGGCCGGTCGGCGTGCTGCTCGAAAAGCAGAATCGCCACCCGTTCCGGCCGGCGCATCTGCACTTCGTCATCATCGCGGAAGGCTACGCAACGCTGGTCTCGCAAGTATTCGCCGACGACTCGGAGCATCTGAATTCAGACGTCGTGTTCGGTGTCAACCGCAGCCTCGTCGGCACGTTCGAGCGCCACGATTCCGGCACGGGTCCAGAGCGAGACGTAGACCGGCTCTACTACACACTCGACTACGACTTCGTTCTTGCCGAAGGAACGCCGACCTACCCAACTCCCCCCATCAAGTAAAGAAGAGGTCTCACGTGTCCAACACACTTGCAGGGAAGGTTGCGGTCATCCTGGGCGGAACCGGCGGTATCGGCGCCGCTGCAGCTCACCGTCTTGGGCAAGCCGGCGCCCGCGTCGTGGTGGTGGGTCAGCGCGACCTGGCCCGGGCGCAGCGCGTGGCCAGCGATTTGCCGGGCGAGGGCCATAGCGCGGCGCTTGCCTCCATTACCGAGAGCGAGAGCCTGAACGCGCTGGCAACGCTGGGTGCGCGACCGGTATGGCCGCGCGGACATTCTTGTGAACACAGCGGGCTTCACCCAGCCCGTCAAGCATGCCGATCTGAATGCGCTCACCGACGAATTGATTGACGAGATTCTGAAGGTCAACTGGCGTGGGCAATTCGCGGCCATCCGCGCTTTTCGCGAACTGCTCGATGCGTCGGGAGACGGCCTCGTCGTTAACGTTTCATCGATTTCCGGCACCACGGGTGTGGGCAGCAACATCGCCTACTGCGCGGCCAAAGCCGGGCTCGATGTGATGGCGGCGTCGCTTGGCCGCGCGCTTGCACCTCGCATTCGTGTCCTGAACGTGTCTCCGGGAGTGGTCGATACCTCGTTCGTTCCCGGCCGTGGCGACGACTTCAACGAGAAGGTGGCCGCCACCACGCCGCTCGGCCGCATTGGAACGACGGACGATATCGCGGCGGCGATCGAGGCGTGCGCCACTCATCTGACATTCAGCACTGGGGTGACCATCGTCGTGGACGGTGGCCGTCGCCTGAACTAGTTGCAGCGAGGCTCAACATGCATTCCCGCAAGACCATCATCACCTGCGCTGTAACAGGCAATATCACCAAACCGGAACAGCATCCGGGGCTGCCGATCACACCGGCGCAGATCGCGACCGCTTCGCTCGATGCCGCGCGCGCCGGCGCGGCCGCCGTTCACATCCACGTGCGGGATCCCGAAACAGGGCGGCCCTCGATGGATGTGGCGCTTTACCGGGAAGTCATCGAGCGCATCCGCGCGGTGAATGCCGATCTCATCATCAACCTGACCACGGGCCCGGGTGGCCGCTTTATTCCCAGCGACGAGGACCCCAGAGTCGCGGCGCCGGGCACCACCTTGCTGCCGCCGGAAAGGCGCGTCGAGCATATTCTCGAACTCAGGCCGGACATCTGCAGTCTCGACCTGAACACGATGAACTCCGGTGGCGACGTTGTCATCAATACACCTAAGAATGTCACGCGCATGGCCAACGTCATCCGCGAGGCGGGCGTCAAGCCCGAGCTTGAGATTTTCGACTCCGGTGATCTGCATCTCGCGTTGGACCTGATCAAAGACGGCGTGCTCGACGGGCCAGGGCTTTGGACCCTTGTGATGGGCGTCAAGTACGGTTTCTCGGCCAGTCCGGAAACGCTGCTCTACGCACGTAACCTGCTGCCCCGTGAGGCCGTGTGGTCGGCCTTCGGTGTCGGCCGGTTCGAATTCCCGATCGCCGCCCAGGCATGGTTGGCGGGCGGCCACGTGCGCGTCGGACTTGAAGACAACATTTACATCGCCAAGGGCGTGCTCGCCGAAAGCAATGCGGAGCTGGTCATGCGTGCTCGCGACATCGTGTATTCGCTGGGCGGTGAATTGGCGACCAGCCAGGAAGCGCGCGAGCTTCTGGGCTTGAACCGATGAGCGCTATTCAGGACGCGTCGGTATTCGGCGTGCCGAAGGTGGATCCGAGCGTCTACATCGCCCATGGCACGACGCTGGTCGGCGACGTGAGCATCGGCGGTCAGTCGTCCGTTTGGTTCAACTGCGTGCTGCGCGGAGACGTCCGGGAAATTGTGATCGGCATGCGCACGAATATTCAGGACGGCACGGTCATTCACGGCACCACCAACGGTCTGCCCGTGATCATCGGCGACGACGTGACGGTTGGCCATGGCGCGATTTTGCATGCCTGCACGATTGAAGATACGGGGTTTGTCGGGTTCGGCGCACGCGTACTCGATGGAGCAGTCGTCAGGTCAGGCGGCATGCTGGCCGCGGGGGCGGTTCTCACGCCTCGCAAGGTGGTGGGGTACCGGTGAGTTGTGGGCGGGGAACCCGGCGCGTCTGTTGCGCACGCTGAACGACGAAGAATTCGAGGGAATGGCAGCCTCGGCTGCCCGCTACGTGGCACTCGCCGAGCGTTACAGAACGGCTCGGCCTGTCATCTTGACCTTTTAGGAAATAACAAATGAAAACAGTTCGTGTATTGGAAAAGAGCGCCGGTATCGATTCGCTTGATCTGCATATTGGCGCGCAAGACGCGCCGGACGTCGACTTTGCCGAGTGCCTCGTACGCGTGGTGAGTGCCGCGGTGAATCCGAGCGACGTCAAGGCCGTGCTGGGCTTCATGCCGCATGCGGTGTGGCCGCGCACGCCGGGTCGGGATTACGCCGGCATCGTTGTCGAGGGGCCGCAGGAGATGCTCGGCAAGGAAGTGTGGGGCAGCGGCGGCGAACTGGGTATCCGGCGTGACGGCACGCACGCCGGCTATCTCGCGGTGCCCTTGGGCAGCGTGCGCGTCAAGCCAGAAAATCTGACCATGGAGGAGGCGGGTGCGATCGGCGTCCCTTTCGTTACCGCTTTTGAAGGGCTGCAAAGGGCGGGCGGCGTGGAACAAGGCGACGTTGTCCTCGTGCTCGGTGCAAACGGGAAGGTGGGGCAGGCCGCGATACAGTTGGCGACCCGGGCTGGAGCGAAGGTGTTGGGTGTCGAGCGCACGAATCAACCGTACATCGGCCATGCGAACGCCGAGGTCACCATGATCGACGCCTCGTCGCAAGACATCGACGGGGTAGTGCGTCAATTGACGAATGGCCATGGTGCGGACATCGTGTACAACACAGTTGGCAGTCCGTACTTCGAGAAGGCCAATCAGGCTATGGCGGTGCGAGGAACGCAGATTTTCATCTCCACGATTGAACGCCCGGTGCCGTTTGACATCTTTACGTTCTATCGGGGGCAGCATACCTACGTCGGCATCGACACGCTCGCACTCGACAGCACGGAAGGCGCGCTCATTCTCGATGCGTTGTTGCCGGCTTTCGAACGTGGCACGTTAAAGCCGTTTCCCATCGTCGACGATTTCGTATTCGATCTCTCCGACGCGGCGCTCGCCTATCAGGCCGTTTTCCGCGGGGCGGCTAACCGGGTTCTGCTCAAGCCATGAACATCACCCGCTTCGAAGAGGCACCCGAATATTTCCCGCCCAATCACTTTTCGATGCGGTGCGTCCGGCTTCAAGGTCATGAAGCCGGACCGGCAGAGTCGCTGTGGCTAGGCGTTTCGACAATAGAGCAGGGCGGCTACACGACATCGAGTGCGTCGCCCGTTGAAAAGCACTATGTGGTGCTGGAAGGCGAAGTCACTGTGACGACCGACGATGGCGAGGCTGTTCTCGCGGCCTTCGATTCGTGCCACATTGCGCCGGGCGAACGGCGTGCATTGCACAACCGTTCCCGCGAGCCGGCGAAGATTCTGCTTGCCATGCCGTTTCTGCGGCCCGAGCACACCTGATGAGACGACGGCAGTGATGACCGCCCGCGTGCTTTCCGTGGCGGCCCGCAAAGGTTGCGCATGATCCAGTCCACCGGTGTTGCCACGGATATGCGGCTTGGAGCAGGTGAACAGCGGCATGCCCAAACCGTTGCTGCCGGGTTCTTTCTCTATGTGCGGGAAGGCGGCGCGTGGATCACGGCGGGGCGGCGCGCTTACTGCGTGACGCAGGGCCATGGCATCTGGCTTCCGCCGGCTGTCGCGCATAGCGTCTCGGCGGTTTACGACGCTGAGTTTTGCGCGCTTCGAATCGATACCGGCCCGAGTGCCGATTTCGTACCGGCGGCGCGCGTTCTGAACTGCTCCGACGTATTGATCGCGATTTTCTCGGCGACGCAACGATCGATTGTCGAGCGCTCATATGCAGCGGTCGTGGCGCTGTTAGCCGACGAACTACGTGCAGTGCCTGAAATTGCGGGGAATTTTTCTGTCCGTATGCCGTCACCGGGAAGCCGTGTCGCGGCGCTATGCGAGTCGCTGCTCGTTCATCCAACCCGGGACGTGGCACTCGACGATGCGGCAAGCCGGGCGGGCGTCAGTTGCCGTACCTTGAGCCGGATTTTTACGGAAGAACTGGGCGCCAGTGTCGGCCGATGGCGCCGGGAAGTACAGATCGGCGCGGCGATGTGTGCACTGGTGCACGGGATTTCCGTGGCGGAGACGGCCCGTGCTCTCGGCTTCACATCGAGCGCGTTTTCAACGCTCTTTAAATCGCGGACCGGCCATTCGCCGCGCGAATGGCTCGCGCGGCAGGGCATCAGGCCGCCTGAGCGAAGCGCTTCAGGTTGAACCTTGGCGCTTCTGTGCTCACTCAGCGGAAGCGGACGCGGCTTTGGACGATCTCGCTCGCAGCGGCGCGCTACGCGGCATGGCGGTCGAGCCGCGAACCATCAGTTCGGGAGGGAGCGTAATGCGGTGCGGGGCCGCGCCTGGTGTCGCGATCATTCCGAGCAGCAGTCTTGCGGCCTGTCGGCCCATTTCCCGATGCTGGATGCGCAGCGTGGTGAGTGGCGGATGGAGCATGTCGAGAAGCGGCATGTCGTTGTGACCGATGAGCGAAATATCGTTAGGGCAGGCGAGACGTTGTTCCGCGAAAACGTCGTAGCACCCCAGCGCGATCAGGTCATTCGCGGCAATGATCGCGGTCACGCTTTTGTGCTCCTTCAGCAACTGATCGCAGGCCACGCGGCCCGCTTCACGCGTGAACTCGGCGGCCTCGAGGATGACGGTTCCGGTCAGACGATGCTGCTGCGTCGCCATCTGGAAGCCCTGGATTCGCGAAAGCCCGGTTGCCAGGCGTTCGGGGCCAGCGAGATGGGCAATTCGCTTGTGCCCCAGCTTCACCAGGTGGTCGACGGCAAGCTTCATGGAGAGGAAGTCGTCGTTGATGACTTCCGGCACCTGTCCGCCTTCCTCAGCGCGATTCACCAGCACGACAGGTATGCCGTCGAGAATGCAACGGCGTACTAACGGGTCGTGACGGGCTGCGGTGGCGAGGACCAGACCGTCGACCTGGCGCTCGAGCATCTGTTCGAGCATGCGTTCCTGGTCTTCCAGGGTTCCAACGGTGTTGGCGATCAGAACGCCATAGCCAACGGCCGCGAGTTCTTCTTCGATGCCACAGACGATGGGCGGGAATACCGGGTTCTCGATATCGGGCAGGCACACCCCGACCACCCGCGACTGACCTCCGCGAAGTGCGGACGCGAGCTTGTTCTGCCGGTAGCCAAGCGATTTCGCGGACGCCAGTACCCGGCGGACGACTTCGTCGCCGATCAGGTGGCGGGTTGCGGGATTGAGGGCGCGCGAGACCGTCGACGCGTTGACAGACGCATGCAGCGCCACTTCGCGAATGGTGACGCGGTTCGTTGCCCGGGATTCTGATGTTTTGGCCATGGAAGTCATTGTATAGGTGCAAAGGGTTGCTCTCAATGTTGCAAGTACAAACCCTATGCACGGAGCGTCATAAATGAATTGACAAAGGTATCTGTCGGGCTAGTATATGCATACGTTTGCATAAAGATTGTCGCACGATAAAAGAACCAGAACGGCAAGCATGATGCAGTAACGGCTTAATAATCGAGATGCTTTCAAGCAATCGATTGCATGAGTGGTGCGCAAGATTGGAAATGCTTCCCGGAATGCATTCCCGCACCCGGGCCGGCGTACCGGATTCGGGCACTCGCTTCAGGCCCACCAAAAAACTGTTAAACGGAGACGACCTTGAAACTGACCACAGAACTGACCAGCCGACTGGCAAAAAAACACCTTCTCACCACCTGTGCGTTCGCACTGGGCATCGCGGCAAGCTCGAGCGCTTTTGCAACAGGCGAGACCGTTGCGGCCTTCTACAAGAATCAGGTCGATCCGCATTTCGCGCTCGTCCACGCCGGCGTTGACGCGGCGGCCAAAGACCTCGGCGTGTCGGTGACCCACTACGCGCCGACACGGCCCAACGATCTTGGCGAGCAGCTCAGTGAGCTCGAAGACGTGAGCGTGAGAAAGCCCAACGTCGTGCTGTTCATGGGTGTCAATCCTCATGGCGTGGTTCCGGCGATCGAGAAGGTCAACGCGATCGGCATCCCGATCGTCAACTACAACGACCGCGTCGCGGGCGGCAAATTCGCCTCTGTCGTCGTTGCCGACGATTTCAATCTCGGCCTGGACGTCGGACGCTATCTGCTGAAGAGCATGGGCGGGAAAGGCAACGTCGTCATTCTCGAAGGCGTGAAGGGCTCCACGACGAGCGACGAACGGGTGCGCGGTTTCCACAAGGCGCTGGAGGAGTTTCCGGACGTTAAGCTGCTCGCTTCCCAGCCTGCGAACTATCAGCGTTTGCAGGCGCTTCAGGTGATGGAGAACCTGATTCAGTCGAATCCGAAAATCGACGGCGTGCTCGCGGCGGCGGACGTGATGGCAATGGGCGCGATCGAGGCCTTGGAGGCAGCCGGCCAGAAGCAGACCAAGGTGGTGGGTATCGGCGGCGTGCCGGAGTCGGTGAAAGCCATCAAGGACGGCAGGCTGCTCGCGACCGCCGAATTCAACGGCTACAAGATGGGCTGCATTGCCACGATGGCGGCCGTGAGAACGGTGCGTAAAGAGTCCGTTCCGCAGACCATTCTGATCAAGGGCATTGTCATCGACAAAACGAACTACGCACCATTTGAAGTGCCGGGCGACAAACGGCAGTGCCCGAAATGGGGCGACGTCGTGAGTAATTAACGAGGCAATCGTTCGCGCTGCCGCGGTGCCGGATATCGCTCGAACGAGATGCCGGCGCCGCCAACGGCTGCTCAAGTCACACAATGAAGGCAAACATGGAAACAACGATTCCGACCGATGGCGTGCCTCTTCTGGAATTGCGCAAGATCTGCAAGAGCTTCCCGGGTGTGCGTGCCCTGACCGACGTCGACCTCCAGCTGTATGCCGGCGAAGTGCATATGCTTCTCGGCGAGAACGGCGCCGGAAAGTCGTCCCTGATGAAGGTCCTGTTCGGTGCGTACAGGGCCGACTCCGGCGAGTTCTTCAGCAACGGCCAGCCGATCACCATCGAGTCGCCTGCCGACGCCAAACGGCTCGGCATTGCGGTGATCTTTCAGGAGTTCTCCCTCGTACCGCATCTGACGATCGCGCAGAACATCTACCTGGGCCGCGAACCGCGTAATCGGTTTGGCCTGATCGATCATCGCAAGATGCATCTCGACGCGCGAGCCGCGCTCGAAGAACTCGGCCTTGCCTACGATACCCATGCTTACGCTGCTGATCTCGGCGTCGCGCAACAGCAGATGGTGGAGATTGCCAAGGCGCTCTCGCACCATGCCCGCGTAGTGGTCATGGACGAACCTACGGCCGCGATTTCGGATCGCGAAGCCGAGGCGCTGTTCAGCGTTGTCAGAAAACTGCGCGAGTCCGGTGTGGCGATTGTCTATATCTCCCATCGCATGAAAGAGGTATTCGACCTGGGCGACCGTGTGACGGTGTTGCGTGACGGCCGTCTGGTGCAGTCGATGCTGGCCACCGCGGCGACCCCGGACGAGCTGATCGCGTTGATGGTTGGCCGCTCGGTCGGCACGGTGTACAAGCGCCAATATTTCGGCGAGCCGGGCAAGGTCGCGCTCGACGTTCGCCAACTGACCACCACAACCGGCGTTCGAGGCGTCGATCTGCAGGTCCGGTGCGGCGAGATCGTCGGACTCTCGGGACTGGTCGGCGCGGGGCGCACGGAGGTCGTGCGGGCGGTCTTCGGCGCGGATCCGATTCAAACCGGGCAGGTCACCGTTTTTGGAGAAGCCGTGACCGGCGGTCCGCACAAAGTCGCGGCGATGGGCGTAGGCCTGATTCCTGAAAACCGGAAACAGGAGGGGCTGGCGCTGAAGCGCTCCGTACACGAAAACCTGCTCACGTCCAGCTTGTGGAAACTCTTTCCGAGAGGGTGGTATCAGACGGAGAAAGCAAGGAGTGCGACGAAAGCGCTGATCGATTCCTTGCGGATCGCACCTGGCGACCCCAATAAGTGCGCCCGTGTCCTGAGCGGCGGCAATCAGCAGAAGATCGTGATTGGTAAATGGCTCAGTGCCGGCTGCCGGCTATTCATATTCGATGAACCGACGCGTGGCATCGACATTGGCGCCAAGACGGAAATTTTCAACCTGATCGAGAACCTGATTAAAGACGGTGCCGCCGTTCTGCTCATCAGTTCTGAGTTGACGGAGATCGTTCACGTCTGCGATCGCGCCTACGTGATGCGCGAAGGCGTGGTTTCGGGTGAATTGCCCAGGGAAAACTTGAGCGAACAGAACATTCTTCGCCTGGCGATGCATGGGAGTTAAGTGATGGAAGCAACGGTTGAAAGAATCAGTGTGATACGAAAGCGACGGCCTGTGCCGTCGATTATCGCGGCGAGTGCGGTACTCGTGGTGACGGCGATGCTCGGTGTGCCAGGATTTGCTTCGGGTGGCAACATCACCAACATCGGCCTGCAGGTCTCGATCCTGCTCATGATTGCCATGCCGATGACGCTGGTCATTCTGAGTGAGGGGCTCGACCTCTCGGTGGGGGCGCTTCTCAGTCTCTGTGCGGTCGTTTTCGCTCAGGCTCTGGGTTTGGGGTGGGGCATCGCACCGGCGTTATGTGCCTCAGTGGCGGTGGGGGTGCTGGCCGGCTTTTTCAACGGCGCACTCATCGCGAAGCTGGGGCTTCCACCCTTTGTCGTCACACTCGGCACGCTCGGTATTGCCCACGGTGTCGCGCTCGTGCTGACGGACGGCAACGCGGTTGTCGTCGCGAACCCGAGTGTGGCCCAACTCTACGCGTGGACACTTCTCGGCATTCCGTTTCCGGTGATCTTCGCGCTGCTTGCCTATGCGCTCACGCATCTGCTGCTGTATCACACCCGGTTCGGCACCTATGTGTTCGCCATCGGCGGCAATCGGGATGCGCTGCTTCTGGCCGGTATCAAGGCAAAAGCTTTTCACATTGCGATCTATGTCTTTGGTGGCTTGATGGTTGGACTGGCGGCACTGGTGCTGGTCGGCCGGATGAACTCCGCCGAACCGGCCTCGGCGATCGGCATGGAGTTCGATGCGATTGCGGCCGTGGTGCTCGGCGGCACCTCGTTCGAGCGTGGCGAAGGATGGTTGTTCGGCACGGTCATGGGTGTTCTGACGATCGGCGTCTTGCGCAATGCCTTGAATCTCCTTGGCATTGAATCTTCTCTTCAGGTGGTGTCCGTCGGGATGCTGGTGCTTCTCGTTGTTGTTATCGACAGTGTGCGCAAGTCCAGAGTCAATGGAGCGAAAGTATGAGTATTCCGAACAACTCCCGCTTTATATGGTCCCGCGTCAGCCAGCTGGATGTGCGTCATCATGTTCGCGAGGAAACGGCCACGCTGATCTATCGCGCCGTGCTGATCGTTCTGATCGGAATGGCATTGGCCTTCGCGACGTCTTCGTTCTCCGCCACCCCCAATCTGCTCAACGTTCTGCGTCAGGCCAGCCTGATGTTCCTGCTTGCCTCCGGGCTCACACTGGTGATCCTCTCCGGCGGCTTTGATCTCTCGATCGCGGCCAATCTAACGCTCTCGGCCTGTCTGGCGGCAGGTGTCATGAAGACAGGCGGGTCGCCGGTTCTGGCGGCCGTCATGGCGCTTTCTTGCAGCACGCTGATCGGCCTGCTCAATGGTCTCGCCGTGACGTTGCTGCGGCTGCCGCCGTTTCTCGCCACCTACGGGATGCTTTGGGTCGTCCAGGGGCTCGCATTCCATTACATGGGCGGTAACGAAATCTACGGGTTTCCGGCGGGATTCAGAACGTTGGGCACAGGTTTTCTCGGCGGCATACCGTTGCCCGTCTACATGATGGTAGTCGTGCTGGTTGGCGCGACGATCGTCACGGGAGGACTTAATTTCGGCCGGGAAATCTATGCGATTGGCGCCAACAGCGAAGTTGCACGGCTTTCCGGCATACCGGTACGGCGGCGCAAAATTGCGGTCTATACGATCAGTGGCCTGATGTCCGGGCTTGCCGCGCTCATCTATCTCGCGCGGGTCAATGCGGCAGATTCGGCCATGGGCGAGCCGCTCCTGCTTCCCGTGATCGCGGCCATTCTGATCGGTGGCACATCGCTGTTCGGCGGCGCGGGGAGTTTGCTGGGCACGCTGTCCGGGTGCCTCATTCTCGCGCTCGTGATCGACGGCATGAACCTCCTGAACCTCAATGCAAACTGGCAGCCCTTGATCGTTGGCGCCGTTCTGCTCATTGCCGTACTCGCCGACGTGCTCGGACGAGGTAGAAAAGAGCGGATCGGCTGACTTTAGCCGGGCGACAAATGACCTCGGGGTTGTTTGTCGCTCATTGCGTTGTTTATCTTGCATGTTCTTTTCGCCGCCGGTGCCGCTATGTCCAGCCACCGTTAGCGTTAGTCACGAAAACGGACGCTTTGATAAGTGGCGAGACTTCGAGGTCAAGGTCTTTAGGCCGATGTTCCGTATTATCTGAATAACGATCCGGGTGACACAAACGCGATTGCTAACCGGATCGGTCGGGAACACATCACAAGAATAGTGGCGATCGATTGTCGCGGTGAGCCTTAAAGCATCGGAATCAATACGGACTATTAAGCAATCGATCGATTAAAGCATCTCGTCCGATCGAACGAAATACCGAGGGAAAACGTGAGTCGATAAATTCTTCGGCGCGCGAAGATTGCACAATAGAATGCAATCGATTGCATTTAGTTTGCATAGACCTGAGAAATTCGTACAACGAATATAAAAAAGCGAGCTGTGAATCTGGAAGCGGCTGGCAGTGAATCCATTACTTAGAGCGAGTGAGGAAGACATGAAAAGAAGGCTGATTGCTGCGGTCATTGGTGTGGGGTTGTGCAGCGCGGGTTTGAGCTGCGCAAGCTTTGCACAAAGTAGCATCACGATGGCGGGCAAACTGGATGACGGCATCACGTTCGTCGATAACGACGGCGGTCACCACAATTACAGGGCCGATAGCGGCGTGCTGTTTCCGAATCTGTGGATTTTGACGGGCGTCGAGGATCTGGGCGGTGGCATCAAGACCGTGTTCAAGTTGTCGACTTTGTTCAACCTGAACAACGGTCAGCTCAATCAGCCGAACACCTTGTTTGGCCAGCAAGCCTGGGTGGGTCTGCAGACCGACTACGGTACGTTGACAATGGGCAATCAGTTCGATTTCAGCGCGGACTTCTTTGGCCAGTTCAACGTGGGCGCTGCCGGCAGCGGCTACGCGATCCATCAGGGCGACTTCGACCACACCAACAATGACCGCCTGAAAAACTCCATCAAGTACACGAGTCCCGTGTGGGGCGGCTTCACGTTCGGCGCGATGTACGGATTCAGCAATACGGCGGGAAGCTTCCATGACGGAAGCGGTTGGAGCGCCGGTCTGCAATACGCCAATGGGCCTTTCACCGCCGGGTTGGCGTACACGTATCAGGCCAAGCCCACGCTGGACCCTTATGCGCAAATTGGTGTCCACACGTTCTTCAATGTGCCTGTCGCCACCGTGTCGGACAACACCGCGACCGATCTGATGCCCGAGTTCCAGATCAGTTCTCTGGGAACGTTCGGGATCGGCGCTTCGTACGCGATTGGAGACTTCACGCTCTACGGCGACTTCAGCGACACGGTCCTGAAGTACCAGGCGCAGACCTCGGTCATGCATGTCTATGAAACCGGCGCGACCTACCAGGTCACACCTGCCGCGCAGCTGGTTCTGGGCTATCAGCACACCGGCTTCGAAGGCCATACGTGGAACCAGGTGACCGCCGCGGCGCTTTATTCGCTCTCCAAACGTACCCAGGTTTATATCTCCTCGGACTACCTGAAGGCATCGTCCGGTGTGGACGCTGTTATCGGCGGAAGCTTCGCGCCCTCGCTGGCAGGTCAGCAGGCTGACGTGCGCATCGGCATGTATCACGCTTTCTAAGCACCTATATGGCGCAGGTTTGTCTGCGTCGTGATCACCGAATTGGGGAAGTGCTCCCCGTCCCAGCCGTGGCTGGAAATTTTAACGATTGATTGGAGGAGTCAACACATGAAACGCACATACCTTGGACTGGCTTTGGCGGGTACGTTGGCAGTCGGCGCTTATACGTGGGCAAGCGATGCGGCGGAGACCGCGCCCAAATGGGTCGCGAATATTCCGGTGACGAGCGCGAAGCCGTTCGGCTTCGATATCAGCGCATCGGCGGATGGCAAGTACTACCTGGCAGACGGAGCGAACGCGACGCTCGACGTGTTCGACGCGAAAACGGCCACGTTGCTCGACCAGATTTCGGCGAACTTCGCCGGTATCGGACCCAACCATGACAAATCGGGACCGTCCGGTGTCACGCCGGTGCCGGGCACCTCGCTGGTGTATGTGGGCGACGTCAACTCGGTCAAGGTGATCGACGTGGCAAGCAAAAAGCTCGTCAAGACCATTACGGTTAGCTCGTCCGGCATCCGCGCCGACGAGAGCTGTCTGGACCCTGAGCATCATGTCGTGATGTTCTCGAGTGGCGCGGAGGAGCCGCCTTTTGCCACCTTCATCAATACCGAAACGCAGGAGGTGATCGGCAAACTCGCGTTGAAGGACTCGACCGGTCTTGAAGCGTGCGCATACGACCCGAAGGGCAAGAACTTCGTATTGAACAACGATGGCACGAAAGCCAATCCGAAAGGGGAGGTCGATGTGATTCCGGTCGCGTCGATTCTCGCAGGCAAGCCTGCCGTTGCGAACGTATTTACCCTGAAGGGTTGTGAAGGCCCGACTGGCCTCGCAATGGGCCCGGGCAACGATGCGCTGATCGGATGTGATCCGGACGAGGGTGGCAAGCAGACCACGGTAATCATCGACCGTACCAACGGCAAAACGCTTGCCGAGTTGCCGTTCGGCGGCGCGGACGAAGTCGTGTACGACCCGGTCTCCAACCGCTACTTTCTGGCTGCCGGCCACCGTTCGGCCGACAACGTCTCGCAGGTTGGCAGCAAGACGGCGAAGTTCGACCCGGCGCTCGGCATTGTCGACGCCGCTACGCGCAGCATCGTCGCGATTGTTCCGACCACGATGGGCGCGCACTCGGTGGCGGTGGACGGTGAGTCGCATCGTGTCTTCGTGCCGCATGGCCCGGGCCACTCGGAGCAGTTCGCGGGCGCTGGCGTAGCGGTATTCGCGACTCAGTAAGCGACTCAGTAAGCGACTCAGTAAGCGACTCAGTAAGCGGCACATCAAGGCAGCCAATAAGCGAACCAATAAGCGGCCCGCAAGTCGTCCGGCGCGAAAAGCGTGCGCCGGACGACCTGGTTTCGCGGCATCGCAGCCCCACTATCTTCACCCATTCAACTTTCAAAGAGACTCAATCATGGTCCAGTTTCGTGCAGTTTCAGCTGCACTCGTCGTAGCGCTTGGCCTGGTGCTTATCGAGGCGCCCACGGCAATGGCACAACAACCGGCTAGTGGCGAGCAGGCGTCCGCACCCATGAGCGCCTCGACGCCCAAGCAGATCGCCAAAGCTCAGCGTAAGGCCGCGCGCAAAGCCCGCCGGGAAAAGAAGAACGCCGAGTTGAAGGCACTCGAAAAGAACGGTTATCGGGAGTCGGGCAATCAGGATAACTATCCGCAGAATCTGATGGACGCGGAGCGCAAGGCCGCGGCATCGAAGCAGGCCGCGCCGGCATCCGGATCGGGTCAATAACACGCTCGACTTCAAGGGTGGCGCTGGGGGCTGCGTCCTCAGCGATATGCCCGATCAAAGATTATCGGACTGGCTGGTAAGCGCGCGAACTTTCTGGTTAGAGCGGCACGCGCTCCCCAGCATAAGCTTCATCGGTCGAGCGCTGCTCGAGGTGTCATGAAGAGGAGACTAGCTTGAGATTCCGTTGTTACGCCCGGTCAAACAAGGCCGGATTGGCCACATTCCTCGGTTCGGCGTGCCTCGTTTTTCTGGGCAACGTTTGCGCCGCCGACACGACTCAGGCGCAGCAAGCCGCGGCCCCGCCAGCAAGCTATTCGCTGAGCATCAAGCAGGCCATGAAGCTTGTCGAGATCGCAACGGCAACCGCGCAGAGCCGCCATCTCGCGATGAGTTTCGCGGTACTCGATCCGGGCGGCCACCTCATCATGGCTGTGCGCATGGACGGTGCGCCCTTTGCCAGCGTTGATTTCGCCCGTGGCAAAGCCTTCGCCTCCGTGGCGCTCGGCGGCCAGTCCGGTGCAACGCTGGAGCAGCGTTTCAAGGACGATCCTTCGGAGTACAGCAATGTTTCGGGTGTGGGGTATTTCGCACCGTTTCTGCCGGCGCGAGGTGTGTTTCCGGTCTTTGTCGACGGGCATCTGTTAGGTGCGGTCGGCGCAAGTGGTGCGCCCTCTGAGATCGACGATCAGGTCGTCAAGGGTGCAATTGAAGCAATCGGTGCAACGACGGTGCGATGACACGTCGTGTTCTATTGAAACGAAATTGGGAAGATTTTCATGAAACGCGAAACAGAACAGCGCGATGCAGTGACCGCAACCGGCGCCGTGGACGACAGGCTTGCCTCGACACGTGACGCTACCGACGCTTGCCGCCGGTCGATCCTGAAGCTTGGTTTCGGCGCATTTGCGGCAGGTGCTCTTGGTTTCTCCGGCGCGGTTCGCGCGCAAAGCGGCACGTCGCAGGAGGCGGGGAGTGCGGCCGCTTCGCACACCGGACAGACCATCAGGCTGGTGCCATCGCTGGACACGGTGAAGGTCGGGCAGATCGAGCCTGGCGCGCCGACGGCGGCCACGATCAAGTCGGGCGATACCGTCTGGTATGACGGCACGTGGACCAATTGGGGCAATGAGGCGAAGTATGGGCTGACCTTCAAGGAGCGCGAGCCGATCCGCAAGAAGTACCCCAACGGTCCCTTCTCGCTGATCGGACCGGTTTCGATCATCGGTGCCGAGGCGGGCGATCTGGTCGAATGCCGCATGGTGAAGATGCGGCCGATCGACTGGGGCTGGAATTCCGCGCCTCCGGGCGTCGGCGCATTGCCGCACGATTTCAAGCCTTACCTGCGCTATCTGAAATTCGACAAGGACAGGACCGCTGCCGCGTATGTGCCGGGCGTGAATATTCCGCTGAAGCCGTTTCAGGCGTATATCGCCGCGCAGCCGGCCGGCGAGAAACCGGTCAGCGCGAATCTGGCCGGCAATTACGGTGGCAATCTCGACTGCGCGGTGCTGGGTGTGGACACCTCGATCTTCCTGCCTGTACAGGTCGACGGCGCACGAGTGTGGACGGGCGGCTCCATGGGGGCTTCGGGTGAGGGCAACGTCGATCAGACCTCGATCGAAACGGCCTTCGAAGAAATGCGCATCCAGTACATCCTGCACAAGGGCGCCGCACTGAAGGTGCCGATGGCGGAGACGCCTGACCATTGGATCGGTTTCGGATTCTCCGACTCGCTCGAGAATTCACTGGTTGCCTGCCTGCGGCAGATGATCAGTTGGCTATCGGCCGCCACCGGCATTGCACCGGAAGATTGCTACGGAATCTATAGCGTGGCAGGCAGCTTCCGGGTGACGCAATACGCCAATCAGACCGGAACCGTCTACTCGACCATTCCGCCCAAGGGTATTCATTGCATGCTGCCCAAGCGCATTTTTTCCGCCGCGCTGAAAGAGCGTATCGCAACGTCCATTCGGGCCTGAAGCCATGATCGCGCAACAGTTCAACTGGCGTTGCCTGCTGACTGGCTACAGCATTTCGGCGGGGTCGCGTGCCCGTGCTCGTGTTGCAAGGAGATGATTCGATGAATGCGAAAGACCTGAAGCCGTCTATAGAGAACGGCGTGGCTGCAACACGTCGTGCAGGGCCTTTGCTGGCCCTGCTGGTGTGCTTCCTGGTGATCGTGATGGACGGATTCAACACGACGTCGATCTCCTTTGTCGTGCCGAAGCTCGCTCATGAATGGCACCTGGCGGCGGCGCTCTTCACCACCGTTTTCGTGGCGACGAACATTGGCGCGGCGATTGGCTTCATGATCTCGGGTCCGCTCGCTCAACGTTTCGGACACCGTTACATGGGTGTCGCCAGCGTTGTGCTGTTTGCCGGAAGCACGCTGCTGACGTCGTATGCGAACGATATTGCGAGCTTGTCCGTCATGCGCCTCGCGGCGGCTATCGGCCTGGGCGCGGCGTTGCCGATCGCCATTACGGCGGCGGCCGGCATCATTGGCGCGAAGCATAAGGTGGCGGCGTCCCTGCTAATTACGACCGGCATGTCTGTTGGTGCGGTTACGGGCGGCGTCACGGGCGGCCCGCTGATGAGTCACTTCGGCTGGCAGTCCATCTTCGTGACCGGCGGCCTCCTGCCTTTCCTGCTGGTTCCCGCGTTCTTTCGCATCCTCCCGGCGCGCACCCCGGCGATAGCCGATACCGCCGGGGTGCGCGCGTCAAACCCGCTCAAGGCGCTGTTCGAAAATGGTCTGGGCGCCTACACGTGTTTGTTGTGGCTGTTCTCGTTCCTGATCTTCATGGACGTCTATGCATTGCTGTTCTGGGTGCCGACGCTGCTGGTGGATTTCGGCTTTTCGGCGGACCATGCGTCAGTCGGCATGGCGGCCTTCAGTATCGGCGGCCTGAGCGGCAACGTCCTGATGACCGGGGCTGTCGCGATGATGACGCTTGCCGGCAGGATCAAGGTGAAATCGGCGTTGGTGCTGGGGCTGTTGCTGGTGATTCTCAGTATTACCGGCCTTAGTCAGGCGGCGGTGGCGCCGGGCATTGTGCTGCTGCTCACTGGCGTGATCGGCGCCGGTCTGGTCAACGGCATCATGGGGCAGACCGCGCTCGCAGTCGCTTTCTATCCGCCGGAAATTCGCGCAACCGGGGTTGGCTGGGGGCATGCGATCGGGCGGGTCGGTTCCTTTGTGGGGCCGGCGATTGGCGGTGGTTTGCTGTCGCTCGGCTGGCCGGTACGCGATATCGTCCTCACCGCCGTTGTGCCCGCCGGTGCGGCGATTTTCGCGCTCGCTGCCCTATCGTTGATCGGCCGCAGAGTGGCTCAAAAGTTTCCCGATCGTGCCGTGGTGGAGCACTGAGTCTCACCACGTCGAGCTTTTCTAATCCAACGCAAAGATACTTTCGATCATGAAGATTATTGCTTACGCCGACGGCGGCCGCACCGCACTCGGTATCGTCACCAGCCCGACCCATTTCATCGCTGTCGCCGACATTGCCCCAGACCTTCCATCCAGCCTCATTTCGATTCTGGAGCAGGAGGATGGGCTCACGCGGCTGCGGCAGGCGGCAGAGGGCCGGCAGGGCGATCGGGTTCTTGCCGACGTCACACTCAAGCCCTTCCTGGATCGCCCGAACGCGATGTGGGCACTGGCGTTGAACTTCAAGAGCCATATCGCGGAGACGGGACTGCAAACGTCGAAGGAATATCCCCACCTTTTCATGCGCACGGCTGCGTCCTACGTCGGCGCCGGCGAGCCGATTCTGGCGCCGGCGGAATCCGTTGCACGCGCGTTCGACTATGAGGGCGAACTAGGCGTCGTGATCGGCACGCCTGGGCGTTATATTCCGGTGGAGCGAGCGCTGGAACATGTGGCGGGTTACACCTGCCTCAACGAAGGATCAGTTCGCGAGTTCCAGATGCACAATCGTCAATTCGGCCTCGGCAAGAATTTCGAAGCATCCGGATCTTATGGGCCGTGGCTGATGACTCGCGACGAATTTGGCGATCCCGCAAAGCACACTGTGACGACTCGCATCAACGGTATCATTCGTCAGAGCGCGCCGCTCGACGACATGCTATTGGACGTTGCGCAAGTGATCAGCTATCTGAGTCAGGGCTATCGCTTGCGGCCCGGCGACCTGATCGCGATGGGAACACCGGGTGCGTTGAAGCCTCAGCCGGATGATGTCGAAGGCCGCGATCTCTCGCGCCAGTACGGTCCCTTCCCGACGCCGGGTCTGGTGCATATGCGGCCGGGAGACTGGGTCGAGATCGAGATCGATGGGCTGGGTGTCCTTGGCAATCCGGTCGCCGCCGACGCGTCCATCAGTGAAAGTGGTTACGGAGTACGGAAGTCCGCGGCCTGATTCCGGCTAAAGGAATCCTGGCGTTTAGAGGGTGTGGGGATCATTTGGAGCCCCACACCGCCGTTCAGCCGCGCTGATGATCCAGCGTCACGGAATGCCTGCGAAACTCACCGGGTGGCACACCCATGTGTTGTGCGAAGAAACGCGTGAAGTGGCTGTGTTCTTCGAACCCCAACTCTTCGGCTACATCGGAAAGCGGTTTATTGCTGGCGCCTAGCAGCTGGATCGCGTGAGACATGCGAACCCAGTCGATATAGTGCTGCGGTGAAATGCCCATGCATAGCCGGAATTGCTGAAAGAATCTCGACCTGGATAGGCCGACCTGAGTGGCCACCTGGGCAACGGTGGGATTCGTTACCGAAGCGTGTTTGATGAAATCCACCGCTTTGCGGATGCGAAAATCAATCGGTCTGCCTGACGGAATGATGCCGGCCGTCAATGCGGGATCGGCAAAATCCCGACCGAGTGCGGTCACCAGGTCCGCGAGAATGGGCATGCAATTGTCGTCCTGAGCGACCAGATGGTTCGTGATCGCCGCGGCGATACGATCCACGTGATGCCGCACGTCCGGCGTGACGACAACCTCGGCCTTCGGGAAGATACTCGCGGTGCCGCTTTCGGCGAGTTTCAATTGCTGGCGCAACCAGGGCGCTTCGATGACGAGGGAAAGGATCAGGGAAGGTTCGTCCTCGTTGCTGCTTTTCGAGTGCTCGACCCACGGGTTCAGACAGATTGCCCGCTCCGCCGTCAGCGCGCAATCGTCCGCGCCGATGCGGAAGTTGCAGTTGCTTCCGCCAAGCTTGAAAAGGAACTGGTATTGGGCGTGAGCGTGAGCGACAAGCGGACGGCTAATGAAATTCACCGTTGCCCGCCCGAAACTTCCTTGCAGAATCCAGACGGGCTTGTCGCCATCAATTGGTACGTTCGTCATACCCAACATGTCTCCTCGTGGAACAGGGCGGTGCATGTCGCTTGCCGGGTTCCATGAACACAAAAAAAGACGCTTAAAAAGACACTTCACTAAGCGTTGAGATCTTGCGAAAAGCCAGTCAACCAACAATTCGCATAGACGTCACTTAATCAAAAGTAAGGAGTGCAGTCAATGGGTAGAAACCTGTTTTGACCTCCATGCACACGTTTTAGAAAGTCAGGACGATTTGACAAGTATTCGGCGCTTTCGGTCAGGTGTTCCAGCAGCGGGCGGCTTATATTGAATCCACCGTGTTATTCGAAAGTAGGGATAGGCATGCCGTTTTTTGAACGCGATGGAATACGCTTTGCATACGATGAGTTCGGCCCTGCCGGGGCGCCTGTCGTTGTCTTCAGTCATGGCTTCCTGATGGACAGCGACATGTTCCAGCCGAACATCGAGGAACTCCGCAATGAGTTCCGTTGCGTGGTCTGGGATCAGCGAGGTTTCGGTGCAACGGGCGCCGTGACGCGGGCCTTTAGTTACTGGGACTCCGCGCTCGATCTCATTGCCTTGCTCGACCATCTGGAGGTGGCCTCGGCATCACTTGTTGGCATGTCCCAAGGCGGATTTATATCGATGCGCGCGGCGTTGCTGGAGCCCGATCGCTTTCGGGCGATCGCCCTGATATCGACGCGAAGCGATATCGACTCCGAAGCGGTCCAGCAGTCTTTCGAGGAACTGAAAGCAGAGTGGGCACGCAATGGCGCGAAGAATGTCGCGCAGAATCTGTCGGTGTTTCTGTTCGGTCCCGAGTACGCGGCGTCGGAATGGATTCGCAAATGGCTGAACGCGGGCGCGGATCACTTCGAACATCCGGTCAATGCGCTGGTTTCACGGGACGACATCACGCCGCGTCTTGCTGAAATCACGCATACGTCGATCGTGTTTCATGGACGCGACGACGCCGCCATCAGCCCTGACTGCGCCGAGGCGCTAGCCGCCCGGTTGCCGAACTGCAAGGATCTGGTTCTGGTCGACCGGGCGGGACACACGCCGAATTTAACGCATGCCGGGAGCGTGAATCCGCCGTTGCGGGATTTTCTGCTTCGCTACGCACGCTAGGACGAGGCACGCGCTCCACGTCTTACTTGCTGCCCTGCACGGTTTGGCTGTTGTCCTGTGACGCCTGAGCCGGTGCATTTTGATCCGCGCCACTCTGGTCCGTGTGGACGGGTTGATAGCGCGTGTGTTCGTGATCGTGATTCACGTGCATATGCTCATTGGCAAAGGCCGGCGTAAAAAAGGAAGTGCTTAAAACCACGGCCACAAAAAACGCAGTGACTTTCATGATGAACCTCTCTGCTTGACGTGAAGCGCGTCGGTTTAACGCCCTTTAATTCTATTCACGGCAAGGGGCAGTGGAAACACGGGCGTGGCTCGATCTGAACGATTGCAATCGGGTTATTCGTTTTATGGACAACAAGTTGGCCATTCGTCGAGTCAGGTGACGATTTCGTCGTTGCATGTCTGCATCAGGGTTGCCGGGCGGCGACATGGGACGCGTCGGTTGCCTCCTGCCAGCCTCCACCCAGCGCCTTGTAAAGCGCGACAAGTGCAAGCGCCATATCACGGTCGCTTTGCGCCAGCTTGTCGTCGGCGGCGTACAGCGAGCGTTCGGCGTCCAGCACGGAGAGGAAGTCATTGAGACCCTGCCGATAGAGCCGTGTCGCGATAGTCACGGCCTCGCGGTCGGCGGCGACCTCGGCAGCCAGCCGATCACGCCGCACGTGTGACTGCGCATACGACACGAGCGCGGTTTCGACATCGCGCAACGCCCCCAGAACCGTCCGCTGGTACACGGCCGCGGCCTGATCGGTCCGCGCCTCCTCGGCACGCATTTCGAAGCGGACCTTACCCGCGTCGAATATGAGCCAGCTGATGTTCGGACCAATCGAGAAGTAGCGGCTCGGCGCGGTGAGAAACGTCGATGCGTTCAGGCTCTCCAGGCCCGCGACGCCGGTCAGCGAGAAGTGCGGATAGAGATCGGCCTGAGCGACGCCGATGCGGGCATTCGCGGCGGCAATCCGGTGGTCGGCCGCCCGGATATCCGGACGGCGGCGCAGGAGGTCGGACGGAAGGCCGACAGGCACGTCGGCCACGGCCGAAGGAATCGCTTGCGGCGTATCGAGCTGGGCAAGCAATTCTTCCGGCGGATGCCCGATCAGCGCGCCAATGCGATAGATGGACGCGCGTTCATCGGCCTCGAACGTCGGGATGGCGGCTTCAGTATCGGAGACTTGAGCCTGCGCACGCAGCACGTCGAGACGCGACGCGAGGCCCGCGTCGAATTGCGATCGCGTCAGCGACAGCGAATCCTGCTGGATGGACAAATTGTTGCGTGCGACCGCGAGTTGCCGTTGCACCCCGCGTAACTCGATGTAGTTGCGCGCCACCTCGGCGAGCAAGGTCAACTCGACGTCGCCAAGGTCCGCCACGGCGGCTTGATATGAGGCATCGGCTGATTCGACGCCGCGACGTTTGCCGCCGAATACGTCGATCTCCCACGAAGCGTCGAAACCGGCCTGCCATAGATTACCGTTAGCGCCTGGACCGAGGCCGCCAGGCGGCACGCCGACCGGCACATTGGCGCTACCGTGAGTCCGATCGTATTGGGCGCCTGCGTCGGCGGTGGGGTATTGCTCCGCACCGGCGATGCCTCGCAAGGCCCGCGCTTCACGTACGCGGGCCTGGGCAATGGCGAGGTCGGGCGCAGCATGCAGCGCTTCGGTCATGAGCGCGTTGAGCGTCGCGTCGTCGAAGCCTTCCCACCAGGCGTCATGCGACGTTTGCGCTTCTTTTGCCGTGTTTGCCGCCGAGCCCGTTTGCTCCGTAAATGCCGCCGGCATGACGGGCTTCGGCGGCACGTAGTCGGGGCCCACGGTACAACCCGTGAGGAGTCCCGCCCATGTCGCGACGATAGCGCCCAGGCCTGCGACAGAAGTGAAACGGCGTCGCGGATAAGGCGGGAGGCTCGCCGGCGGCGCTGCCGCTAGTTTCAGAACCCGAGCCATGCCGGACGCTCCCTGACGAAGATTTCCGTTTCGACAGACATGCCCGGCGAGATCAATTTAAGCGCTTCTCCAGGGTTGTCGAGTTCGATTTTTACCGGCACGCGCTGCACCACCTTCACGAAATTGCCCGTTGCGTTTTCCGGCGGCAGAAGTGCGAAGTGCGAGCCTGTGCCGCGCTGGATGCTGTCGACGTGACCGCGCAGGCGCAAGTTCGGAAATGCGTCGACGGAGACCTTGACCGTCTGGCCGGGCCGAACGTGGGTCAATTGCGTTTCCTTATAGTTCGCGATCACATAGAGCTTGTCCGGGACGACCGACAGCAGCGTTTGCCCAGGCTGCACATAGTTACCCTTTTCGACGCTCTTGTTTGCGACGCTGCCGGACTCGGTTGTGTAGATTTTCGTGTACGAGAGATTGAGCGTTGCTTGCGCGAGCATGGCTTGAGACTGAGCGACCGAGGCCTCCGCCGTTTTGACCTGGGCGCGTGCAAGTGTGGCCTGCGCCTGTAGTGCATCGACCTTGACCTGGGCCGCGGTTACGGAAGCACGCGTGCCGTCGGCGGCCGCCTTCCCCTCGTCGACGCGTTCCGATGACACGGCGCGCACATCGGAGACGGATTGCAGCCGCGCCAGATTGGCGCCGGCAAGTTTCGCATTGGCGTGGGCAACGTCAAGCTCCGCCTTTTGCTGGCCGATATTGGCGTCGGCCACCGCGACCTGATTGCGGGCCTCTTCCAGCTTCCCAATGGTCGCCTCGACATTGGCGCGCGCGAGATCCACCTGAACGACATAGTCGCGCGGGTCAAGTTCGACAAGGAGTTCGCCGGCGGTGACCTTGCTGTTGTCGTTGATATGAAGGGTCTGCACGTAAGCCGGCACCTTCGGAATGACCGAGACCAGATGCGCGTCGACATAGGCGTCGTCGGTCTCTTGCTCGTACAGGCCGGGCACCAGGAAATACGCCGAGATCGCCAGCAGAACGATCAGAACGAGCAGGCCGAGGATCAGCCAGCGTCGATTGTCAGGCAGCGGCGGCGCCGCAGGCGCAGCAGCGGCGGGCGGCGGGGTGGCCGGTTTTTGAACCGGTGGCGCGTCGCTCATCGTTGGCTCCGTTTGCGAGTGTGGAAAGGGTTTGGAAGAGACAGGGTTCGCATGGCCGCGCTCCTTATTTTTTGGCTACCGGGGTCGGCGGAATGATGGGGACGAGGCACAGTGCGATCACACCGACCGCCGCCATGAAGGCGAAAGCGTCCGCGTAGGCGAGCGTGGCGGCCTGGTGCGCGCCTGCTTCGGCCAGCATCTTTACCGCCGCGCGTTGGCTCTCGACAGGAGAATAGCCGCCGCGCGTGACCAGCGTTGCGCTCACCGACGCGAGCCAGTCTCGTGTGACCGGATTGTCGTGGCGCAGGTGTTCGAACAGGCGCGATGAATGAAGCGTCTCGCGATGCCCGATGAGAATGGTCAGCAGCGCGACCCCGAGCGACGCGCCGAACTGCCTGAAGGTCATGTAAAGCGAAACGCCGTCGAGCAGCTTGTTCTGTTCGATTCTCGCTACCGTGCCGCTGCCCACCGCGGGAAGCAACGGCGACAGGCAGCAGGCGTAAAGAATCAGCGGAAGAATGTAGTAATAACCGGGTGTGTCCGTCGTCAGCAGACGATTGAACAGAACCATCGACGCGATCAACGTGACGAGCGCGATCACGATCGTTTTGCGCTGACCGATTCGCGCGATCAGACCGACCATGAGCGGCCGGATGGCCGCGGCCGTCAATGCATAGACGCATATGATCTGTCCGGTCTGGGTCGCACTATGAGTATGGGTCGACAGATTGCGCAGAAACTCGGGCAGCACGAACAGGCTGCCCGACAGGATCATGCCGGTGAAGACGCCGATCAACGCGGACGAGAGCACGTAGCGGTCACGCAGCAGGCCGAGCCAGAGGAGCGGCGATCGATTCGCCGGAGTCGCTTGCCAGATAATGAAAAGGAGCAGAGCCGCGCCGCTCGTCCACGCTAGCACGCGAATATGAAAGGATCCGAACCAGTCGTCGATTTCACCGCGATTGAGGATGATCTGAAGCGAAATCAGCGCCGTTGCGAGGAGGACGATGCCGAGCCAGTCGGTCCGGATCACGCGGTCGGAGGAAGGGGGCGGAAGCGTCGGAAAGTAGCGGGCCAGCAGCCATATGGCACCGGCCGCGTACAACAGATTCGGCAGAAAGATCAGCCGCCAGTTGAAATGGTCCGTGATATAGCCGCTGACCAGAAGCCCCGCCGCGCTTGATAGGTAGAGCAGCGTGGACGCCTTCATCAACGAAGGGCTGCGCTGTGGTTTGGCCATCAGGACGTAGATGCTCGCCCGCCACCATACGACGAGACCCGCGCCGGCCAGTCCCTGGACGGCGCGCCAGATCAGCATCGATTCGAGATTCGGGGATATCGCGCAACCCATGGAGGCAATCGCGAACACGACGATGGTCGAGATCAGGAAGCGCTTGTAACCATAGTGCCCGGCCATCCAGACCGAGACCGGCACGCCGAGGAACAGCGCGCAGCTATACACCGTCAGCAGCCAGCTCGCTTCATCCGCCGACACGCCGAGCGTGCCGGTCAGATCGGCCAGCACGAGGTTCATGCTGTCGAACGTATAGAACTCCATGCCGGTCGCGAGACCGAGGCCCAGGAGCAGAAGACGCGTATGCGCGGGCGACAGGGGGGGAGCCGCCATGGGCGCGGGCGAAGCCGGCACCGCGGTCGGCAGGGCAGTGTCACTCATTACAACGGCCTATGCGCATTTGACGGGTGGAAATCCCGCGACCACGCTGGCGGCGAGCGAAAACGAGCCGGGCAGCATAGGGGACTCCTCGGTGAACAGGCGCGATGCCGGTACCACAAATTAGATCACGATGCCGTGCATGTTGACCCAGGTGGACCTTAAAAGTCCTGAAGGGAGGCTTAAAACCTGTTACAGCGTCGGCGTGGCCTGGTTGTTGCCGATGGTGCCGGCGGTGTGTCCAACCCGTCAGAACAGCTGTTTCTGACCCGACATCAAGGTCGTAAAGTCGTCGCGCAAGAGCGGCAGGATCGCGTCCGCAACCGGTTGCAACTGCCGCGTCAGATAGTGTTCGTAGTCGATTGCCGAGCGCAATGTTTCGAGCGGCTCCGGTCCGGCGGTCGTCATGACATAGCTGATCCAGCCGCCGTTCTGGTATTGCAACGGACGCCCCTGTTGCCGGTTGAACTCGTCGGCCACCCGTGCCGCGCGCACGTGCGGCGGCACGTTGCGCTCGTACTCGCCGAGCGAGCGGCGCAGCCGCTTGCGGTACACCAGCTGATCGTCCAGTTTTCCGGCCAACGTATCGCGCACGTAGTCGCGCACATAGTCCTGATACGGCTGTTGCCTGAAGATTCGCCCATAGAGTTCCTGCTGGAACTGCTGGGCGAGCGGCGTCCAGTCGGTCCGCACGGTTTCGAGCCCTTTGTAGACGATATCCTCGCTGCCGTCCGGCAAAACAGTCAGCCCGGCATAACGTTTCTTGCTGCCTTCTTCGGCGCCGCGAATCGTCGGCATGAAAAAACGCTTGTAGTGCCGCTCGAATTGCAACTCGAGCGCGCTCTCGAGGCCGAAACGCGCCTGCAGATTCTGCCGCCACCACGCGTTGATATGCTCGACGAGCGCACGGCCGATGCGGCTCGCGTCTTCTTCGCTATGTGCGTGCTTCAGCCATACGAACGTTGAATCCGTGTCGCCGTAGATGACTTCGTAGCCTTGCGCCACGATCAGCTCACGCGTGGTGTGCATGATTTCATGGCCGCGTATGGTGATCGACGACGCGAGACGCGGGTCGAAGAAGCGGCAGCCGGTGGAGCCGAGCACGCCATAGAAGGCGTTCATGATGATCTTCAAGGCCTGCGAAAGCGGCTTGTTGTGCTCGCGTTTGGCGGCTTCGCGCCCTTGCCACACCTGGCCGACGATCGACGGCAAACAATGATGTGTGCGCGAGAAGCGTGCGCCGAGAAAGCCCGGCACCGATTGATCGTCACCGGGATTCAGCATGCCTTCTACGAGACCCACCGGGTCGATCAGAAACGTACGGATGATCGACGGGTACAGGCTCTTGTAGTCGAGCACGAGGACGGAATCGTAGAGACCGGGCCGCGAATCCATCACGAAACCACCGGGGCTCGCCGCGCCGGCTACGTCGCCGAGATTCGGTGCTACATAGCCTTGCCGATGCATCCGCGGCATATACAGATGCGTGAATGCCGCGACCGATCCGCCGCTCCGGTCCGCCGGCAGACCGGTGACCGTCGCGCGTTCCAGCAGAAACGGCAGCAACTCGGTCTTCGCAAAGATGCGCGTCACCAGCTCGCAATCTTTCAGGTTGTACCGTGCAAGGGCGGGCTTGTCCTCGTCGAAGCGGCGCTGGATTTCATCCATGCGCTGATAAGGATTGTCGATCGACTTGCCTTCGCCCAACACGGAACGCGCCACATACTCGAGGCTGAACGAAGGGAAACTCCATGTGGCGGAGCGCAACGCTTCGATACCGTCGATGATCAATCTTCCCGCGGCGCCCGCGAAGAAATGGTTCTGTTTGTGACCGTGCTCGCGCCATTCCATGACTGCGCCGCCGCGGCCGAGTCGCAACGGCACGCGCAATTGTTCGGCGTGCTGCTGCAGCACGCGCAGATCGAACTGCACAAGATTCCAGCCGATGATCGCGTCGGGGTCGTGCCGTTCCAGCCACGTGTTCAACTTTTCGAGCAACTGTGCGCGGGTTTCGCAGTATTCGAGGTCGAAGTCGATACCGCCGCCATCGCTGCCATCGCCACTATCCCCATTCGGCGGTCCCAACATATAGACCTGACGCTGTCCGCACCCTTCGAGTGCGATGGAATAGAGCTCGGCGTGCGCGCTGGTTTCGATGTCGAGTGACACCAGCTTCAACGACGGCCGGTAGTGAGTCGCCGGCTTCAATTCACTGTTCAGAAGCGGGCCGCCTTGCTGCGGATCGCCGCCGAACCACACCGGGGCGGTAATGAACCGCTCCATCATGTAGCGCTCGGGCGGGAAAATATCGGCCTCGTAGACATCGACGCCGCCTTGTTTCAGGCGTTTCTCGAAGCCCGTCAATTGCCGGTACTGCGGGCAGTAAAGCCCCATCACCGTCCGATGCTGGAAATCGCATAGATCGAGCGGGCGCAGATCGAGCGGCGCTTCACGGCGCAGGATCGTTTCCGCGCGCTCCCGGTGCTCCGCCGGAATGAAGGCCACGGAAGGCTGAGGGCGCAGACGGATGTGACTGGGCCCGCCGTCTGTTGCCAGCCAGAAATCCACTTCCGTGCCGGCGGGTGTATCCCGCCAATGTCGGGTCAGAATGAAACCCTGCTCAAGCTCAGTCAACCTTCCACCTCTAAACGGGCCTTATCGCCTGGCTCGATTTTACCGTTATGCGGTTGTGGCCGTGGCACGGCTGGATGCAGGCGTGCCGCGTAGTCTGTATCATCGTTTTGCAGCGATTCCTTCGGCGCAGGCCATGCGCCGGTCAAGTCTATTAAAAACGGAGTGAACAGAATGACTTTGAGCAAACTTGTTGTTGTGGTCGCGGTAGCTGCAACCAGCTTTGGCGCGCAGGCGCAAGTTGCCGGCACGCAACCCTTGAGCGTCACGGTCGAGCAGTCGAATGCGCTGCTGAGCGGCTGGAGTGTGAAGAAGAGCATTCTCGGCAAGGCCGTGTATAACGACCAGAACGAGAAGATCGGTTCGATCCGCGATCTCGTGGTCGCTCCCGATGGCTCGCTGTCCGCAGCGATCGTTGCTGCCGGTGGATTTCTGGGCGTGGCGTCGCATGACGTAGCGGTGCCGATCGCTGCGCTGGATATTCGTTCTGGGAATTTCTATCTGGCTGGCGCGACCAAAGATGCCTTGAAGGCGACGCCCGAGTTTCAGTACAACAAGGTTCAGGCACCGCCGAAGCCTAAAAAGCTGACCGGCCAGTAATGCACGGCGCCGGTGGATTCGAGCGCCGGGCTGTAGCCGGCGGCGCTTGAATCACGCGGCAAAAAACACGGCGCTTGCGGCGCGAATCGGTTGCTTGCTAAAGCCGTTTCACGCTTCCAGCGCGAGCGTGGCGAACGTACCCAGCCAGTGTTCGCCCATATAGTCGCCGGCCACGTGCGGCAGGGCGCTCAGAAGATGACGCTCGGCCGAGTCGCACAATACGGTGCGGCGCACGTCGCCCACGGGCAGCGCGCGCGCCAGCGACCGCTGGCACCATGCGCGGCTCAGATTCAGGCCGTCCAGGTGCGCGATCTTGCCGTCGGTACGATCGGTCACGGTGACGGGTTCGAACAGCGTGGCGGGCTTTTTCGCGCCGAGGTCGGGCAAAAAGCGCCTGAACCATTCGACGAATTGCGCCGGCGGCAACACGCGCCGCATCAATTCCGCTTCCATCAGCGAGGGCGACAAAAACTCGTCGCCAGCGGGCTCCCAGGCCTGACACGCGACGTCGTTCAGAAACCAGCGCTCCGCCGTATTCACCAGCAGCGCTTCAAGCGATTCACGCGACGTTTGCCGTGCGAAATCGAGCGTGAGTGAAAGCGCGAATGCCATGTTGAAGTGCGTACCGACACGCAAAGGGTAGGTCGCTTTCGGCAGAAATTCCTCGAAGCGTTCGACAAAGGTCTCGGTAAGCGGTGCAAAAGTCCTGGACCAGCGCGCGGCTTCCGATAGCTTCAGCGAATGGAGTTGCGCGCTCAGCGCGAGCAGCCACGCCCACCCATACGGACGCTCGAAACCGCGATTGTGCGGCAGGTCGAGATACGCAAGCTCGCCGGCCACATTCGCGGCGGTGAAATGCTCGTCGACCACCGCGACGATGCGCGCCGCTTCAGGCAGATCGGGAAAGCGGTCGAGCAGATGCAGGATCAGCCAGTAGCCATGCACGCATGAATGCCAGTCGTAGCTGCCGTAAAAAATCGGATGCAGTGCGCGCGGGCCTTGCACGTCTTGAGGACCGGCAAGCGAGTGGGTCAGCTTGTTCGGATACTCGCGCGTGAGATGGGCGAGCGCGAGATTGGCGAATCTGGACGCGAATTCGGGCGTGAGTTGAACGGTCATTGGCGCCTCCTCAAAAGCGGAATACGAAACGGTACGACAGTATGGTATTGATGATTGGTAATAGTAAAGCAGTTGGCTATGGCGTCTTGATCGCACCGTTCCGGTCTTTCCGTTCCAGCGACCAGATCGACGCGCGCTGCCGCTGCAGTTCCGCCGCTGCGGCATTCACCCGCCGCCGCTACCCCCGCTGCCCCCGGACGTGCCAGTCCCCACCGCTTTGAGTAAGTAACGAGTAAGTCCAGCAGTCTTGGAGTCGATGCCGCCTCATCCATCTACTCAGGACTCGACGTGAAAAAATCTCTTTACCGTGAGCGCAGGCTTCTGTTGGCGATCGCATCGTTCTTCATGGTTTCGCGTGTGGCCTGGGCCGACGGCCAGAGCCCGGAGCCGCCCACGGCGGACGATACAGGCTTCACCGTGCTGAACAATGCGGCCAACGTAACGCATTGGGGCCTGGGCGTGGGAGCCGGCATCGAGTCGGCGCCGTACAAAGGCTATGGCACGAAATACACGCCGATTCCGCTGATTTCGTTCGACAACAAATGGGTGCATGCGTTTGGCACGGCCGTCGACCTGAAGATCGGCAAGTGGAGCAACGTGAGCCTCGCGCTGCGCGGACAGTACGCGATCGGCGACGGCTACAAGGCCCCCGATGCCCCGATTCTGAGCGGTAAGTGTTCCTGGTCATCCGATTTGAATTCCGCTAACCTGGCGCCTTCATGAGGCTGGAGTAGCGGATGAGGTGCGTTGTAGAACTGAGCGAAGCCGAGGAACTGACATTGCAGCAGTTGTCGATCAACCACCGTTACCGGGATACGCGCACGCGTGCAGCTGGCCTGCTGAAGCCGGGGCGTGGGATCAGGCCGCAGGCGATTGCCGAACAGTTCGGCGTGAGTGCCCAGAGCGTCTACAACTGGTTTCACGCGTGGCGTGAGAGTGGCATATGCGGCCTGATGGGCGGTCACTGCGGCGGCCGGCGGCCGCTGCTGTCCGAAGCCCAGATCGCGGTGGCCCTTGAGATCGCGCGGACCGAGCCACTGACCTTGGTACGTATTGCCCAGCGAGTCGAAGCCGTGCTCAACGAACCACTGCCATGCAAAATCGAAACGCTCGGCGAGGCGCTCAAGCGCAGCGGCTTCTCGTTCAAACGCAACCGTTTCTCGCTCCAAAAAAGCGGCCAGTTTTCGCCGAAAGCCGCACACAGACCATGAACCGGCTATCGCCTATCCTTACATAACGCGTAGTGGTTCCTGGCAGCGTAGCTGCGACGCGCTCTGGTGCATCGGACAACTGTCGGATTGCCTGTAAAAAAGCATGGCTGCGGTCATGATCAGTCGCACATTCTGGTGAGCACTGCTTCCCGCTGGAGAGATTTGTTTTTCCTGTGACGTGACCGGGCCAGGGCTACCGCGCGCATTGTGATGCCCCAATGCGGAGGTTCATCATGTCACAAGAACTCCCCATGCTCGATCCGCTAGCCGCATTCGTGGACGTCGGCAGCGAACACATGCATGTTTCGGTGGGCGGCAACAGGCCGGAAGTGTTCGGCACCGTGACCTCGCAGTTACACGCGTTGCGCGACTGGCTGCTCGCACAGGGCGTACGTTCCGTTGCGATGGAAGCGACCGGCGTGTACTGGCTGCCGTTGTACGGTGTACTGGAAAGTGCCGGTCTGGAAGTGCGCATGGTCAATGGCCGGCAGACGCGCAACCTGCCAGGCAGGAAGACCGACATGACTGACAGCCAGTGGGGGGCCACGCTGCACATGCATGGTCTGCTGCATGCACGGCTTCGTGCCACCGGCTGACATCCGCCGGCTGCAGGACTACCTGCGCCTGCGCGCCGATCACGTGGCGGCCGCCGTCACCTGCGTGCAACTGATGCAGAAGGCCTTCGAGCGCATGAACATCAAGCTGCATGATGTCATCTCCTCCCTGGCCGGCGTCAGCGGCCTGGCGGTGACGCGCGCGATCGTGGCCGGCGAGCGTTCCCCTGAGGCCCTGGTGGCACTGTGCGACGTGCAGATCCGGCGCAGGAAGGAACAGGCCGTGATCGAGGCCCTGCGGGGCACGTGGGCCGACGAGCACATCTTCGCGCCCGGTCAGGCACTGCAATCCTGGGACCACTACCAGAAACTCATCGCCGCTTGCGACGAGCGCATCGCCACCGTGCTGCCGCCGCACGATGACACCCAACCGCCGCTGCCCAGGTCCACCCGACGGACCGGCGTCAACGCCCCGGAAATTGCCAGGCTGCGCGAGATACTGGCCCAGATGTGTGGCGGACGGGATCTGACGAAGCTGCCCGCGCTGTCGTCCTACGGCGTGCTGCAACTCATCGGGGAGGTGGGTACCGACCTGAGCGCCTGGCCCACTGAAAAACACTTCACCGCCTGGGCCGGACTGGCACCGGGCAACCACGATAGCGGCAAACGCAGGAAAGGCGTCAGGCGCGCCCGCAACCGGACTGGACGGCTGTTCTGCATGATGGCGCAAAGCCTGGTACGCAGCAGGGATATTGCGCTGGGTGGTTTCTACCGCCGTCTCGCGGCACGCCGCGGCGGCCTGGTCGCGACCAAGGCGCTGGCGCGCAAGCTCGCCGCCTGGTTCTGGCGCGTGATGGTCAAAGGCGACGACTACGTTGAAAAGGGACTCGCGCGCTACGAGGAACAGGTCCGCAAAACCAGGGAACAGGCCCTCAAACGTTTAGCCAGGGAGTTGGGGCGCGAGCTGGTGCCGCTCCCCGGCGTTTCCGACTAACTTAAAAACCCACTGACTGCGGGAGGGTTCATGGAGAGCGCAACGAAGAAGCGTTCGCCATGAAGCAGGCCACGCTCGCGAAGCTCCAGCGGGCTGTACGAGACAAAGTCGTGCGACTGCTGTATCTGGACGAGGCCGGCTTTCATGGATCGCCGCCGGTGCAGCGTAGCTGGTCACCGCGAGGCTTGCCCCATCAGGTCGAACCAAATCATCATTGCCGTCGCAGCGTGATCGGCGCGCTGGACTTCGGCGAAAACACGCTGATCCACGCCGCACATAGCGGGACTATCAAAGCCCCGAATGTCGAGCACTTCATCGACGGCGTGCTTGCGCGCGCCGCCAGTATGCCCACCGTGATCGTGCTGGACAATGCGAGCATCCATCACGCTATCAGCGAGGCAACGCGGCAACGCTGGCTGCTTGAACATAAGACCGTCCTGTTTTATCTGCCTGCGTACAGTCCCGAACTGAACATGATCGAGATCGTCTGGCGGCACCTGAAATATCGATGGCGTCGAGCCCTCACCTGGACACGCGAAACCATCGGCACCGAACTTACAGCACTGCCAAGCAGATACGGTCAAGATTTTCAAACCGATTTTTCGTGAATACTTATTGATCTGGCGCACGACGCTGGTTCACCGCGGCCGCCTTGCAAGGGGAGGCTGTGGTGCAAATAGCGATCAACGAATCGGTTAGAGTGTCGGCCTGACCGATCTGCGGGCCCGCGATGAGCAAGCTGAAAAGTCCGGACGTGCTGTTCGCCGGCCGTCGCTTTGACCGTGACGTAATCATTCTTTGTGTGCGCTGGTACGGTTGATCCAAAGGCTTCGACGAAATGGCCAAGGGAGTTAGCGGAATGGGACGCTCGCGCGAAGACGTTTGCGGACGAGGACTTCAATGATATGTACGGCCTCAAGCGAAAAATCTTCGAATGGGCTGCAGGATGGAGTGCTTCACCTGCGCAGCGCAAGAGCCGTACGCAGGGTTACCGAGTATGGGGTGAGTCGACGCGGTGCCGACGCTCACCCGTCAGTTACGCGCTGGTGCCGACCGACCGTTGACAGAGGGCCGGTTTTCCCTTATCTGGTGCTCGAACTCAGCCGGAAGGAGGGCGTCGGTACATGCTTTTTTGTGCAGGCACACGCTTTTTTGTGTAGGTGCAGCCTTTTTTGTGTAGGTGCAGCCTTTTTTGTGCAAGTACCGACTTTTTTGTGCGTCATCATGAAGCGTTTGAACACCGGACTAAAACAACTCAAGAATCCGGTGATACATCATCCCGAGTTCGAGCGCCGGCCCACGCAAGGCCGGACCGCCCGGAAAGCGCGTATGCCGCAACTGCGCGAAGATATCGAAGGCCGCCGTCTCACCGGCCATGGCTTTAGCAATCACGCGCCCGGCAATCCCGGTCAGCGCCACGCCGTGCCCCGAAAACCCCTGCACGTAGAAGTAGTTCGGATCGATCGAGCCGAAATCGGGCGCGCGATTGCGCGTCACGTCGACGAAACCACCCCACGCATAGTCGATTCGTACATCGCCGAGTTGTGGGAACACGCCGATCATGCGCTTGCGAATCTCTTCGCCGAGTTGCACGGGCGACGCGCCGGTCGAACTCGCGCGTCCGCCGAACAGCACGCGATGATCCGCCGACAAACGGAAGTAATCGAGGAAGAAGTTGTTGTCGCAAATCGCCTCGCGCCCTTTAATCAGCGCGTCGGCGCGTGCTTTGCCGAGCGGCTCCGTGGCGACGATATACGACGCAATCGGCGCAATGCGTGCGGCCACCGGCGCAGGCAATACGTCGCCGATCGTGGCATTGCCGCACGCGGCGACGAAACGGCAGCGCACCTCGCCGTTAGCGGTCCGCACAGCAGGCCGCGCGCCGCGTACGATTTCAGTCACCGGCGAATGCGCGAACAGTTGGGCGCCTTCGCGACGCGCCGCATCGGCGAGCCCGAGGCAGTATTTGAGCGGATGCAGATGGCCGGAAAACGGATCGTAGACGCCCGCCAGATAGCGTCGCGACGCGACGCGTGAACGCACTTCATCGGTATCGAGCCACGAGAGTTTCGTATATCCCCAGCGTTGCGAGGCCGACTCCATCCACGAACGCAAATCCGGCACTCGCTTGGGTTTGGTCGCCACCGTCAGATAGCCGGAGGTGAAATCGCAATCGATGCCGTAACGCTCGATGCGCTCGCGCACCAAAGCGACCCCTTCCACCGACATGGCCCAGGTAGCGCGCGCGCCGTCGAGACCGAGCTGACGTTCGATGATCTCGTCTTTCGCGAAACCGACCAGCGTCTGCCCGCCGTTGCGGCCCGACGCGCCCCACCCCGGACGGTGCGCGTCGAGTACCACGACCGATAAGCCGCGCGCCCGGCATTCCAGCGCCACCGACAAACCGGAGAAGCCCGCGCCAATCACGCACACGTCGGCTTCCACGGTGCCGGCGAGCATCGGATCGTCGGCAAGCGGACGGGCCGCGCTCGCTTCGTAGTAGGAGTTGGCGATCAGCGCATTGGCGCGGCGGTCGAGGGTATTGAATCCAGGAGTCGGAGCATTCATCAAAGCAGGTCCTTCATTCGATACCAGGCCATCGCGAGCACGAGGGCAGGGGTGCGCAATGTAGCGCCACCCGGGAAGTCGCGGTGACGAATCTTGCTGAACAGATCGAAGCGCGACGCCTGGCCATCGATGGCTTCGGCGATCAGTTTGCCGGCAAGCCCCGTGGTATTCACGCCGTGGCCCGAAAAGCCTTGCGCGAAATAGACGGTAGGCGACAGGCGCCCGAAATGCGGCGCGCGATTCATTGTAATGTCGACGAAACCGCCCCACGCATAGTCGATTTTGACGTCGTCGAGTTGCGGGAAGGTCTTCAGCATGTCGCGGCGCATCGCCTCACCGAGGTTGCGCGGCGCGAACGTCGAATAGCTGACTTTGCCGCCCCACAGCAGGCGGTTGTCGGGAGCCGGGCGGAAATAGTCCAGCACGAAGCGGCTGTCGCACACGGCCGCTTTCGCCGGCATCAGCGCTTCGGCGCGATAGGGGTCGAGCGGTTCGGTGGCGATCACGTAGGTGCCGACGGGCATGATCTTGCTGGCGACATCCGGCGCGAGTTCGCCGAGATAGGTATTGCAGGCGAGCACGACGAATTGCGCATTCACCTTGCCACGCGCGGTTTCGGCCACATGCCGGCCGTTTTCCTGACGCAGCGCGGTGACGCAGCTGTCTTCGAAAATCTGCACGCCGGCGGCGCGTGCCGCGCGCGCGAGACCGAGCGTGTAATTCAGAGGATGCAGATGGCCGCTATCGGCATCGAACAATCCGCCAAGATAGCGTTGCGATTGAACATAGTCGCCGACGCCGTCGGCGTCGACATAACTGAAACCGTTATAGCCGAAGCGCCGTTGTGCTTCGTCGCGCCATTTTTGCAGCGCATCCGTATCGCGCGGCTTGTTCGCCGCGGTCAGGTAACCGATGGTCAGGTCGCAGTCGATCTCGTGCTTCGCGACGCGTTCCTTGACGATATCCAGGGTTTCGAGCCCCATGTCCCAAACACGCTTCACGTCATTCGCGGGCATGAACTTCGCGAATGTGTCGATATCGCAGGCAAAACCGCCGATCAACTGGCCGCCGTTGCGGCCGCTCGCGGCCCATCCGACTTTCGATGCTTCGAGCACCGCGACCGAGTGACCGCGTTCGGCGAGATTCAACGCAGTCGAGATGCCGGTGAGACCCGCGCCGATCACGCAGACGTCGACATTGAGCGTGTCTTCGAGCGGGGGATGGCGCGTGGTGTCGTTGGCGGTTGCTGCGTAATACGAGGCGACGTGAGGCTGGTTTGAGAATCGGAGCATAGGCAGAGCATGCAGAAGAGGCCTTGGCGCGTGGCCCGCGGTCAAGCCGGGCCACGCGATGAGGCGGGTCGTTTTAGAACGAGTAAATGAACTGTGTCGCGAGCAGGTCGTTGGACTTGCCGTACGAGCCGTCGTTCTTCAGGAACACCTGTTTGTTCGCCCAGTCGTGGCGATATTCCACCTTGACCGTGATCTGCTGGGTCGGGAAGAACAGCAGATCGAGCGAAACGTCCTGACGGGTGGCGCCCTTGCACTCGAAGCCGACACCGCCGTTCGCCTTCGAATTGGCGAGACAATCCGCGCCGATACCGAAGCCGTTGGCCGTGTCCATGCCGTTCGAATTCAGCGCAATGCCGCCACCGCCGCCGCCGTTCTTGCTGTCAACCAGCAGGTCGTAGCGGGCGGTCACGCCCATACGGCCGACCACCGGCAGCGAGAACTTGCGGTGCGCGAGCAGCGAGAGGCCGTACCACTGCGCCTGGCCGCCGTTGAACGCGGCGTTCTGCTGCTGACCGTAGTCGAGTTCGGCGTTGTACTGCACATCCGCCAGCGTGTAGGTCAGGTCGGCTTCGCCGAAGAAGAACGTGCCGCCCGCCCCAGGCGCGTTGCCGCCCACGCCGTATTTGATCGGAAGCGGGTTACCGTTCGCATCCGTTGCCGCCGAAGCCGGCAGCGTCTGACGGCCGATGTTGAACGAACCGCCCACATCGAGCGCGCTGGACCACGTGTAGTCGACCCGCGACGTGAAGGTCGGGATCTTGTTGCTGGTCGTGATCGGATCGCCCAGTGCATTCGTGCCGATCTGCGTCGTCGCGCCGTACGTGCGGTACTGCTCGTTGCCGAGGAAGAACTTCCACGCCCAGTTGCCCGTCGTATAGTTCGCGCCCGCGCCGATGTAGCTGCCCGGATCCGAGAAGTCATACAGCAGGTTGTGCGTGAGCGTGAGCATCTGGTTCGACTGCTGCACCTCGTAGCCGCCGAAGCTCGGAATCAAACCGGCCACGAACGTCGTGGTTGCCGTGACCGGCACATTGACGACCGCGGTATTCAGGATGTTGTTGCCGATGTTGCCGTGCGAGTTCTGCAGCAGCGTAATACCGTTGCCGCGGTTCGGCATCAGGGTGATTTCGGCCGACGGCGCCATCGGGCCGACACCGAAGGTCTTCTTGATGTCGAGGTACAGATCGCCGAACGTGCTGTTGAAGTAGTTGTAGCTGCTTTCGTGGTTCGCGAACAGGAACGACGAACTGCTCTGCGCGCGGTTATAGATGTAGGTCGGGTCGATATAGCCCGTTATCGACAGACCCGCGATCGGACCCGTGTTCGCCGCGTCTTCCAGCGAGTCGACCTTCAACTGCTGGTTGGCGATCTGCTGCTTCATCGCCGTGACGTCGTCGTTGCTCAACGAGGCTTGCGCCTTGCCGTAATCCGGCGAGGAGACGTCCACCGGCGCGGCCACCACCGCCGGGGCAGGGGCTGCGGTCGCCGCTGCCGCTGCTTTAGGCTTGCTCGCGACTTCGGAGCGCAACTGCTTCACCTCCTTCTGCAGCGCGTTGAGCTGGGCCTGCAGCGCCTTGATCTGGTCGCTGGTGGCGTCTGCCATGGCCATGCCAGGCAGACTCCCCGCCACCAACAGACAGATGAGCTTCTTTCTCATGCAAATTCTCCTTATTGGTCGTATTGCAAAAGGACTTCTTATGCGCTTGCCGTATCGAGCGATTTCCGTACGGCGGCTTGTTGTGGTGCTAACGGCAAGGGGTCGGCGGCTTCGGCGAGTGCGAAAGCCATCTGCATGTCGCGATTGCGCTTGCGCTCACGCACCTGCATCCAGCGGTTGACCGCGATCACGCCGATCGTCACCGTGGTGATGAAGATCGTGGCAAGCGCGTTCATTTCCGGATTCAAACCGAGACGCACACGCGAGAACACGACAAGCGGCAAGGTGGTGGAGCCCGGGCCCGACAGGAACGCGGAGAGCACGAGGTCGTCGAAAGACAGCGTGAACGACAGCAGCCAGCCGGACATCAGCGCCTGCGAGATCAGCGGCAGCGTGATCAGGAAGAACACCTTGAGCGGCGTGGCGCCGAGATCGAGCGCGGCTTCTTCGAGCGACTTGTTGAGCTCCTTCACCCGCGACTGCACGATGATCGCCACGTACGAGACGCACAGCATCACGTGACCGATCCAGATCGTGAAGAGGCCACGGCCCTTCGGCCAGCCGAGCATCTGTTCGAGCGCGACGAACAGCAGCAGCAGCGAGATGCCCTGAATCACTTCAGGAATCACGAGCGGTGCGTTGATCATGCCGGCGAACAGCGTGAAGCCGCGAAAGCGTCCGAAGCGGGCCAGCACGAACCCCGCCCACGTACCGATCACGACCGATGCACACGCGGTCAGCAGACCGATTTTCAGCGACAGCCACGCGGCGTTGAGCAGTTCGCCGTCCTGCAGCAGCGCGCCATACCACTTCAGCGAGAAGCCGGACCAGACCGTGACGAGCTTCGACTCGTTGAACGAATACACCACCAGGCTGATGATCGGGATATACAGAAACAGAAACCCGAACGTCAGCACGCTATTGGAAAGCGTTCTATTTGGCTTGATCATTTCGCGCCCTCCAGTTCCTTGACCTGGTAGTACTGGAACACGGCCATCGGCACGAGCAGCAGTAGCACCATGGCGACGGTGACAGCGGATGCCATCGGCCAGTCCATATCGTTGAAGAATTCATCCCACATCACGCGGCCGATCATCAGCGTATCGGCGCCGCCCAGCAGTTCAGGAATCACGTACTCGCCGACCGCCGGAATGAACACCAGCAGACTGCCGGCGATAATCCCGTTCTTCGACAGCGGCAAGGTGATGCGCGTGAACGCGGTCCACGGTTTGCAGCCAAGGTCGTAAGCCGCTTCGAGCAGCGTCAGATCCATCTTCACCAGGTGCGCGTACAGCGGCATCACCATGAACGGCAGGTATGAATAAACCATGCCGATATAGACGCCAATATCCGTGTGGTAGAGGCGCAACGGTGAATGGATCATGCCGATGGCCATCAGCGTGTGATTGAGCAGGCCGTCGTCCTTCAGGATGCCGATCCATGCGTAGACGCGGATCAGGAACGACGTCCAGAACGGCAGCATCACGCCCATCATCAGCAGGTTGCGCTTGGTGGGCTCCGAGCGGGCGATGTAATACGCAATCGGATAGCCGATCAGCAGACAGAAGAAGGTCGAGATTCCAGCCATCTTCAGCGAGCTGATATACGTCGCCACGTACAGATCGTCCTGCAGCAGGAACGCGTAGTGGCTGAGCTGCATGGCGAAGTGCACCATGCCGTCCTTGACCATCACGAGATCCGTGTACGGCGGAATGCCCAGGCGCAGATCGGCGAAGCTGATTTTCAGCACCAGCACGAACGGCAACGCGAAGAACAGAAAGAGCCACAGGAACGGCACACCGATCACGGTCGTACGGCCCGACGGCACCAGCATCGCGAGGCGTTTTTTCAGGGAGCCGAGCAGCCGGCTGCCGGACGGCGCGCCGAGCGCCGCAGGGGAGGAGGTAGTGGGATTGCTCATTGCGTCAGCACCACGCCGCTAGCCGGCGACCAGTAGACGAACACGTCGTCGTTATAGGACGGCGCACCTTCGCTCATCAGGTGCGAGCTGGAGAGATTCGACACAACCGTCTTGCCGCTCGGCAGGCGCACGTGATACAGCGAATAACTGCCCATGTACGCGACGTCCGAGACCACGCCGCGCGCCCAGTTGTGCGGCGTGCCCGGCCGTTCGAGCGAGACCTTCACGCGTTCCGGGCGCACCGAGATGCCTACCGGCATGCCGAGCGGCCCGGTAATGCCGTGGCTCACGTAGATGCGCGATTCAAGGTCTTCGCTTTCGACGAAGATGTGGTCCGGTTCATCCGCGACCACGGTGCCTTCGAACAGATTGGTCGAGCCGATGAACTCCGCCGAGAAGCGGCTATTCGGAAACTCGTACACCTGGCTGGGCGAGCCGATCTGCACGATGCGGCCTTCGCTCATCACGGCGAGGCGCCCGGCCATCGTCATCGCTTCTTCCTGATCGTGCGTCACCATCACGCAGGTCACGTCGACCTTCTCGATGATGTTGACCAGTTCGAGCTGGGTTTTCTGGCGGATCTTTTTATCGAGCGCCGACATCGGTTCGTCGAGCAGCAGCAGCTTGGGGCGCTTGACGAGCGAGCGGGCCAGCGCCACACGCTGCTGCTGTCCACCGGACAGCTGATGCGGCTTGCGTTGCGCGTATTTGCTCATCTGCACCAGATTGAGCGCGTCGGCAACGCGTTCCTTGATTTCGTTCTTCGGCGCGCCTTCCTGCTTGAGGCCGAAGGCGATATTCGCTTCGACGCTCATGTGCGGGAACAGCGCATACGACTGGAACATCATGTTGACTGGCCGCTTGTAAGGCGGCATCGCGGCGAGATCTTCGCCGTCGACGAAAATGCGCCCGGACGTGACCGACTCGAGCCCTGCGAGCATGCGCAGGAGCGTGGACTTGCCGCAGCCGGAGCTGCCGAGCAGTGCGAACAGTTCGTTCTTGGCGATGTTCAGACTGACGTTGTCGACAGCGGTGCTGTCGCCGAATTTTTTCACGACATTTTCGATGCGAACGAATTCGTCCGATTTCGATTTTGTCGTCGGGGCGGGGCGGGCCATCTGGGTGGCGCCGGCTACGCTTTTTGATGTCGTCGAGTTCATGATGTAACCATTCCTTGCGGATCGCGAGCGCAAGTGTCTCCATACGAGGCGCGGGAAGCGGCTCGCAAGATGCGCTGCGATCGGAAAACACGGGACTGCGCGCGGGTGGACCTTAAAAGCACGCAGGCTGACTACTGTTACTGCCATTCATGCGCTCAGGGTTCGAGCGATCCCTGAGCGCGGAATCGATTCTTATTAATTGGCCATTAATTAATGACCGGTTTTAAGCTGCGCCCAAAGGCGGTTTTCAAGGCGCAGAATGTCGGTGGGCATCGGTTTCATGAGCGTCATCTTGCTCAATACTTCGTCACCCGGATAAACAGTCGTATCCTGTGCGACGCCCGGCGTGACGAACTGGCGCGCGGCCTTGTTCGCAGTCGGGTAGAACACTTCATTAGTGATCGCGGCGTTGACCTTCGGGTCTTCGATGTAATTGATCCACTTCAGCGCGGCTTCAGGGTGCGGCGCGTCTTTCGGGATCACCATCACGTCGAACCACAGCAGACCGCCTTCCTTGACGTTCGAGAATTTCACCTGATACGAACGCTTGGCTTCAGCGGTACGGCGGCTGGCGATGCCGACGTCGCCGGACCATGCCACGGCGACGCAGACGTCGTTGTTAGCGAGATCGTTGATGTAGCCGGACGAATTGAATTGGGTGATATACGGGCGGACTTTCTTCAGCACTTCGAACGCGGCCTGATAATCGGCAGGGTTCGTGCTGTTCGGGTCCTTATGCATGTATTGCAGCGTGGCGGCGAACACGTCGACCGCCTGGTCGAGGAACGACACGCCGCAGCCTTTCAGCTTTGACAGATTGGCCGGGTCGAACACGAGCGCCCAGCTATCGACCGGCGCATTCGCACCGAGTGCTTTCTGCACGGCCTGCACGTTGTAGCCAATACCGTCAGTACCGTAGGCCCAAGGTACACCGTACTGATTGCCCGGATCCGCGTCGCTAATCATCTTCATCAGCACAGGGTCGAGGTTCGCAAGGTTCGGTAGCTTCGATTTGTCGAGCTTCATGTACACGCCGGCCTGAATCTGCTTGGCCATGTAGTTCGACGTCGGGACCACGATATCGTAACCGGAGCTGCCCGCGAGCAGTTTGGCCTGCAACGTATCATCGCTATCGTAGTTATCGTATTTGACCTTGATGCCGTCCTGCTTCTCGAAGTTCGGGATCGTGTCCTTCGCAATATAGTCGGACCAGTTGTAGACATTCAGTTCCGTGTCGGCCGCAAGGGCCGGCGTAACCGACAACGCCGCAAAACCCGTGAAGGCGAGAAGCGCGGCCCCCGCGACCGCATGACGAAGATGACAAACGCTCATGGTTTTTTCCCTTGATGTGAAGAACCGGCATGAGCGCGAATCGTGGGTGTGCCCATGCCGGAACGAACTGCCGTTACGAAATGCCGAGTTGTTGTGCAGTCGCGTCGATGGCTTTTTTGGCCTTCGAAACGATTTCGTCGATTTCCAGCTTGTTGATCACGAGCGGCGGCGACAGAAGCATCCGGTCGCCGGTGGCGCGCATGATGAGGTTGCCGTTGAAGCAGAAGTCGCGGCAGATCGTGCCGACGTCACCGCCATTGGCGAATCGCTTGCGCGTTTTCGGGTCTTCTGCGAGTTGCAGGCCGGCCACCAGACCCGCGCCGGCGATTTCACCGACGATCGGGTGATTGGCAAACGTGTCGCGCAACTTCTTCTGGAAGTACGGACCCGTGTCGGTCTTGACGCGTTCGACGATCTTCTCGTCGCGCAGAAGTTTCAGATTGGCGAGCGCCACCGCCGCCGCCACCGGGTGGCCGGAGTAGGTGAGGCCGTGATTGAAGTCGCCGTGCTCGATGATGGCCTTGGCCACGCGATCATGCAGGCCGACCGCGCCCATCGGCACATAGCCGCTCGTCAGGCCCTTGGCCAGCGTGATCAGATCCGGCTCGAAACCGAAGTGCTGATGCGCGAACCATTCGCCAGTCCGGCCGAAGCCGCCGATCACTTCGTCGGCGACCAGCAGGATGTCGTACTTGCGGCAGATGCGCTGGATTTCCGGCCAGTATGTCGAGGCCGGGAAGATCACGCCGCCCGCACCCTGGAAAGGCTCACCGATAAACGCGGCGACATTGTCCGCGCCGATTTCGAGGATCTTCGCTTCGAGTTGCTGCGCACGGGCCAGCGCGAATTCTTCCGGCGTCAGATTGCCTTGTGCTTCGCCGAAGAAATACGGCTGGTCGATATGAACGATGTTCTCGACCTTCGAGGGCATCTGGTCATGCATGTAGCCCATGCCGCCCAGCGTGCCGCCGGCGATCGTCGAACCGTGATAGCCGTTCTTGCGCGAGATGACGACCTTCTTCGAGTGCTTGCCTTGCGTCGCCCAGTATTGATGGACGATGCGCAGCACGGTGTCGTTGCCTTCCGAACCGCTGTTGCAATAGAAGAAGTGATTGAACGGTTCCGGCGCCAGCTCCGCGAGCATGGCCGACAGTTCGATCACCGGCGGATGCGTGGTCTTGAAGAAGGTATTGTAGAAGGGCAATTCCTGCATTTGCCGGTACGCGGCGTCGGCCAGTTCCTTGCGGCCATAACCGACGTTCACGCACCACAAACCGGCCATGCCGTCGATGATCTTGTTGCCTTCCGAATCCCACAGGTACACGCCTTGCGCTTTGACGATCACGCGGCTACCGGCGCGATTGAGCGAGCCCATGTCCGAAAACGGATGGATGTGATGGGCCGCGTCGAGCGCGCGGTATTCGGCGGTGCTGCGTTGTTGTGTGGCTTGTACGCTTGCGGCGGCGCTGGGTTGCAGGGCCGGTTGCACGTAAGCGACTTCTTCTGTTCTGTAGCTCATACTGCCTCCAGGTTTTTTGCGTTTGCGGGCGACGTTATGAATGAAGACCGTGAATCGGGTCTTAAACGTGCAGCAGCAAATGCCGGCGTTCCCACGAGCTGATCACGCGGAAAAACGCTTCGTATTCGGTTTCTTTCAGAGCGAGGTACGCCTTGACGAATTTCTCGCCGAGAATCTCGGCCATCGGTTCGCACGCGCCCATCAGTGTCAACCCTTCTTCCAGATTGCGCGGCAACTGGTAGGGCAGTTCGTAACCGTCGCTGAGCAGCGGCTCGGTTGGCTCCAGATTTTGCGTCATGCCAAGATACCCGGCAGCCAGTGTCGCGGCAATCGCCAGATACGGATTGCAGTCCACGCCCGGGATGCGGTTTTCGATGCGGCGAGCAGCCGGCCCCGAATGCGGAATCCGGAAGCCCACCGTACGGTTGTCGTAACCCCATGCCACGTTGATCGGCGCAGCCATGAAGCGCGACAGGCGGCGATACGAGTTGATGTACGGCGCGAAAATCGGCATCAGCGCCGGCGTGTATTTCTGCAAACCGGCGATATAGCCGGTGAAGAGCGACGTGGGCTTGCCGTCCGCACCGGTGAACAGGTTGTGGCCGGTTTCTTCGTCCACGAGGCTCTGGTGCATGTGCATCGCCGAGCCCGGTTCGCCTTCCATCGGCTTGGCCATGAAGGTCGCGTACATCTTGTGACGCAGCGCGGCTTCACGCACCGTGCGCTTGAACAGGAACACGCTGTCGGCAAGCTTCAGCGGATCGCCGTGCATGAAGTTGATTTCCATCTGCGCGGCGCCGACTTCGTGAATCAGCGTGTCGACTTCCAGTTCCTGCACCTCGCAGTATTCATAGATGTCTTCGAACAGCGGATCGAATTCGTTGACCGCTTCGATCGAATACGCCTGACGTCCAGTCTCCGGACGGCCCGTGCGACCGATGGGCGGTTGCAGCGGCAGATCCGGGTCCTTGTTCATGTCGACCAGATAGAACTCGAGCTCAGGCGCGATAACCGGCTTCCAGCCCTTGGCCTTATAGAGTTCGAGCACGCGGCGCAGCACACGGCGCGGCGAGATCGCGACGGGCGTGCCGTCGAAGTGAACGCAATCGTGAATCACCTGGGCGGTCGGATCGACAGCCCATGGAATCATGCGGATGGTGCTGGCGTCGGGCACGCACACCATATCCGGATCGGTGACGCCGGTGAGCGTGCCGTCTTCCGGATAGTCGCCTGTGACGGTCTGGATCATCACCGCCTGCGGCAAGCGCATGGACTCGCCGGATTCGAACTTGCTGCGCGGAATGATCTTGCCGCGTGCGATCCCGGCCATATCCGGAATGATCGCTTCGATCTCGGTGACGCGGTTCTTCTTCAGGAAGTCGTCGATTTCATGCATGGTTATTCTCTCAGTTTTGGTGCGCGACCGGCTCAGGCATGCGTGGCGGCGGCGGATGCCGCGCCATAGCCGGCCTTGGTGCGCATTCGATCGCGGCAGGCTTTGCCGAAGGCGCGAAAGATCGCGGTGGACAGTGCGTCGCTGGCATGCTTCCATTCCGGGTGCCACTGCACACCCAGCGCGAAGGCACGCGCATCTTTCACACTGACCGCTTCGATCAATCCGTCCGGCGCGATGGCTTCAGCCACCAGTCCCACGCCCAGCCGCTCGACGCCCTGACCGTGCAATGAATTCACACGCGCTTCATTCGTGCCGCCCGCGAGGCGCTGCAACAAGCCGCCCTCTGTCAGCCTGATCGAATGCGACGGTGCGTATTGCACGTCGAGGTCGTCTTCCTTGTTCTCGCGATGGTCGTTCAAGCCGGCCACCGCGTGAACGCTTTGATGCAACGTCCCGCCGAACACCACGTTCATTTCCTGGAAGCCCCGGCATACCGCCAGCACCGGCACGCCCGCGGCGATTGCCGCGTTCAGGAGCGGCAGCGTCGTCGCATCGCGTGCGGCGTCGTGCAGCGTGCCCGGCGTGCTGGGATGACCGCCGTAGCGGTGCGGCTCGACATTCGAATAGCTGCCGGTAAACAGTAAGCCGTCGACGGCGTCCAGCACGTCCGCGGTGGACTGACGCTCGCCGAGCGCCGGCAGCAACATGGCCAGCGCATGCGAGCCGTCCACGATCGCCGCGATGTATTTCTCGCCGGTGACGTGCGATGGGTGGACTCCCATCATCGTTCTGTCGGCGCTGATGCCGACCAGGGGTTTGTTTCGCATAACAGGTAGACGTGTATGTTCCCCGCGGGACGCGGCACGAACAACGTTAAACACAGCGCGGCACGATTCCGCAACCGGACGCAAGGCGTCAGGCCACCGGGTAGTGCAGGCGGCCGTCGTCAACTGAACGCGCCGCGCGTGGTATCAGATGGGCCGTTCGATTTGATCCGTTGCGGTGCGCAACTGATCTGATCCGCATGAAGCGCATAGGCGGCAGACGGCACCGCACATGCACGAACGCATGGCTCAAGAGAGAGCGCGCTCACGCAAACGGACAAATCGAACGGCAAAAAGGGGGGAGGCGCTACGGCAGCAACGAGGCGACTTCGTCCGTGCGCACGGCAATGAAGGCGCGCGCGGAGATGGAGTTGTGACGTCGAACTGAACGGCGGGACAGGATCGTGAAGACGGACAGGAAGCGGCGGAACGCAAGGCTGCCGTTGCTGCCGTCGGCGATGGCGCCGTCAGCGCGAGGACAACTCGCCTGACTTCGATTCCATCTCACCAAAGGGCCTCGGACTCTCACGATTACACTCGACTAGCGACGTTGAAAGTATTGAACGCTTGCTCGAAAAACGCACTGGGCGTTTAAAGAAACATCACGCTGGGATGATCGACTCTGACCGATGCGAACTGGGTTCGCTGTATCAAAAAACACATGTTCGTGTTCCGTGACGTCGGCATGACGATCGCCTGAGAACCATCGTATACGAGCCAATAATGCCGTCAAATCATTTTTATAAAAGAATTATCAGGGCTTTCCCGGGGGTGTCGCTAGAATCCCGGCCTGTGGGAACATTCGTTGCGCGTGTCATATTTCGGAATCCTTTCAGGGTTTTCCCCAGCGGCGCAACGATTAAAGTGATTAGAATATTCAACACTCGCGGGCATATGTTGCCCGAGCCCACGCGCCCCGATCGTTTCCATGTCAGAGAACCTAGCGATGTCCATAGAAGTAGCGACCCGCCTGCAGTACATCCGTAAGAAGAATGGCCTGTCCCAGCGTGAACTGGCCAAACGGGCGGGCGTGACCAACGGCACGATTTCGTTGATCGAGCAAAACCGTGTGAGTCCGTCGGTGGGGTCATTGAAGAAGCTGCTCGAATGCATACCGATGAGTCTCGCCGAATTCTTCACCTTTGAGGTGGAGGTGGAGCGCTCCGTCGTGTCGCGCCGCGCCGACATGCCGAATCTCGGCAATGAGTCGATCGAGTTCTACCTCGCGGGCTCTAGTGTGAAAGATCGGAACATGGGTATTCTGCGCGAGGTTTATCAGCCGCTGTCGGATACGGGGCCGGAAATGCTGGAGCACGAGGGGCACGAGGGCGGCGTGGTGGTCCGCGGTCAGATCGAACTGACGGTGGACGGCGTCACGTGGCTGCTCGACCCAGGCGACAGCTACTACTTCGAAAGCCGTCTACCGCATCGTTTTCGCAATCCCAGCGCGGAGCATCTCTGCGAGATCGTGTCGGCCAATTCGCCGCCCACGTTCTAAACACTCCGCGCCAACGCGCCGCGACGCAGTTGCAAGCCGCCTGAAGTCGATGCCGGCGTGCGTCGAGCGCATAACATTGAGGCATCCTGATGGACAAGAAATCTCTCGCTTTCTGGCAAGACAAAGCCGCTACGCTTTCGATCGAAGGCCGTGCGTTTATCGACGGCGAGTACCGTGATGCCGCGGGCGGCCGCACCTTCGACTGCCTGACCCCGATCGACGGCAAGCTGCTCGCCAAAGTCGCCGACAGCGGCGCAGCGGATGTCGATGCTGCCGTGGCAGCCGCACGCCGCGCGTTCGATTCCGGCGTGTGGTCCGGCCTCAATCCTCGCCAGCGCAAGGCGATTCTGTTGCGTTGGGCCGCGTCGATCCGCGAACACATGGACGAACTCGCGCTGCTCGAAGCGCTGGACGCAGGCAAGCCGATCGCCGACACCACCACGGTGGACGTGCCGGGCGCGGCGTATTGCGTCGAGTGGTTCGCCGAAGCCATCGACAAGGTCGGTGGCGAAGTCGCGCCGGCCGATCACCACCTGGTGGGCCTCGTCACGCGCGAGCCGATCGGCGTGGTCGCCGCGGTGGTGCCGTGGAATTTCCCGATCCTGATGGCCTCGTGGAAGTTCGGCCCGGCGCTCGCCGCGGGTAACAGCGTGGTGCTCAAGCCTTCGGAGAAGTCGCCGCTCACCGCGATCCGCCTCGCTCAGCTCGCGCTGGACGCGGGCATTCCCGCCGGCGTGTTCAACGTCGTGCCGGGCGCGGGCGAACCGGGCAAGCTGCTGGCGCTGCATCAGGACGTGGACTGTCTCGCCTTCACCGGCTCCACCAACGTCGGCAAACTGATCATGCAGTACGCCGGCCAGTCGAATCTGAAGCGCGTCTGGCTCGAACTCGGCGGCAAATCGCCGAACATCGTGATGCCCGATTGCCCCGACCTCGACCGTGCAGCCAATGCGGCGGCCGGCGCGATCTTCTACAACATGGGCGAAATGTGTACCGCCGGTTCGCGCCTGCTGGTGCATCGCGACATCAAGGACGTATTCCTCGACAAGCTGATCGCCGCCGCGCGCAGCTATACGCCGGGCAACCCGCTCGATCCGAAAACCTCGATGGGCGCGATCGTCGATAACGTGCAACTCGAGCGCGTGCTCGGTTATATCGAAGCGGGCCGCGCCGAAGCGAAGCTGCTGCTGGGTGGATCGCGCGTCAAGCAGGAGACCGGCGGCTTCTATATCGAGCCGACCATCTTCGACATCCCGGCCTCCGGTGCGAAGGTTGCGCGCGAGGAAATCTTTGGGCCGGTGTTGTCGGTGATTACGTTCGACACGGTTGAAGAAGCGATCAGGATCGCTAACGACAGCGAGTACGGTCTTGCCGCTGCGTTGTGGACCTCGAACCTGACCACCGCGCATGAAGTGTCGCGCAAGCTGCGCGCCGGTACGGTATGGGTCAATTGCTACGACGAAGGCGGGGATATGAACTTCCCGTTTGGCGGCTACAAGCAATCGGGCAACGGCCGCGACAAGTCGTTGCACGCGCTGGAGAAGTACACCGAGCTGAAGTCCACGCTCGTGCGGCTGCGCTAAAGGATTCGCAAGCCAGCGCGGCGGCGTGCTGTATAGGCGCCGTCGCGTTCCCAATGAATCCGAGGCCGGACGTCGCACGTATCACCTGGAAGCCCCGCGTGCGGCTCCGGCATGTTTATCAGGTATCAGGTCATCCATGACTGAACTCATCTACGGCGACGGCGCGATCCGCCGTCCGTCGCTCTATGGCTCGTCGATCGAAAACACCTATGCGGGTGTGTTGTCGTTCATGCGCCGCAAGTACACCCGCGAACTCGACGGCGTCGACGTCGTGGTTTCCGGCGTGCCGCTCGATCTGGCCACCACGTTCCGCTCGGGGGCGCGTCTCGGCCCCGCGGCAGTGCGCGCGGCGAGCGTGCAGTTGTCGGAGTTGCACCCGTATCCGTGGGGCTTCAATCCGTTCGACGACCTCGCGGTGACCGATTACGGCGACTGCTGGTTCGACGCGCACAACCCCATGACGATCAAGGAGTCGATCGTCGAGCATGCGCGCACGATCCTGCGCTCGGATGCGAAGATGCTGACGCTCGGCGGCGATCACTACATTACGTATCCGCTGCTGATTGCGCATGCGGAGAAGTACGGCAAGCCGCTCTCGCTGATCCATTTCGACGCCCACTGCGATACCTGGGCCGACGACAGCCCGGACAGCCTGAACCACGGCTCGATGTTCTACAAGGCGGTGAAAGACGGCTTGATCGATCCGAAGACCTCGGTGCAGGTCGGCATCCGCACGTGGAACGAAGATTTCATGGGGATCAATATCCTCGACGCTGCGTGGGTCCACGAACATGGCACGCGCGCGGCGGTGGAGCGGATTACGTCGATTGTCGGCGAGCGGCCCGCGTATCTGACCTTCGATATCGACTGCCTCGATCCGGCGTTCGCGCCGGGCACGGGTACGCCCGTGGCGGGCGGTTTGTCGTCGGCGCAGGGACTGGCCATTGTGCGCGGGCTCGGTGCGTTGAATCTGGTGGGCGCGGACGTGGTGGAAGTGGCGCCCGCTTATGACCAGAGCGAGATCACGGCAATTGCCGCCGCGCATATCGCGTGCGATCTGTTGTGTCTCTGGCGGCAGCGGAAAGTGGCCGAACGTTAGGCTCGCCAGCCTCGCTAGGCACATTCATTCGGCTTGAAACGCAACCGGCGCAAGTCAGGTTCATCCCATCGATGACGAACGATCGGGGGCTGTGCCTGGATTGCGCCGGCCTTCGCGTAAGCCGAGCGTGTAGGCAACGAGCGCGCCGCTCATGATCGCAAGTTGCCACATCAGCATATCGCTGCCGCGCGCTTTCATGGCGAACCCGGCGATGAGTGGCCCCACAATCGAACTCGCAGTGAAGGTAAGCGACACCAGCCGCATGTTGCGCGTGAGCGCGGCCTTGTCGCTGCATGCCGCTGCGACCATGCCAAGTGTGATGTACGCGCTGTTCATGCCGCCGAGCAGCAATGCACTCGCGTCGGCGAGCCACGAGGCGGGCGCGGCCAGCGCGAAACCGCAGATCGCCAGCGTGCTGAGCGCCGCGCAGACGATCACCGTGGCGGCGAGGCCCGCGCGATCGGCGAACCAGCCGATCGGATATTGCAGCGCCATGCCGCCCAACCCGAATAGCGTGAGCAGGGTGGCCGTCTGCGTGGTACTGAGGCCGTGGGCGTCGGCAAAGAACGGGAAGAGGCCGTAGAGCGCGCCGTCGCCGATCCCACCTGCCGCCACGACCACCACGCCGAGGCTGACCAGGGGGCCGATCGGCGTGCTTTTCTCAAGCCGGGTTTTTCGCGCAAGTCGTGCTGCTTTAACCGCCGCGCGTCCATCATCCGATGCGGTCAGCCACAGCGGAACGGCCGCGGCAAACGTAAAGGCCGCGCCGGACGCGAACGTGATGCGTCCGTCGACTGCGCACCATGCCGCCAATGCCGGACCAATCACACCCGCGGTGGCAATCAGTGCTTCGTGCACCCCCACTACACGTCCGCTCGACTCAGGCGGCACCAGCCGGTAGAGCCACGTTTCATTGGCGATCCAGCGCAAGCCGATGCCGAATCCGGTCAACAGGCCGGGCACGAGCCACAACGGCCACCACAGCGCGTTCATCGTGGCGAACGCAGCAATCGTGGCGGCGAGACCCAGCGACACCGTGCGTTTTGCTCCGATACGTTCCACCAGCCAAGGGGCGATCAAGAGGCCGGCCAGCATGCCGGTCCATTGCGACGCGGAGAAGAGGCCGGCACGAGGTGCGTCGAGCCCTTGATGGGCCAGCCACACCGGCAGCACCATGAAGCCGATGCCGAACTGGCCGATCTGCGAGAGTGCCGAGACCGTGGTCAGCGCGGCGATCGCCGGCCAGCGCACCGGCGCGGCGGCATTCATGTGCTGCTCCGCGCGGGCATTGGCAGACCCTGTTCGCGGCATTCGACCGGGCAGCCGGCTTTCAGGCAGGGACCGTCGTCGCAGAGGCGGCATAGCTGCATGGCGTGTGCCGGATCGCGCGTCTCATGCCACAGGATCTTGATCAGCAGACCTTCAAGCACTTCGCGCTCGCGCTCGTCGAGCTGTCCGGCGATGCGTTGGAGTATCCGGTCGCGTGCGGTTTGCAGGCGTTTGGCTTCACGCTTGCCGGAAGCCGTCAGGGCAAGCGCGACGGAACGTTTATCCTTGCCGGATTTCTTTTCGACGAGACCCGCGTCCACCAGGCCCGCTACGGCGCGGACCGCGGCCGGATGCGAAAGATCGACCGCGTCGCGCAATACTTCAATGGATGAATCGGGATATTGACCGACGGCGTTGAGCATGGCGCGGGCAGTGGGGCCCGCGAGTGCGGCCACGGTGGGCTGCGCGTTCATCTCGTCCGTAACCAGCAGGGCGAGCACGCCAAGCAGGTTCTCTGTGCGCTGCGTCATAGGAGTACCTCAATGTGTGCAACGTGCATATGTGCATGTTGCACACATTGAGAATCATCCGCAAGCGTTTTTTAATGCTGCCCCATTGTGTGTTTGGGAAGCGGGGTCAGTTGCCCGCGCGTAGCCTGTCCTTGTCGCCGCTCAGCGTGGCGCGCAAGCGCGGCACCGCGAAGTCGATAAAGCTGCGCGTCTTCAGCGGCAATGGCCCTTGTCCCGCGTGCATCAGGCTGACCGGTATTGGTTCGGGTTCAAAGTCCCGCAGCACCAGGTGCAGCTTGCCTTCTTCGACGGCCCGCGCGACCTGGTACGAGAGCACGTGCGTGAGGCCTACGCCTGCGATCGCCGCATCGATGGCGGCTTCCGCGGTATTGACGGAGAGGCGCGGACGGATCGGCACGGCCTGTTGCTTCGCCCCGCGCGGCGCAAAGGTCCAGATTGGCCCAGACTGCAATACGTCGAAGTTTACGCAAGCGAAGCGGGTGAGATCGGCGGGTGTGTCCGGCTTGCCGGCCTGCGCGAGGTAACGCGGACTGGCGCAGACCACCCGGCTCACCGTGCCGACCTGGGTCGCGACCATGCTGCTGTCGGGCAGTTTGCCGATGCGCAACGCGACGTCGATATGTTCGTCGAGCAGATGCAGCGTGCGGTCGGCCAGCACCAGACGCACGGCGATTTCCGGGAACGTCGCGAGGAAATCGTTGATGACGGGCAATAGATGAAGGCGTCCGAACACCATCGGCGCCGTGACGACGACTTCACCGCGTGGCGTGCTGTACTCGCCTGCGGCCGCGTTTTCGGCTTCGGTCACCTGTTCGAGGATCTGCTTGCAGGCGGCGAGGTAGGCCGCGCCTGCGTCGGTCAAAGTCAGCTTGCGGGTGGAGCGGACCAGCAGCCGCGCGTTCAGATGCGCTTCAAGCTCCGCGACTTTACGGCTGACAGTTGGGAGCGGCGTGCCCAGTTTGCGGCTCGCGGCCGAAAAACTGCCGGTCTCCACTGCGGCCACCAGAATTGACATTGCCTCCAGGCGATCCATGGACCCTCTCGGTCTTCGAGAATTGATCCGTCGAAAATACAGCATTACGTGTGCTTCTGGAAGGCGGGTGCCGGATATCCCCATGGCGCATAAGGAGTTCCGCGGCACGGTTGCTACAATCGTCATGCACCTACGGATACAACGGAGACCCTGCATGGCAAATCTTCACCCGATTAGCCGCTACCCCGTGCCCGAACCAGGCGAATGGCCGGACGACATCAAAGCTCGCATCCTCGAAGTGCAGGAGAAAGCCGGTTTTGTCCCGAACGTGTTCCTGACGCTGGCGCATCGGCCGGATGAATTTCGCGCGTTTTTTGCGTACCACGACGTGGTGATGCTGAAAGAGGGCGGCTTGAGCAAAGGCGAGCGCGAGATGATCGTCGTCGCCACGAGTGCGGTGAATCAGTGCCTGTATTGCGTGGTCGCGCACGGCGCGATTTTGCGCATCTACGAGAAGGCGCCGCTGCTGGCGGATCAGGTGACCGTCAATCATCGCAAGGCGGATATCACGGCGCGCCAGAAGGCGATGCTCGACTTCGCGTTGAAGGTCTGCCGCGAGTCCGGCACGGTCGACGATGCCGATTTTCAGACCCTGCGCAAGCATGGGTTTTCCGACGAAGACGTATGGGATATCGCGGCCATCACGGCATTTTTCGGTTTGTCGAACCGGATGGCCAACATCATTTCAATGCGTCCGAACGACGAGTTCTATCTGATGGGCCGCGTGCCGAAAGCGGCGGCGGATACGCCGCGAAAATAGGTCAGGCGCTCGCCGGCTCCGGCCGGATTGCTGGCGCGCTGACCGTCTTGTCGTCGATCGGAAAGTGCAGCATCGCGGCGACGAGTCCGGCGGCAACCGTGGCTTCCCACAGCAGCGAATACGAGCCGGTCAGGTCGAACACCAGACCGCCTAGCCACGCGCCGAGAAACGAGCCGATCTGGTGGCTCAGGAAGCAGACGCCAAAGAGGCTGCCGAGATGCCGTGTGCCGAATACTTTCGCCACCAGCCCGCTCGTCAGCGGCACGGTCCCGAGCCAGGTCAGCCCCATCACGGCCGCGAAAATGACGACCGAGGTGGCGGTCTTCGGCAGCACGAAGAAGGTGCCGATCGTCGCGCTTCGAATCAGGTAAAGCCAGCCGAGCACATGGTGCTGCCGGAACCGGCCGCCGAGCCAGCCGCATGCCCAACTACCCGCCATGTTGAACAGGCCGATCAGCGCCAGCGCCGTGGCGCCCAGTCCGACCGGCATATGACAGAGCGTGAGATATTCGGGCAGATGGGTGGCGATGAACGCAAGTTGAAATCCACAGGTGAAGAAACCGAGCGTCAGGAGGCGATAGCCGCGATGCCGGACCGCCTGGGCGAGTACTTTGCGAAGCGGCGCAGCGGGCGGTTCCTGCACGCGCGTACCGACGCGTTGACGCCGATCGAGCACGATGCCGAGCGGCGCGATCAGCAGCATCAGGAAGGCCAGCGCGAAGAGCGAGGTGGCGATGCCCGAGCTGAGCCGGATGCTCTGCACGAGCGGGATCATCAACACCTGTCCTGCCGAGCCGCCTGCGCTAACGAGACCCATCGCCATGCTGCGTTTTTCCGGCGAAGCGATGCGGCCGACCGCCGGCAACACCACGCCGAACGTCGTGCAACTGACGCCGATTCCGACCAGCAAACCCATACCGACGATCAGCATCGCGCCCGACGGCGCGACCGCTGCGATGCCCAGGCCGGCAGCGAAAGTCGTCGCGCCGAACGCGACCACCGGCGCCGAACCATAACGGTCCGCGGCGGCACCCGCGAACGGTTGCGCGAAACCCCACACCAGATTGTGCAGCGCGATGGCGAAGGCGATCAGCGTGACGGGCAGTCCGCGGTCGAATGAAAACGGCCCGATAAAGAGGCCGAAGGTTTGCCGGATACCCATGGCCGCGCTCAGAATCAGCGCGCCGACGACGATCACGAGCGTCGTCTGATTGATCGGGAGGGCGAAGCGTTTGCTATTGGCAGTGGACATGGTTCTGATCTCCTTCGACATCATGGTCGCAGCGAGCGTCAGAAGCAGCAAAAGAAAAGATTTTGACGACAGGTGAGCGCAGCTCACCTGTTCAGGTTGAATGTGCGGCTCAGTGCCCGGCGCGGTGCGATTCCGCGGCGTCGCTATCGGGTGGCGTGTCGAACGGCTCAGCCTCGTCGAGCAGCCACCGTTTGAAGTCGAACAGTTCCGGGCGCTGCACCGCGCTTTCCGCGTTCTGCGCGCTCACCAGCCAATAGGCCGTGGAGGAGTCGATCGTTTGTGGACAGGCTTCGACGAGTGCGCCGCTCGCGAGGTCGCGATCCACCAGCGGCCGTCTACCGAGCGCGACGCCGAGGCCCATGCTCGCGGCTTCGAAAGCGAGCTGGATCGTGTCGACGCGCAAGCCATCGTTCAGGTCGATACCCTCGACGGCGGTTCCGTCGAGCCATGCCTGCCAGTCCTCGCTTGCCGAGTTCACGTGAATGAGCGTCGCGTGACGCAGATCGATGTTGCCGTGCTCGTCGCGCAGCGTCTCCAGGTAAGCGGGGCTGCCCACCGGCACCAGGCGCTCGCCGAACAGACGTGTCCAGGCGCTCCCCGCTACCGGGGCGCGGCTCAGGCGAATGGCGAAATCGAAACCGTCGACGGGAAAGCCGACCTGACGATGCGATGTATCCACGGTGACGTTCGCCGCGGGCCAGCGCGAGCGAAAAGCGGCGAGGCGCGGCAGCAGCCAGCGCGAGGCTAACGTAGGCGCGCAACTCAGCGCGATGGGGCGATTCGCGCGGTGATTCGGCAGACGCTGCGTGCCGATTGCGATCAGCGAAAATGCTTCGGATACGTACGACAGATAGTCGGCGCCCGCCGCCGTGAGCGAAATTCCACGCGGCTCGCGCACGAACAGTTCGACGCCGAGTGACTGTTCGAGGCCAACGATTCCGTGACTGATCGCGCTTGGCGTGACGTTCAGTTCAGCGGCGGCAAGCTTGAAACTCTGGTGCCTGCCGGCCGCCTCGAAGAAGCGAAGCGCGGGCAGGGGTGGCAGACGAAGCGGCATGGTGCATCCCCAAGGGCGGCGCGGCGGGCGCCGTGACGGTGCGATAGCGCGCCGGCGCGCGCATGCTGTTTCGCGAAAGGATACCTTGCAATAGGGTTTCGATCGCTGCCCGGGGTTGTCCGCATTCCGTCCGGGTGTTGAACGGAGGCGCTTTGATGCCGTCCTGGACGGACCGCAAAAAAATTCTCGGGCATTGTCGATTTGCCGGCGGCCCATTCGTCGTGGCGATATAGGGGAAAAAAATGCGCTCACGGTTGCCACGCGCCGTGCCGTGCCGCTATCGTGCCCTTTATCCTTTTTACGCAAGAGGAGGTGGCTGATGACCGACGTAGACCCATCCGCACAAACGCTGAAACCGGCCCGGCTGCTCGCCGATTCGCCGCGCCGGTTTCCGGACGAGAGCGCCGCATATCGCCGCGCGCGCAACGACCTGCTGGCTGAAGAAATCGAGTTGCGCCGTCATATCGAACGCGTGGCCGTGCAGCGCCGCGCATTGCCGCCCGGCGGCGTCGTGCCAGAGAACTATCGCTTCGAGGGCGAAGCGGGTACGGTGACGCTTTCGGAGATGTTCGGCGCGCACGACACGCTCGTCACCTACAACTGGATGTTCGGCCCGCAGCGCGCGCGGCCCTGTCCGATGTGCACCTCGCTTCTGAGTGCTTACGACGGCGAAATGCCCGACATCTTGCAATGTGTGGCCTTCGCCGTGATCGGACGCTCGCCGATCGACAAGCTGGTGGCGTTCAAGAAAGAGCGCGGCTGGCGGCATCTGCGACTGTATTCGTCGAACGGCAACACCTTTAACCGCGACTACGCCGGTGAAGATCCCGACGGCGACGATCATCCCGCCTTCAACGTGTTCACGCGTTCAGGCGGCACGGTGCGGCACTTCTGGGCCGATGAGATGGGGCCGTCGACCGCGGACCCGGGGCAGGATCCACGCGGCGCGCCGGATGTGATGCCGATCTGGACAATTCTCGATATGACGCCCGGCGGTCGCGGCAGCGACTGGTATCCGAAGCTGGAGTATGGTGCTCCGCCGCGCTAGACGGTGTTAGGAACTTCCGGTCAAAACCTGGTACCCTGGAGGGATGACAAGAGAGAAACGTAAAGTGTACCCGACAGACGTGTCAGACGGAGAATGGAGCTTCGTAGCAGGGTATCTGACGTTGATGGATGAGAGTGCACCACAGCGTAAATACGAGTTGCGCGAGATGTTCAATGCGTTGCGCTGGATGGCTCGCGCTGGGGCTGCGTGGCGAATGCTGCCGACCAACTTCCCGCCGTGGGAACTCGTGTACCAGCAGACGCAACGATGGCTGGCGGCCGGCTGTTTCGAGTGCATGGTGAGTGATCTTCGTTCAATCATCCGTGTCGCGCAGGGGCGGCGGGGGCAGCCCAGCGCGGTGATCCTTGATGGCCGTACGATGCAATCGACATGTGAGAGCGGTCCACGCGCAGGCTATGACGGCTACAAGCGCAAGCGTGGCAGCAAGGTGCATATGGCGGTCGACACGCTGGGCCAGTTGCTCGCCGTACACGTGACGCCGGCCAACGAGCAGGAGCGCGCACAGGTGACAGAGCTGGCGCGCCAGGTGCAGCAGGCAACGGGAGAAACCGTGAAAGTGGCCTTTGCCGATCAGGGTTACACGGGCGAAGCTCCTGCGCAGGCCGCGCGCGCTCAGGGAATTGATCTCCAGGTGATCAAGCTCGATGAAGCGAAAAAGGGTTTTGTGCTGTTGCCACGTCGATGGGTAGTCGAGCGCAGCTTCGGATGGCTCAACCGCTTTCGACGCCTCGCTCGCGACTACGAACGCTTGCCCGAAACACTCGCAGGTTTGCATTTTGTCGTCTTCGCCATGCTTATGCTTGTCCATGCAATCCCAGTACTTCGAAGTTCCTAACACCGTCTAAGTATTTGCGTTTTCTGCTGGCTTACCTGCAATTCGCGCTGCGCGTGAACGATACCCGCGAAATTCCGGTAATACAGTTCGATGATGAAGGCGAGCGCGACGCCGACCAGTGTCATGTCGATCGCCATCGCGATGAAGACGGAAGAGCGCGTGAAAACCAGAAATGTCGAAAAGCTTAGGATAACGATCGAGAGCAGGAGCAGAGCGGCGGCCCGCAGATGCATCAGGCAGAACACGCAACCAACCAGCGTCGTCGCCATATAAAACGCGACCTGGGCTTGCTCATAGGCGGAACCGTAGGGAAACAGCAGGAGCGACCAGATGCTGAAGGCAACGCCGAAAATACCCGTCAGCCAGATCACCTTGCGCAGTTCGGGCACGGCCTTTTCGTGAATCAGAACCCGATGCCGGACTCGCCACCAGCGCACGCACCGGATGATGCACAACGTGCAGAGCGACCCGGGAAAATAGACGGACAACGCTGCCGGCGCCGATCCGAAGTGCGTGACGGCGACGGCTAACGTGTTCACGAGCAGAATGAAATAGAGCAACGGTATCTGCCGGCCGAATGCCTGAAGTTGCGAGCGCACGAGTCCAGGGTCGTCTTCCGCGACCGATAGCGCTTCCCTCAATCTGGCTAGCCGAACCATTCCCGTCCTTGTAACGTTTGCGCTGCACACGCAGCTTTGTATATCGGCAGCGTCGACGAGACCTTGAGGGCGGTTTCAGTGGAAATAAAAGTGCGCGCCTAACAAGCGCTCGCGTTGAGGGGGCGGTAAATACGCCCGGCGGTCGATTCGGTCATGAGTCATTTATGCCGCGCCAGCGTGCATGAGATCGGCTGATTGGCGGCGTAGGGACGTAGCGGCGTGGCCGGATTCGCCGTGCCGATCAGCGTTATTCAGGCGGTATTGCTGGCCGCCTGGGTGTCGCAAGAGCATGCGGCGAGCATCGCGCTTGTTGCAATATGGAGAATTTCGATTGTCATATTTCTTCCGGATTTTTTATTACCGAGCGCGGTGCGGTGCTGAATGCCGAATTTTTGCAATCCCCCATAAGATAGTAAAAAAACGTGGCTGCCGTTCATTTGCCACCGCTAAAGCACTGAAATTGCAACGGATTGTGATACGCCGCGGACACCCGTAAAGCGGGAGAAATACGTAAGCGCGCGATTCTTATAGCACTTTGGGGCAAAAAATCGTCAAATTGCCGCTGGGCGGGTGATACAAGGCTTACACCCAAGGTTTGCGCGAATATGCGCCTATGCGTTAGTGTGTCGGTCCCGGCGTAACAGATGTGGCGCCGGTTCCATGAATTACCATACGGGAAGTACTATGAACAAACAGGAACTGATTGACGCAGTCGCCGCAGCGACGGGCGAAAGCAAAGCGGCCACCGGCCAAACTATCGACGCAATCGTCGAAGCGGTGACCAAAGCCGTGGTGGGTGGTGATACGGTGCAACTGGTCGGTTTCGGTTCTTTCTCGACCGGCGCACGCGCAGCACGCGTGGGTCGCAATCCGTCGACCGGTGCTGAAATCCAGATCGCTGCAGCCAAGACGGTGAAGTTCACCGCTGGCAAGGCATTCAAGGAAGCCGTCAACGCGTCGTAATGCAACGCGCCTCGCGCCGGAGTATCCACGCGCGTTGCTGTAGCGCGCGTCGCCCGATGCCTCGGGCGTGAGGAATCACGCGCTGCCCAATCCCCGTGAGGGTGTTTGATCGGCGGTTGGTGCGGCGCGTGTGGTGCACATTGGTGCGCGCTGTTGCATCTTGGTGCGCGGTGGTGCGTAACGATGTTTGTGCCGTCGTTGTTTGCTTTTGCGTCATGCACGCTCGCCTCCCGGCCGTTGGTTCCGATTGTTGGTTGGGCGAGATCGTGCAGGCCGCGTCGGCGAGATCAGCCCGCGCGTCGTTTTTGGGTCGCTTCGGCCAACGTTTCGAGTACCGGTTCGGTTTGCGCCCAACTCACGCAAGCGTCTGTAATCGATACGCCGTAGCGCAGCGGCACACCGGCTTTCAGATCCTGACGGCCTTCTTCCAGATGACTTTCGAGCATGACGCCGATAATGCGGCGCTCGCGCTGCGAGAGTTGCTGCGCCAGATCCTGCACCACCTCCAGTTGACGCAAATGCGATTTGCCTGAGTTCGCATGCGAACAGTCGACCATGACCTGCTCGCGCAGGCCTGCCGATTTGAGCGCCGCGCAGGTTGCTTCGACGGAAGCGCTGTCGTAATTCGGCCCTTTCTTGCCGCCGCGCAAGATGACGTGTGCGTCGTCATTGCCACGCGTCTCGAAGATCGCCGCCATCCCCATCTTGGTCATACCCATGAACGCGTGACTTGCACCTGCCGCGACGATTGCGTCCGCGGCGATTTGCACACCGCCGTCTGTGCCGTTCTTGAAGCCGATTGGGCAGCTCAGCCCCGATGCAAGCTGCCGGTGACTCTGGCTCTCCGTTGTGCGCGCGCCGATCGCGCCCCACGCGATCAGATCCGCGATGTATTGCGGACTGAGCAGGTCGAGAAATTCCGTGGCTGTGGGCAAGCCGAGACCGTTGATGTCGAGCAGCAGTTGCCGTGCGAGGCGCAACCCCTCGTTGATGCGGAAGCTGCCATCGAGACGCGGGTCGTTGATATAGCCTTTCCAGCCGACCGTGGTGCGCGGTTTTTCGAAGTAGACCCGCATGACGATCAGCAGATCGTCCTTGTAGGTCTGCGCCGCGACCTTGAGCTTGCGGGCGTACTCGATCGCCTGATCGTGATCGTGAATGGAACACGGGCCGACGATCATCACGAGCCGGTCGTCACGGCCGTGCAGAATGTCGGCGATTTCCACGCGGGTTTTCTCGACGAGCGTCTGCACCGACGGCGGCACGGGCAATTCGTCCTGCAGCAGGGCGGGGGAAATCAGCGGACGTACCGCGCCGATACGAACGTCGTCGATGCGCGTGGTGTCCTGGGTGGCGTCGGCCGAGCCGACTTCCTGATCGTGCAAAGGATTGTCGATGGCGCTCAAAATATTCTCCCGGACCTTGGATGGTGAAGTGGCCTTGCGGCCTGGATGTGTGGGGGCTACGGTGCGTTGGTGCAGTCGATTAACTGTGCCGGGATTATGACACTCGCGCGAGCGGGCTGGATGACCGTTATTCGAGGCGTTTGATCAGGGCCATGGCGGCTGCCGGATTGCGTTCCTTGAAGCCGCTGATGACATAGAGGTAGACGTCGCGCGCCGTGGTTTTTTCGGGGGCTGCGGCCGAGGTTTCCAGTTCATCCGGCGTTGTGCCTGCCGCGAGTTGGCGGGCGCGGTCGACCCAGGTGTCGAGGGCCTGGGTTGAATAGCCTTTGGCTTGTTTGTCGTTTGTGCCCATGATGCGGGCGTAGACGAACGGCGCGGTGATGTCGGCGATTTGCGGGTATTCGCTGTCGGCTGCCAGCACGACGGCGACTTTGTACTTTCTGGCTAGCGCGATGAATTCGGGGGTCTTGAAGGTGTCGTTGCGGACTTCGATTGCGTGTCTTAGTTTTTGGCCTTCTATGCTGGCGGGCAGCAGTTTCAGGAAGGCTTCGAAGTCTTCCGGGTCGAACTTTTTGGTGGTTGCGAATTGCCAGTTGATTGGGCCGAGTTTCTGTTTTAGTAGCAGCACGCCGCTGGCGAAGAAGCGTTCGATAGTTTCGTTGGCGTCGGCCAGGATTTTTCTGTTTGTTGCGTAGCGGGGGGCTTTTAGCGAGAAGACGAAATCTTCCGGGGTTTCCTGATACCACTTTTCGTAGCTTGCCGGCTTTTGCAAGCCGTAAAAGGTGCCGTTGATTTCTATCGATGTGAGGTTTTTGCTCGCGTATTCGAGTTCACGGCTTTGCGTGAGGTCTGAAGGGTAGAAGGTGCCGCGCCAGGGGGCATAGGTCCAACCGCCTATGCCGATTCGGATTTTGCCGGTTTTTGAGGGTGGCATTTTGGGGGCCTCGTTGGGTGGCTTTGTTGGGAGGGGTAGGTTAGCGTATTTGCGTACGCGGCGCTTTGTTTGTCTGTGGTTTTATGGTGTTGGTCTTTCCTTGATCTGGAATCTTTGGCCTTTCCTTGTTTTCTTAGTGGTCTATTAGCGTTCCCCCTGTGCGGGGGGCACCTACTTTTCTTTGCCTGCCGCAAAGAAAAGGCAAAAGAAAGCGGCTCACACCGCTAGCTTATAAGTGGGTCCCCTGGCTTGGAGGAGGTAGTGGTGCATCTGGAATCCGTTCCCCCGCACATTCGGCGTAAGTGACAAAGGGCTCATCAGCTCCCACTCCGCACTGCGTGCGTCGCGGATGGGTTTGCCATGGGAAACCATGGGGCTTCGATTTTGCGTGGTGGGGGCCGTCGGCTTCGCATCGGCGAGGCGTTTCGGGACGTGCCGCCCGACTCCCCGAGCGGCGACAAGTCGCGGCAGCGCGTGCAAATATGAATTCGCACTTCGAATGAAACGCTGGCGCACTGGAGAAACGTTGGTAATGAGCGACGAGCCGAGGCGTCGAGTGAAGCAGGCGTAAAACCGAACAGGCGGTTCTATGAAAAACGCGTCGGCGCGCGCAGCGCCGCCGGAAGTATGACTGCTTTGTCACTTACGCCGAATGTGCGAGAACACAGATTCCAGATGCACCACTACCGCGGCTGCGCGGGGGACCCGCTTAAAAGTTAGCGGTGTGAGCCGATTTCTTTTGCCTACTTTTCTTTGCGGCAGGCAAAGAAAAGTAGGTGCCCCCCGCACAGGGGGAACGCTAATAAACCACTAGAAAATCAAGGAAAGGCCAACGCCATAAAACCACAGACAACCAAGCGCCACACAGGCAAAAAACCAAAAAAAACCACCATCAGCCGCCAGGCGCCCCAACCCCATTCCTCGCTGCCTCCTCAAACCGCCGGTTTGCCTCAGCCACCTCAACCCTGAACTGCTGCAAAGCACTAACCGCCAAATCAGGCGGCATAAGCGCAGCCCACAACACGTCAATCAACTGATCCGCGGTAGCGTCAATATCCATATGCCGATTCGCCAACGTGGCATCCCACAGCACATGCTCCATCGGCCCAAACACCATCGACCGCAACAACCTCAATGGCATATCAGCCCGAATCTGCCCAGTCTCCTGACCCTGCGCCAACACCCGCATCAAAGGCGCCGTATACCGCCGCTGCAATTCCGTCAGCGCCTCACTCAACTCATGATGCCGAGCCCGCCCCTCCGACAACACCAAAGCACACAGGTCAGTGCCATTCACCAGCATCAGCCGCAAATGCGTCCGCACAATAAAAGCAAACTGCTGCCGCACAGTGCCATCACGCGGCAACCCGGACTCGATCGCTTCGATGATCTCGTCGTACCAGTCGCCAATCACCCGCGCACATAACTCGCGCTTGCCGCGGAAATAACTGAAGACAGTCGCCTCGGAAATGCCCAGGCGCTGCGCAATCTCCGCCGTCGTCGCGCGCTCGTAACCCCGCTCGGAGAACACGTCGCGGCCCGCCTGCAAAATTTCCTTCACGCGCTGCTGCGACTTGCGCCCAGCCGGTTGGCGGCGCGAGGCAGGTAACTCAGCCTTCAAGGCAACCGTCATATGAGTTGAGTTCAGTTTTGTGAGGCCGATAGCCCCGATGACGACGATATTATCACGGTATGACGGCGCCAGAGGTGCATCTGACCATTTCTGAGTGAAACTCAAAAATACCTATTGACGCTTACGTAAATCTAGCGTGAAATGCGCCTTGAACGTTTCGCGCCTCTGCAGGGTGGCGAAGGCGGCCCATAAGGCCGTCGCCGTCCGCTGAGCCGCACTCAGACGGGCCGCGCCCACCTAGGCTGGCCGTCCGACCACGAACTCTGGAGACACAGCAATGAGCAACCTGCCCGGTTTGCAATTCCCGCTCGGCGAAGAAATCGAAATGCTGCGTGACAGCATCGCCGGATTCGCCGCCAAAGAAATCGCCCCGCGTGCCGCGGAAATCGATCGCACGGATCAGTTCCCCATGGACCTGTGGCGCAAATTCGGCGACCTGGGCGTGCTCGGCATGACGGTCTCGGAGGAATACGGCGGCGCGAATATGGGCTACACGGCGCACATGATCGCGATGGAAGAAATCTCGCGCGCGTCGGCATCGGTCGGTCTCTCGTACGGCGCGCACTCGAATCTGTGCGTCAACCAGATTCATCGCAACGGCACCACGGCGCAAAAGGAAAAATACCTGCCCAAGCTGGTTTCCGGTGAACACGTTGGCGCACTCGCCATGAGCGAGCCGAACGCGGGCTCGGATGTCGTCAGCATGAAACTGCGCGCGGACAAAAAGGGCGATCACTATGTGCTGAACGGCACGAAAATGTGGATCACCAATGGTCCGGATTGCGACACGCTCGTGGTCTATGCAAAAACCGATCTCGAAGCGAATTCGCGCGGCATTACCGCGTTTATCGTCAAGAAGGGCATGAAGGGCTTCTCCGTCGCGCAAAAGCTCGACAAGCTCGGCATGCGCGGCTCACATACCGGTGAACTGGTGTTCCAGGACGTCGAAGTGCCGGAAGAAAACATTCTCGGCCAGTTGAACGGCGGCGTGAAGGTGCTGATGAGCGGCCTCGATTACGAACGCGCCGTGCTCGCCGGCGGCCCGACCGGCATCATGGTCGCGGTCATGGACGCAGTCGTGCCGTATATCCACGATCGCAAGCAGTTCGGCCAGCCGATCGGCGAATTCCAGCTGATTCAAGGCAAGGTCGCCGACCTGTACACCACACTGCAAGCGTGCCGCGCGTATCTCTACGCAGTGGGCCGGCAACTCGATACGCTCGGCAAGGATCACGTGCGCCAGGTGCGTAAGGACTGCGCGGGCGTGATTCTCTACACCGCTGAAAAAGCGACGTGGATGGCCGGCGAGGCAATCCAGATTCTCGGCGGCAATGGCTATATCAACGAGTATCCGGTCGGCCGTCTGTGGCGCGATGCGAAGCTCTATGAAATCGGTGCGGGCACGAGCGAAATCCGTCGCATGCTGATTGGCCGCGAACTGTTCGCCGAAACGGCGTAAGAGAGACCTCTATGCCGATCATCGAATCAAAGCTGAATCCGCGCTCGGATGACTTCCGCACCAATGCGGCGGCGCTCGAAGCGCTGGTCGCCGATCTTCGCGCAAAGATCGAAAAACTCGCGCTGGGCGGTGGGCAAGCGGCGCGCGACAAACATACGGGCCGCGGCAAGCTGCTGCCGCGTGAGCGCATCGAGAAACTGCTCGATCCGGGCACACCCTTTCTCGAGTTCTCGCAACTCGCGGCCTATGGCATGTACCACAACGACGCACCCGGCGCGGGCGTCGTCACGGGTATTGGCCGTATTGCGGGGCAGGAGTGTGTGATCGTCTGCAATGACGCGACGGTCAAAGGCGGCACGTACTATCCCGTCACCGTGAAAAAGCACGTACGGGCGCAGGAAATCGCCGCCGAAAACCATTTGCCGTGTGTCTACCTGGTCGACTCGGGCGGTGCGAATCTGCCGAATCAGGACGACGTGTTCCCCGATCGCGATCACTTCGGCCGCATCTTCTTCAACCAGGCAAACCTGTCCGCGGCAGGCATTCCGCAAATCGCCGTCGTGATGGGCTCGTGCACGGCAGGCGGCGCCTATGTGCCGGCCATGAGCGACGAATCGATCATCGTCAAGAATCAGGGGACGATTTTTCTCGGCGGCCCGCCGCTCGTCAAAGCCGCAACCGGCGAAGTGGTGAGCGCGGAAGACCTCGGCGGCGGCGACGTGCATACGCGGTTGTCGGGCGTGGTCGATCATCTCGCGCAGAACGACGCGCATGCATTGGCGATTGCGCGCAGCATCGTCGGTAATCTGAATCGCACGAAACAGGTGCCGGTGGCGTTGCAGGAGCCGAAGCCGCCGCGCTATGACGTGAAGAGCATGTACGGCGTGATTCCCGTCGATACGCGCAAGCCGTTCGATATCCGCGAGGTGATCGCGCGCATCGTCGACGATTCCGCTTTCGACGAATTCAAGGCCCGCTACGGCACCACGCTCGTGTGTGGCTTCGCGCATATCTGGGGGCATCCGGTCGGCATCATCGCGAACAACGGCATTCTGTTTTCGGAGTCGGCGCTCAAGGGCGCGCACTTCATCGAGCTGTGCTGCCAGCGCAAGATTCCGTTGGTATTCCTGCAGAACATCACGGGCTTCATGGTCGGCCGCAAGTACGAAAACGAAGGCATCGCGCGTAACGGCGCGAAGATGGTGACGGCCGTGGCCACCGCAAAGGTGCCGAAGTTCACGGTGATCATCGGCGGTTCGTTCGGCGCGGGCAATTACGGCATGTGCGGCCGCGCGTATTCACCGCGCTTTCTGTGGATGTGGCCGAACGCGCGCATTTCGGTGATGGGCGGCGAGCAGGCGGCGTCGGTGCTGGCCACGGTCAAGCGCGACGGCATCGAAGGCAAGGGCGGTTCGTGGAGCGCCGAAGAGGAAGAGGCGTTCAAGCAGCCGATTCGCGATCAATACGAGCATCAGGGGCACCCGTACTACGCAAGCGCGCGTCTGTGGGACGACGGCGTGATCGACCCGGCGCAAACGCGCGACGTGCTCGGTCTCGGCCTTTCGGCGACGATGAACGCGCCGATCGAAGACACGCGTTTCGGCGTGTTCAGAATGTGACGGAGCGCTAAGAAGCGCAGGAGCTGCAACGATGCAATACGAAACGCTGAATGTCGCTTTCGCCGGGCCGATCGCCACGGTCACTCTGAACCGGCCGGACGTGCGCAACGCGTTCAACGAAACGATGATCGCCGAAGTGACCGCGGCCTTCACGGCCCTGAACGCGCGCGACGACGTGCGCGCAGTGGTACTCGCCGCGAACGGCAAGGCATTCTGTGCAGGCGCCGACCTGAACTGGATGAAGAAGATGGCTGGCTACTCGGACGACGAGAACCGCGCCGACGCGATGCTGCTCGCGAACATGCTGGCGTCGATCTATCGCTGCAACAAGCCGGTGATCGCGCGCGTGAACGGCGACGCGTACGCGGGCGGCATGGGTTTGATCTCGGCGTGCGATATCGTCGTTGCCGTGGAGAGCGCGCGGTTTTGCCTCTCGGAAGCGCGTCTCGGCCTGATCCCGGCCACCATCGCGCCGTACGTGATCCGCGCGTTGGGCGAGCAGGCGTCGCGGCGTTACTTCACGACCGCCGAGCAGTTCGATTGCGCGACGGCGTACCGCTTGGGCCTGGTTAGCGAAGCGGTGGGCATGGAGCAACTCGACGCCACCGTGCAGCAGATCGCCGAAACGCTGTGCGCAAACGGCCCGCAAGCGGTGCGCGCCTGCAAGCAACTCGTGCAGGACATCGCCGGCCGCGAGTTGAATGAGGCCTTGATTGAAGACACGGCGGCACGCATCGCGCGCACGCGGGCGGGGGCGGAAGGCCGTGAAGGCGTCGCATCGTTCCTCGAGAAACGCACACCTTCGTGGCGCAGTTGAAGCATTGCGAAGGATCAAATTCCGAAGCGCCTACAGGCCTTCACCAGAATTACACAGCCCCTAACGGGACACTTCGGGACAATCACCGAGACATCTCATGTTCAACAAGATCCTGATTGCCAACCGCGGCGAAATTGCGTGCCGTGTCGCCGCGACCTGCAAGCGGCTCGGCATTGCGAGCGTGGCCGTGTATTCCGATGCGGACGCCAACGCGAAACACGTGGCCGCCTGTGACGAGGCAGTGCATATCGGCGGATCGACCGCGACAGAAAGCTATCTGCGCGTCGAGCGCATCGTCGAAGCCGCCCGCGCAACCGGTGCACAGGCCGTGCACCCGGGCTACGGCTTCCTGTCAGAAAACGAAGACTTCGCGCATGCCTGCGAAGCGGCCGGCATCGTCTTCATCGGACCGCCGGTCGAAGCGATCGCTGCAATGGGCTCGAAGGCGGCCGCCAAGGCGCTGATGCATGCGGCCGCCGTACCGCTCGTGCCGGGCTATCACGGCGACGATCAGGATCCGCAGTTGCTGCATCGCGAAGCCGATGCGATCGGTTATCCGGTCTTGCTGAAGGCGAGCGCGGGGGGAGGCGGCAAAGGCATGCGCGTGGTTGAGCGCACGGAAGACTTCGCGGCGGCGTTGGCGTCGTGCAAACGCGAAGCGGCCAGCAGCTTCGGCAACGATCGCGTGCTGATCGAAAAATATCTGACGCGGCCGCGTCACGTGGAAGTGCAGGTATTCGCGGACCGTCATGGCGGCGCGGTGTATCTGTTCGACCGCGACTGCTCGGTGCAGCGGCGTCACCAGAAGGTGTTGGAAGAAGCACCGGCGCCTGGGTTGTCCGCGGATATCAAACGTGAGATGGGCGAAGCAGCCGTGGCCGCCGCGCGTGCGGTGAACTACGTTGGGGCGGGCACGGTCGAGTTCATCATGACCGGCACAGGCGATTTCTACTTCATGGAGATGAACACGCGCCTGCAGGTCGAGCATCCGGTCACGGAAATGGTGACGGGGCAGGACCTGGTGGAATGGCAACTACGTGTCGCCGCGGACGAACCGCTGCCGCTCACGCAGCAAGAGCTGAAAATCGACGGCCATGCGATCGAAGCGCGTATCTACGCCGAGCATCCTGCACGCGGTTTCCTGCCCTCTACAGGCACGCTCAAGCATCTGCGCATGCCGGAAGGCGTCGAGTTCTCCATCGGCGCGGCCGGGCTGTGTGAACCGGGCCGCAAGGCAGCGGTCCGCATCGACAGCGGCGTGCGCGAAGGCGACACCATCACGCCGTTCTACGATCCGATGATCGCCAAGCTGATCGTCCACGGGGCAACGCGTGAAGAGGCGCTCGTGCGCATGAATCGTGCGCTGCGCGCCTGCGAGGTGGTCGGTCCGCACACCAACGTGGAATTCCTGCAACGCATCGTCACGAGCGAGCCGTTCGCAACGGGCGATCTCGACACCGGTTTGATCGAGCGTCATCACGATGCCTTGTTCGCGCCCGTCAAGAAGCCCTTCAAGGAAGCTCTGGCGCTCGCCTGCGCCGCGTTGCTGACGCGCGAAGGCGGCACCGCGCATGGCGCGTCGCCGTGGGATGCGCTATCGCACTGGCGCCTGAACAGCGGCTATACGCAGACGCTCGGCTGGCGCGAAGTCGAGAACGACACGGCTTTCGAAGTCACGTTTGCGCGCGACGGCGCCACGCAATCGCTCGAACACGATGGCGTGCGCGAGGGCTTCACATGGTCGGCTGGCACGGGCGCGCACGAATACCGCGCGACGATCGGCGATGCGCGCGTAACCGGGCGTGTGTTCGTCGACGTCGATACGTTCCACGTATTCTGCCTTGGCGAGGCGCTGGCATTCGAGTGGCAGAACCTGCTCGCGCATGCCGCGGATGCTGAAGGCGGCGAAGGCCGTTTGACCGCGCCGATGCCGGGCAAGGTAATCGCGGTGCTGGTCGAACCGGGCACGGTGGTGGAGAAGGGCACGCCGTTGATCGTGATGGAAGCGATGAAGATGGAGCACACGATCGGCGCCCCGGCCGCAGGCACGGTGTCGGAAGTGCTGTATGCAGTGGGCGACCAGGTGACCGACGGGGCGCAGCTTCTGGTGCTGGATGTGGGCTGATCGCCGTGCTTGATTTTCAAGCGAGGCGCGGCTTAAGCGAGGCGCCCGTAGCCGGTGGCGCGCGCTTCGTTTTCCAGTTGCTCGATCCGTTCGTAGTCCGTGAGCGGCAACGCGGAAAAACCCTTCAAACGCAGGCGTTTGGCGCGCTCGGGCTGCGCAAGGTGCGCTTTGTTCAGTGCCTCGCGCAGCGTCTCGATCGTCGCGGACGGCACGTGGTTGGACGCAATCAAAGGCAATCCAGGCGACGCTGCCGTCACACCGATTTGCCGCACCTGCTGCGCCAGTTCCGGCAACTCATCGCGGACAAACGCGAACGTCACGCAGTCGATTGCGGCGACGTCGGCGCGATTCTCGATCACCGCTCGTAACGATCCAAGATGCGAACCGGTGCGCAGGACCGTGCTGAAAAACGCCCCGTCGCGCGCAAGCGGCGCCACCGAGTGGCGAAACACGTTCATACCGCTGTTCGAATCGTCCTGATTGTAGGCGGCACGTGCGCCACGGCATGCCTCAAGCGAATCGAACTGCGCCTCCGCCCGCGTGACCAGTACGCTCGAATAATCGGTGCCTTCGCAGCCCGGCGCGTCGAATCGCGGCGTGGCGATCAACTGAACCTGCTCGTTTAACCCATGCATCAGCGGATAGCCGCAGGTTTGCGAGAGCAGTACGTTAGGGCGCCGCCAGAATCCATGCAGTTCTTCGTCCGGCTCGACGATGCGGCATGCCGGCTTCACCATGCGCAATACGTCGTCCAGCCACTCGCGCCACGTAGTGGCGAGCGCGGGCGTCACGTTGTACATCGGCAGGGCGGCGATCCAGGTCATGGACGCAATTCTGGCATAACTAATGTCTGACCATTCGGAATTCGTCGAGCCCCAACCGCACGGGCTCGGTCTCCTTGAATGGCCATTTGCACTCCACCACCTTCAATATTTCCAGTTGCGAGTTTTCGAACGCAACGAGCAAATCCGTGCGCCGCTTGCTCGCGGCCCCGCAAAAGGTCACCAGTGCCTCGGCGCTGACCTCGAAGACCTGCACCCGCTCGTCAAAACAGACCCGGAAGGCGACGGTTGCGCATTCCGTGACACAGGGCCTGAATCCTTCATCGACATATACCGACATAGCCATCTCCTGCCACCTGCCCGAGTGATCAGGATAATCGGCCGTGAGCTTTCGGTATGTGGGAAAACCGGCATTTGAGGTGAAATGGGAGTTACTGCTTTCGTTCACTGAACGGGCGTTTTGCTCACTTCGATATAATCCGCAGACGGAAACCCTTTCACAAGCTTCGGCACATCATGTGAGAACACAGCTGTGGTAATGAAAACGCAGGTCAAAGCAGCGACGAGCGGAATTGCACAGAAAAGGGATGTGATGCATCCGCGTCGGGTGACGGATATTGATTGAAAAAATCGTTTCATGGGACTCCTGCTTTCATGAATGATGCCGACCAGCGGGAAAATCTACGCCGCAGACTGTTCAGATTTGGAGGGGCGATCGCTTGTCCATCGATCCTCATCCAGTAGTAACTTGAATAGCCGCTCTCGTTGTCTGTCTGACACTGGAGAAAGCCCCAGGAGTGTCGTGTAAGCCAAACCTTGCGCTGCAATCAGACGTAAGAGCGCCATGTCCGGATCCTCGGCCTCGCTCCGTATCTTCCGTGTCTGTGCTGCGTCTTCATCGCGGATCTCGCTGAGCAGCGTTGGATCTTCCACGAGTGTGGCCAGAATCGCTCTCGCCACGGAGTGAGATTGATTAATTGATTCGCGGAATATCGCTATCTGGCACGAAAGCGTTGGTTCACGAAGCGAGTCGCCCTTGGTGGCCAGGAAATTATTGGCGAACGACCTGTAATGATCTTGCTGGTAGGCGAGTAGCGCCTTGAGGATATCGCCCTTCGTGCGGAATTGATGGAGTAGCCCACCTTTGCTGATTCCGCTTTCGCGAGACAGAGCGTCGAAGGTAAGTCCACCCGGACCATCCCTCGTCAGGATTACGAATGCCGCCTTGATAGCGGTGTTTCGGGATCGTTCCGAACGGGTGGGATTATCCATGTCTTCCTATGAGATGTGAGGGCCATTCGCACGAACCGCAGTCTGGGTGAGATCCGTGCGAAAAACCGCGAGATTAACGAATCTCGCCCTTGTGTGAACTGCCATTCTATCAAGAGTTCGCCGGCTTTTACCTTTGCGCTAAACCCTGCCGGGTTAAGGGCCGGTGCGCAGGATTTTCCTCATGCTATGGATCGAAAATAAAACCGTCCAGGCGGTTTGTCATGATAGCATCACGCCCGACTGGTGAAAATGGCTGGTTACCGGGCGACGCAACCAGGCACGCGTCGAGTGCGACGACACACCGATCATCGAGCCTACAAGCCTTGTGATGTGCATCAAGTTGACCTGGGTATTCGACGAAGGAGAAATGGCATGAAAGTCTTGCGAACCACGTTGATTCTGTCGATTGTCTTCGCGTGCGTTCTCGGCGGCTGCGCTTCAACGGTTGAGGAAATTAAACCCGAGGATATTGCGGATTTCAGGCCCGGGGTAACGACGCAGCAGCAAGTGGTTGCCAGACTGGGCACGCCATCGTCGACTTCCACTTTGCAAAATGGATCGACTTTCCTGGTGTACGCGTTCGCACAACCACAGCCGCTCGCGGTGACATTGATTCCCGCCATCGGTCCGTTTGTCGGTGACACTAGCGTCAGGAGCACCGCGATCAGCTTCCAGTTCGGACCGGACGGCATGCTGAATGCCGCTAATACCGTTTCCTCGCGGTTCGGCGTGCCGAAACCCCATTAGCGGTCAGCGCACGGGTGGAGGGTGATGGCGTCGGGCTACTTGGCAGCCATGGCATTTGCTGGCACGCGCCCTGACAAACGGTGGTGCCCAATAATGCCCGTGCCGCGACCTTAAGTATGACGAATGCGAGCTTTATTCGATCGCAGAGAGCGTCGGCACTGCCCATCAGAAAGCTTTGCTAACTTCGCTTCTTCGACTGCCTGTCAGATCGGGTTAGAGGGGATACCGGGTCCTGCACCGCCGTATGGTTCACACCAATGGGCCGTGGGGCTTTCCAGAGGCGCTTCAATGGGCTTGTCGATATACTGAAGTGTCTGACCTGCCGAACGTGTTTTCTGCGCGATGCGCGTGCAAACGTGAACTCGCGCCGTCCAGGCGGCAAGACGTTCGCGAAACAACGGCTTGGCCTGCTTGCATTGAAATTCGGGCGGAAGGCGCGATTCCGCGCCATGCCGAAAATCTTTTCGTGGGCGACGTATGAACGAATCCGCACGCGACGCTGAAACAGATGCGATTCTCAAACGGTTGGAGGGGGAAAATGCCGCTCTGCGCCGCGATCGCGAGAATCTGGAACGGCTGGTGGCCGAACGTAACGAACTCCTCCACCTGACCAGTTTTGCGCTCAATCGGGTGCGGGAAGCCGCCTATCTACTCGATGACACCGGCCGCTTCGTCTATGTGAATAAAGAAGCGTGCCGGACATTGGGATACAGCAACGCGGAACTGTTGCTGATGAGCGTGTCGGATATCGATCCGGACTGGACTGCCGATAGGGGGAGTGAGGCCTGGCCGGCACTGCGAGAGCAGGGTTCGCTCGTTATCGAGACCATGCACCGTCGCAAGGACGGCAGCCTGCTCCCTGTTCAGGTCAACGCGAGCTTTTTCGAATACGGCGATAAGGAATACAACCTGGCGCTTGCGCGCGATGTCACGAAACTGAGAACGACTGAACGAGCGTTACGCGAAAGCGAACGGGCCTTTCGCACGCTTGCAGAAAATGCGCCAGATGCCATTGTCCGGTACGACCTGAACTGCCGCCGTACATATGTCAATCCGGAGTTCGCGCGCGTGACCGGTGTCGAGGTCGAGCAACTGCTCGGTGAACCTAGAGAAGTACTGGGTGCGAAGGACGAACTCGGCCAGCACCTGAGCGCGCTTCGCATGGGTGTCTCGACCCTGCGCGTGCGGTTTGGCCATGACAATCCGGATATTGACGAGCACGTCCAGAAACTGCTGCTCCTGTCCGACAAGACGATGCAGGTGCTACGCAACGTCATGACCTCGCTGCGTCCGGCGGTGCTCGACGCGGGTATCGCCGCGGCGCTCGAGTGGCTGACTGCCGAATTTTCGCAGAATGGCCAGACGACTTGTTGTCTGAGTGTGCCGGAAGAAAGTCGCGAACTTGCCGAGGAGCGGGCCATTGCTTTGTTCCGGATTGTCCAGGAGGCGCTCACCAATGTCACGCGGCATGCCGATGCCCATCAGGTGTTTATTACCCTGAAGGAGGCGGGTGACGATTGTCTGCTCGAAGTGCGCGATGACGGCCGCGGATTTGATCCCGTGGCGATCCCAAGGAAATCCTTTGGGTTGGCGGGTATGAGGGAGCGTGTGTTGATGCTGGGTGGCGCGCTCGACGTCGTTAGCTCGCCGGGCCACGGTACCGCCATCAAGGTGCGTGTGCCATTCGGCCGGGGTTATTGACGACAGGGTGGACTGGCCGGCCCGCTCCTGGCGAGCGGGCGGATTGCTTTGAATGAAATCGGACAGATTGCCATGCACCGGACGTGCAATCGGAGCGAATGCGAAAAGCCTCAACCATTCGCTATAACCTTGCACGAGAAAGCCTCCTGAGCGTTCTATGTATTGTCGGCGGGACGTTTCATAGACCTTCCGGAGTGCAAACCACGGCACATGCGGCAAGTCATGATGAACGAGATGGTAGTTATTGTTCAAATACAGCAGCCGCCAGAACCACGCGGCCTCATTGATCACAGTGCGATGCGCGGATGCATGTGCCGCTCGATGTTCCTGAAACGAGCGGATCGAACCCAACGACAACGACCCATAACCCGCGCCCACGATAAAGGCCCACGCCGGGATTCCGCAGGCGTATTGAAGCCACACCGTCAGCGTGGCTAGCGCGGCCAGATGCGTGAGCCATATCGGCACGTTCGCGCCAATCGCCGCGTTTGATTTTGCCGAGCGCATCCGCAGCCCGTCGCAGCAAGGGCAAAAGCCGGCCCGACCAGCAGGCGGCCGACAAACGTATTGCGGAAGGTCAGCAGCGCGCGAATTGCGAAACCCGCGCGTTGCCACACACGCTGACTCACGAAATAGCTTTCGGGATCGCGCTCCGGGCGCGTCAGATGCGGGTCGTCGTGATGCTGAAGATGAGAATCGCGGTAGACGCCATACGGAAACCACACCGCGAGCGGCGCGAATCCTAACAGTGCGTTAAAGCGCGGCGAGCGCGTTGGATGACCGTGCAGCAGTTCGTGTTGCAGCGACATGTACCACGTGCCCAACAGCGCCAGCAGCGCGGTGGTCAGTGGCAAGCCGAGCGCGTGCGCATGCGTCGCTACGCCGAACCATCCGCAATAGATCGTGACGATCAGCAGCCACGTCGGCCATTGTGTGCGCCATGTCCAGCTTGCAGCCTGGCGCGCGAGGGCTTTGCGTTGCGTGTCGTCGAGGTAAATCGCCATCGGCTGGATCGGTCGGATTGCAGGTTTAGACCGATCCTACGAGCCAATACACACGACTAGAACCATTTTGTTCAGCAATGCATCTGCGCAAACGTGCAAAAGCGGGGGGGCATTCAACCACCGTCCGCCACGTGGCAAGCATGATCGAGCAAACCTTCCGCCGAGCCGCTGCCATTGTTGGCATCCAGGGCACTATTCACGACGAGCCAGCCGTCCTTCTCGGCCGACGGCCCCGCGCCGGTCACAAGAATGGTTTGCATGGCCATCGCTGCGCTGTTTGTATTATCACGCGCGACGATGCGAAACGGATTGTTCGCCTGACCAAGTGAGGTGACGCGCATGATCCGGTAGCGCTGGCCGCCGAGCGTATCCCATTGCCACTCGCCGGGCGTGTCCTTCGCGTGACGCGCGAGTGCGTCGCTCACGTCACCCTGCATGCAATCGATATGGATATGCAACTGGTTTTGCGTGCGGCGATATTGCGAGTTGATCTCGAGTCCGAGTTGATTGTCGGGCAAATCCCGCTTGACGGACTTCTCTACATAAAGCCGCGACGTCCACGCGTCGTCCCAGTAGTTTTGTGCATTCGGCGCCAGCACGAGTGGGCTTTCTATACCGGTGACGCGGTCGGTCGGAATCAACAGATGCTGTGAGCGGCCGACAATATCCTTCAGGATTGCATAGCGTTTGTCGAGATCGACGAACGTGCACTGGCCCGGCGTGCCGGTGGCCTGTTGCGACGGCACGCAGCGCATATCGACAATCTTCCAGAGCGCGTTCGAATCGACGGCGGCGAGGCGCGCGCAGGCAGTGGCGGCGAGCGCGACCGCCACGACAGCGACGGTTCGCCAAAGCGTTTGCCGAAGATGGGCTGGGTATGACGCGTTCATCGGCATGCGGATCGATACTTTATTTAGCGGTGTTTTAAGCGGCATCTTGGGCGGCATCTTCTTCTTTAAAGCCGTCAGAGCACCGGCGCCGGCAGCAGTCCGAGCAATTGCTCGAATGCGACGCCGATCGCCAGCAGCGGTCGGTCCTCGCCGAGTGGCCCGTCCAGTTCCAGGCCGACCGGCAGGCCGCTTGCGGTCATCCCGGCCGCCAGCGACAAGCCTGGAATGCCGGACGTGCTGGCCGGGTCGGTATTGCGCAGGAACGCGTCCATCGTGTCGATCGGCGCGGCGCCGTCGATCGAGACAGTGGACGAACCGTTCAGGTCGTCGATCGGCACCGCGGCGAGACGCGTGGTCGGGAACAGCAGCGCGTCGAGATGTTCGTCGGCGAACGTCGCGGCGACATACTGCTGCAAGCGCGGCCGCCATTGCCGCAGGGCTGCGTCGTAATGGGCGCCGAGCACGTCGGCGAGCACACCGTCGTAGATCGCGCGCACGTCCGGGCTTGCGATGCGGGCCGCCATTTCAGCCACGGTCCTGACCGGTGCATCGTTGGCGATGAGCCAGGCAAGCACGTCCTCGCGCGGCTCATGGATCGCGATCGGGCCGCCTACCTTGCCGTTCAAGGTTTCCAGCTCGCTCATCGCAACAGGCACGAAGATGACGCCCGCTCCTGCGAGCCGGCGCAAGGCGGCTTGCGCAACGTCATCCACCTGGCTTTCGAGCCCTTCCCAGAGCGGCGCGGGCAAGCCGATGCGCAAGCCGTTCAACGTGAGCGCGGGCAGCGCTCCCGCTCCGGTAATCACGCCGTCGAGCAAAGCAATATCGGCGACTGTGCGCGCCATCGGTCCCACCGTATCGCGTGTATGGCTGATCGGCACGACGGCATTCGGGTCGTGATAGCGCCGCTCGGCGGCGCCGTTACCCACTGACGGACGAAATCCCGCGATGCCTGTCAACGCCGCCGGAATGCGGGTCGAGCCGCCGGTGTCGGTGCCGAGACCTGCGGGCGCGATGCGCGCGGCGATCGCGGCGGCGGTGCCGCCAGACGAGCCGCCGGGGATCAGCGTGGGGTCGTACGGATTGCGCACCGGTCCGGCATGCGTGGCGAAGTTCGTACTGGTGATGCCGAACGCGAGTTCGTGCATGTTGGCTTTGCCGAGCACGATCGCGCCGGCATCGAGAAGCCGTTGTACCGAAGGCGCGTTGGTCTTCGGTACGAAGCCCTCCAGAGCGGGCGTGCCCGCCGAGGTCTGCAAGCCTGCCGTGTTGATGTTGTCTTTCACGACGATGGGCAAACCGGCGAGCGGCAATTGCGCTTTGGCTTCGGGTGGCAACGCGTCGATGCGCTGCGCCGCGGCTAGCGCGCCGTCGAGGTCGAGCGTGGTGAGCGCATTGAGGCTCGCGAGCGACGCCGCGCGCGCCAGCAGCGTGGCCATATAGTCGGCGGCTTTGAGGCGCCCGGACTGGATCGCGGCGACCGCTTCCGTGGCGGTTAGGGCCAACTGTTCATCGACGGTCCATGTCATTGCAGGCGTCTCCTCGATCTGAAGTGTCGCCTATTCTGGCACAGCCGTTTAAAGGCCGATGCTAAACGCAATACTGTTCACTTGATGACCGCTTTCGGTGAAATTCGCTGATTCAGCGGCTCCGATCGTCGGCGTATCCGGAAGTTCGACATCTTTCGCTTCACGCCGCGGGGATTACGCTTGCCGCGGCTTTGCACGGCACGCCCACTGGCGATTTCCCGCAGTAAGCTGAGCCTCCAACTTTGCCACTGCTCAGGGGGGAACGGCCGCCGCCTCGGGCAGGCGTCGGTTCAACACGCGTACGGCATGAACGAACGATAAGTCTTCCGGGTGCTGCCCGCTGTCCTGGGCAGCCTCATACATCAGTCGACGGATCGCCGCGTGGGTAAGCATTAACGCATAGAACTCCTGACGGACCAGATCAGGCGTCTTGCTACGCAGCACCTTCTTGCCGTCGCACAGATGTGTCTTGATCTCGTCAAACATCTCTTCTATTTTCCAGCGCCGGTGGTACAGCGCCGCGAGTTCTATGGCAGGCGCCACCGCTGCGTCCAGCAGATTGGTGATCAGGCGATACTGCGGCTCGGCATCAGGCACACCTTCCAGGCGATACTCGATGACCCGCACCTGCATGCCGTTGCGCTGGTGTCGCCTGTCGGTGTCACTGGCATAGACAGTGCTCAGGTACGAACCATCTGCCAGCGGCACTTCGCACGGCAGCCGCAAATTCGACTTCACGCGCCACAGCAGCTTCGCTCCGGTGGCCACCGCGTCGCGCCACATGTCATAGCCATAGAACAGGCGATCGGCCAGCACCAGCATGTCGTCCGAGAATGCCGGAAACAGCTGGCGTGTGAGCGCCTGTTCGCTGTGCTCGCATACCCCGCCCATCTGGACCTCACACAGCGCGTGCGTCGCACATTCGGCCAGCGCTACGAAGCGAATCTGCGGATACGCGGCCTCACCGCGCCCTCCCTGCGCATATCCGAACGCTTGCGCATTGGCCTTCTCATCGGGCACATCCAGCGTGGAGCCGTCCACGCTCATGACCCGATAGCCCGCATAGTCGCCGCCTGCGGTTCGTGGGTGTTGCGCCGCCTGCCGGGCGAACAGCTCGCGCATCACCTGCCATCCCAGGCGTGCGCGACCCTGCGAGATCGCCGCCTTGCTGACCTGCGCGTCGCGTACCTGGTCGCCGTAGATGCGCCGCAGTCCCTCGATCACCAGACGAAACACTTCCTCATAGGCCACGCGCGGATACAGGCACATCGCCATCACGAAATACACCAGCACTTCACGCGGCATGTCGCGGCGCACGCGCGTCTGCACGCCGCACTTCGTGAGCGCCTCCTTGACCTGTCCCAGGGAGCAGTTCAGCGCCAGATACCCCACCGCCAGATAGTCCGCGAGCCGCGCCCCGCCTGGCAGCGTTGCTTCCGTTCTTGCCATCCTTCAAGCTCTTCTTGTTGGTTCAGAGGCTTGAAAGTTAACACAAATTTGAGCTTGTTAACAGTATTGATGCTAAACGGTACAAGACGGCATGCGTTTGCCGCCGTTACTGGTGGCTGTCGATCCACATGCGTCCCCATCGGAACGCATAAGCGAGCGCGTGTTCTTCATCGAAGAAATAATCGAGTGCGTCGAACGAGTAGGCCTGAGCCTGGTTTGCCGTGGTTTTCTCGATGGTCAGATTGGCGGCGAACAGACCGTTGGGCAGTTGTTGCGCGGCCGGCGCAACTTCGTAGCCCTTGTAGCGGATGTGTGAATTCATGGTCGTGGCAGTGAATGTGCCCGAGTGTGTTGCTAAAGAGCCGGCGCGGGACGCAACCCAGTGCGTCAGGCAGCCGGTGAGTGAGCGGGCAGGATCAAGCGTAGGCCGCGCCGCGCAGCGGGTGAACCATTCTTTCCTCGTAAGCAAATCAGCGAGCTTCGGGATCGGTTTTCAGGAGGCCGGATCGGACGATAGTCGCCGAGCGTGAAGACACTATCCGGCCTTGTTGGCGGATCGTCTGTTATGTGGCGCACGGTTTGGAACGGGGGTGGAGGAGGCGGGTGGAGCAAACCAGCCGGTAAAAAGGACTCACGAAGGACTCACGAAGAATTCGCGGAGAGTTCGTGGACCGCAAGCCGCGATCCACGATGTCATGCGACTCGCGCTTAAACTGCGTGCAACAAGCGGGCGGGTTGCGCTTCCTTGACTGCATGCGCGAGCGGCGCGGCTATCGGCGCGCGATGCGCGTTGAACGCCAGCGCGAATTGCACGGCCTGCTGGCCGACCGTGGCAAGCTGGTCGACGACCTTGACGTCGGAACAGGTGTCGACGGTGTCGAAGCGTGTTTCCAGCGTGTTGATCCCGGCGCCGAACGGCGTGGGCCAGCCGCGCAGGGCATGGACGATCGAGCGCAGCGATGTCAGCACCGAGCCGGCAGCCTGCCAGCCATATGCCGTGACGATACAGCCGACCGCGCGGCCATCCAGATACGGCCGCTCATCGGCGCGCAGTTCCTCGAGCGTGTCCAGCGCGTTCTTGACGAGGCCCGAGACGCCGCCGTGATAGCCGGGTGTCGCGATGATCAGCGCGTCTGCATGGCGCACGGCTTCAATCAGTTCCAGCTGTTCGTCGGTGCGGTGAGGGTCTTCCGGGGCGTAATGGGGCAGGCTATGCAGGAACGTGCCGCCAAACAGGCGGGTAGTCGCGCCCGCGGCTTGCGCGCCGCGCAGCGCAAAGCCGAGCGCGCGCTCGGTCGAGGACGCCGCGCGTGTCGTGCCGCCGATGCCAACGACAAGCGGCCGGCGCTGATGATCGAAACTGGTCAACGAAATGCTCCTTCGGTAGCGGCTCACGGAACGCTGGCGCGGGGCTGCGCGCAGCGGAACCGGGGCGAACCGGACTTTGAAGTGTCATCTTAATGACCGCCGCGACCCGGGCGAAGCGACTTTTTGTTCTAACGATATAACCGCCCGGGATTATCGCCGGCTCAGTGAGCCGTCTGACGGATGTTTCGAACCCGATACGCCGCTTTGTGCGAAGCAGTTGAAGCCGCGCCGGATAAGCATATGGCGATCCATTGTTTGGGGGCGCGATGATGCACGGCTATGATCGAGTCGTCTCCTCCATGACATCTCCTTGACATGGGACTCGGCCTCGCTACGTCAGTGGCGAGGCCTTTTTTTCGTCTGGCCTTTCGGTGGCATAGACATGGCATAGAGGTGGCACAAGCGCGCACCGCTTCACGATAAAGCCGTTTTTCGCATGCTACGATGACTCGCGACGCGATTCCCGGCGAGGTCGAACACGCAATGGCAACCCTATATGACACGCTCGGTGTGCACATGCATGCCACAGACGAAGAAATCAAACGGGCCTACCGCAAGGCCGCGATGAAATGGCATCCGGATCGCAACAACGGCGCCGAAGCCGTGGCACGCGCCACCTTCCAGGAAATCAAGGACGCTTACGCGATCCTCTCCGATGCGGCGCAGCGCAAGGTGTACGACTCGGTTTATAGCGAGCAGATGCGCGGCTGGGAAGCACAGCGTGCGCGCCAGCAAAAAGCGCAGGCCGAACGCGAGGCGGCAACGCGTGCAGCGGACGAAGCGGCCTACGCCGAAATGGTGTCGCTCGCCATGCGTTTCGCCGACGAAGGCCACAATCGCGACGTGCTATTCGGCGTGCTGCTAGGACGCCGATGCGAGACACAGCGGGCCACGCAGATCGCCGACAGTGTGTCGGCCCTGCAGGCGTCGCGGCGCAAGGCGGAGGAGGCGCCGGAGGTGGAAAAGCCGGAGGCCGCTGCCGAGGCGGCAGCAAAAGCGGCGGACGTCCCTGACATCCCTGACGTTTCAGCCGAGGAGGAGGCGACCGCCATGAACGACGGTGCCGCCAATCGCGACACGCCGACTAACCACGCCCACTCCGGCAAGCGCGAAGAAAGTGCAAGCGATGCCCACCCGGCCGGCGTACTGGGTGGACTCTGGTTCCAGTTCCTGAACGGCTTGCGCTTTTGAAAAGACGATTGTGGCCGCTAGACCAGAGACCTAGACCGAATTGATATAGAGAGCGGCCTTCGGCGTTTGGGTAACCGCTTCTAAACTCACAGATACGTCTGTGACATGTTCGCTTGACCTCCACGTTGCAGATTCCGAGAGGTACGACGGCCATGGTTACCTTTATTTTTGTTGTCGCATTGGCGGCGTTCATCCCATACGTCGCAGCGCCCGGCATCGCGAACGGCGTCAAGGCGATCAACGCGCAGCCCGCGGCGATGCTGTTCGAAACGTCACCGGCGGCGTCCGACTCCAAAAGCGACGCGGCGAATCGGATCGTGACCGAACGGCCCGACAGCGAGGCTTCCGTCTGAGGAGAAGCCGCCATGCGAAAACGCAGCGGCATTTCACCGGCCGTGCCGCGAAGGCCGCCGCTGGACCGGCGCGCGTTCGACAGCATATTGAAAGACTCCAATTTGCGCTGCTGCACCCCGTCGCAAACACAACATGCGATGCCCGTGGCTTGACCGCCCTGGTAAAAATTCTCGTGGCGCAACAAATTAAGACATCGTAGTGTCACGAAGGTCGCAAGACTGGGCCGGCAGAATGACACAGATAGCTAAAAAAACATGTGTACGGGGTGAGCGTGACCAGAAAATACAAAGTGCTGTTTCTCTGTCGCGAGAATTCAGCACGCAGCATCATTGCGGAAGCTTTACTGCGCGAACTGGCTGGACACCGGTTCGACGCATTCAGCGCGGGGCCGGAGCCCACCGGGCGCGTTCATCCCATTGCGATCGCGCAATTGCGGCCGGGTATATCGGAGCTCGGCGTGCTCAGCCCGAAAAGCTGGCTGGAATTCACGGGCGAATGGGCGCCGCGGATGGACCTCGTCATCGCCATGGACGAATGCGTCGCCGGGCATCATGCGCCGCTCTTTCCCGGAGCGCCTTCATTGTGTAGCTGGATCTTCGCCGATCCGCTCGCCGACGGAATGTCCGAGCCGGAGCGAGTCCGCGCGTTTGAAAAGGTGTTCTGGCAAATCGTGCGGCAGGTCAGCGCATTCATCGAATCGCCGCAGTACGCGGCGGCGCGGGAAACTGCCGCGAGCGCGGAGACGCCGGCCTAGCGGTTGTTCTGGCGCGCAAGCGGGCTGCCTGCGAACGGGTCGTTTACCCAGTCCACCTGTTTTTTCGGCTGCGGGGCGGGTGCCGGCGTAGCCGACAATTCGAAGTGGTCAATTGATTGACCTGCGCTGATTGCCTGTTTAAGCCATTGGGGCATTTCACCCTGGCCGTCCCAGCTATCTCCAGTTGCGCTACGGTAGCGTGCAGTCTTTTGCCCCTTCGGTTCGGCTGCCAGTACGGCGGCGAGGTCTTCTGGTTTGATACCAAACTCTTCCATGCGATGGCGGAGATACGCAATCATGCTATCTCGCTTCCTTTCGTCCATAAGATATTCGTCCTTCTAAAGCGTCTGGCGTTCTGTCAGTTGCAGATTGCAAGGGGAGGCCGCGAAAGCTTTGAGCCCACGTGAATGGGGTCAGCCCGCGGTAAAGGGTTTGATCGAAGGAAATCCCATTGGCAGCGTCAAAAAACGCTGCTTCATAAAATAAAATGCGTTACTGCATATACCCGGTGAGGCCGCCTATACGGCTGGCCGCGCCAATCAGTGAATATTCAAGTGCTTCGCCGCTCAGCAGGTGTGGGCTGGGTAAGCCCTACGGCCGCTATGGAAAAAACGGTGATGACGACGCACTGATGGCGAATCGCCGGTCTCACGCCCACGCTCCGTCTCTCGCCGGTGCCTCGCGCGGGGCTGATTTTTATACGTTATGCCAGCATCATAGCGCACTGTTCGGGTAAAGCACGCGCCTCGCGGGCTGATTTTGTTGTTGTATGGCCCCGACCGGGCGGCAACCGGCGTCGCTCACAGCGTGCACCGCCGGGTTTGAAATCCTGAGTGGCCGACCTATAACGAAACAGCGGAGCAACACTCCGCGTTTCCAGCCTGGTGGCGACCGATTCCGGCTAGGCGCGCATGCACGCCTGACATCGGTTTCAGGTCTGGCAACTATTTACTCGTTTAATTCGGTGACTCGCCGCAGCAGTCCCGCATAGGCATTCGCCCGTCCGTCAGTTCGATTTGGTGACATGACGTTTTTTCGCGGATCAATTCTTTTTTGAAGGGGATGAGCGCTGCTGCGCCGGATTCGAGGAGTCTGGACATGAAACTACGTTTACTGATGGCGTTGGCAAGCGCCGCGCTGATTCTGGCGCCGAATACGGCCGGCGCACTGGATACCCAGCAGGGCGCCGCTGCGTCAAGCCGGGCGTTAATGCAAAACGCAAACGAATCAGCGCAAGACATTACCGACATGCCGTATGGCGAAGGCATGATGCCTTCCGCTCAACCGGTGCAAAACGTCTCCTATGGCGGTGTGGCCGCAGGCGCTGTGCAGGCGGGCGGCCGGGAGCAACAGCCATGCTCTTCCGGGTCGCAATGCAGGATCTACTTTGGCCAATAGCAGGCCAGCAGTTCACGAGGCGGTGGGGAAGCAGCACACACCGCCTCTCACCCATTCGCGCCACGGCACCCTGACCGGAATACCCACACGCCTAACTGCAATTCTACGGTGTGGTCAGCGGGCGATTTAATACGATGTTAAGGTGTCTTCCATTCAGGGTTTCACCCACTGTTTTTTTCCGATCGCAATCATATGCAGGCCAATACCGCCTGCTTTTTTTATTCACGAGTTGCCTTCCGTGAATGGCGCCTGTGAATGGATTAGTGCGGTGCGGCTGCTCCAATCCCATCCGTTGTTGAGTTACTCGCAAACAATACTATGTTAATGGAAGATAATCTGTCGGCGAGCATAGCCTCGCCAGACGATAGTGCCTCGTCGTCCCTGCGCTCGTGGCTCGCCGTCGTGGCCGTTGCAATCGGTGCTTTTGCCTTCGTGACCACGGAGTTTTTACCCGTTGGGCTGCTGCCGCGCATCGCGGCGGAACTGGGCGTGATGCCTGGCACCGCAGGATTGATGGTCACCGTGCCGGGTGTGATTGCCGCTATCTCCGCGCCCGGTTTTGATGCTTGTGGCCGGGCGGATGGATCGCCGGCGCGTGTTTCTGTTGCTCACGGCCTTGCTGCTGGCCTCCAATCTGATTTCCGCTTTTGCGCCCGATTTTCTGGTCATGCTGATCGGACGTGCGTTGCTCGGTGCGGCGTTGGGCGGATTCTGGACCCTGGCGACGGCTGCCTCGGGCCGCCTCGTGCAGCCGAAGGATTCGGCCAAGGCCATGGCAACGATCCTGACCGGCGTGACCTGTGCGACGGTGATCGGTGTGCCGCTCGGCACATTCATTGCCAGCTTCGCGTCGTGGCGTGCTTCGTTCCTGGCAACCGGCGTACTCGTCGCCGTCGCGCTCGTGGCGCAGTTCGTCTTCGTGCCGTCCTTGCCGTCGTCTGCCGCATTGCGGCTGCGCGATCTCGTGGCGCTGCTGCGCCGGCCGCATCCGCGTAGAAGCATGCTGATGGTGGGGCTCGTATTCGGCGCGCATTTCTCCTCGTACACGTACATCACCCCGTTCCTGCTGCGTAACGCGAATCTCACGATGTCGACGATTACCTGGCTGCTGCTCGGCTTCGGCATGATCGGGTTCATCTCGAACTTCGCCGTTTCATCGACGGTGACGCGCAACCTGAAATTGTCCGTGGGCGCGATGGTTTCTCTGCTGATGCTCGCGCTTTCGGCGATGCCGCTGTTGCAACAATCGCCGATCGGCGTCGCCGCGCTCGTCCTTGCATGGGGTGTGTCGTTCGGCGCGCTGCCGCTGTGTTTCAGCGTCTGGATTCAGCGCGCCACGCCGGATTCGCCGGAGGCGGGCTCGGCGCTGTTTGTCAGCATCATTTAGGTTGCCATCGCGTTGGGATCGCTCATTGGCGGCGTGGTGGTCGACCATGTCGGCATGTCCGCCGATTTTCTCTTCGGCAGCGGTTTGGCGCTGCTGGGGCTGGCGGCGCTCGCGAGCTTTGGGCGCAGCAAGCAGGCGGTGGCCGAGGAAGCGCTGGCGTGTCCGGCCTGTACTGATTAGTGGCAGCTGACTAATGGCAGCGAGGAGGGCGACGCAACCGGAGCGCTCCCTCGAGCCGAGTCGCATCTTTGGCCACATAAAGCGACGCATTGTCACAATCGGTTGATATACAGGAGGTGCATTCCGAGTAGGAGGTTGATTTGGGCGTTCAAAAATCAGTGTTACACGTCGAAACTGTAACGAAGCATCCCTTTGAGAACTGCTTCGTTGACCTTGGCGGCCACTCCGCCGAGCAAGCCCTTACTGTACTCACCGCCGCGGTACATGCCGCTCAACGTGAAATGAATGCTTTTGACTGGATTTCAGACGCGCTTCCCGGCGCGACGCTCAAACCAGCCCTGGCATTCGGCACGGTTGGCGAACTGTACCGGTCATACACCAGACCGGCAGAACTGGTGCGCCTGAAGGGCGTGCTGCGTTCCTGAATCCATACATCCATTTTTCCGTCGTCGTGCCCGTAAATTCACGCGCGCGACGCTTAAGAAATTCCTCTTGCGGGCCGTTATCTTGACGGTCTGATGGACATGAGGCCATGTATGGTAAAGCCGCACCCCAATCGTTCGAACAGCGGGCCGCCGCGGCAACGTGAAACGATAGCTCTCGCAGGGTTGACGCTCAACCGGGAGTTCGCCCGCAAAGTTTTCGTGGCCATTGCAGTCGCTTTCATTCTCTTTGCGATTGGCATCAACACGTTTCTGGCGCACCGCCAGACCTCCGAGCAGGAAAATTCACTCAGCACGCTGCGGGAATCGGGTCGACTGAAACACGACCTCGACCAGGTCCAGCAGATGATGCTTGACGAACATGGCGAACTCTACACGCTGATTAGCACGCGTCCGTTTTACAAGCGCGCCGGCTACACCTTTCCGATGTCGACGCTTCTCGAGTTGACGGCGGATGCGCGCGTCGAATGTCGTGGCCGAGGCGATTGCGTCTCGCGCCTGAACGAACTCGACGACATGATGCGAAAGCTCGGCGAACGCAGCAATGCGTTGGCAAAACGGGTCAATCAGCGTCCTGGCAGCGTGGGTATTGGAGACCCGGCGTTGAGCGAGATCGATGCTTACTTCTACAGCGTTCTCGAACACGTCGTCGGTGTCCGTATGGAAGCCGATGCCACGCTCGATTCCGTTGTCGGTCGGTCTTCGTCGGACGCAAAAAAGGTGTCCGCTGCGCTGCTCGCGAGCGGTTTAACGGCTGCGGCGCTGCTGCTCACCCTGATGCGCTGGAACGCGCGAATAGCCAGGCGGCTCCGTGCGGCGCTTCGTTTGGCTGACGGCGCGCGCGCCCGGTATCAGCGGTTCTTCGATGAGCATCCGTTGCCCATATGGATATACGACAATCAGTCGCTGAGCATTGTCGCCGTCAATGATGCCGCGCAGCGGACCTTCGGCTATCAGGAATCCGAACTGCTCAGGATGTCGCTGGAAGATGTTCATCCCGCGGAAGAATTTAGCCGTCTGAAGGAGGTCTTTCAGTCAAAGCCAGGGATCACATCCGGCGAGACGCAGGCAGTCGGCGTCTGGGTTCACCAGACCCGGTCGGGCGAGCGAAGGTCCATGGACGTTCACCACCTGAATGTTTCGTTTGAAGGTCGCGCCGCCACGATGTCCGTCATGGTGGACGTCACGCTGGAAATGGTCGCGAGAGCCGAACTGTTCGAATCCAAGCAGACGCTTGAGTACGTGCTCGACCATATTCCCCAAGGTATCGCCTGGAAGGACGCCAGACACCGCTACGTTGGCGGCAATGAAATCTATGCGCGCGATGCCGGCTTGCCATCCCGAGACACGCTTATCGGGTTGAGCGACTTCGATCTGCTTTGGGGGGACGATGCCAGCGCGTCGCAACTCGAAGATGTGCGAGTCATGTCGGGTGAGCTCACCCGGCGCCATTTCGAGCGCACGGCTATCGCCGTCGATGGAACGGAAGTGTGGATCTCCGAAACCAAGCTCCCGTTGGAAAACCAGAACGGAGCGGTCGTCGGTGTTCTGATCGCCTACGAGAACATCACGGCCCGGCGCAAAGCCGAACTGGCGTTGCGTCTTCAAGGCAGAGCGATAGACGCGAGTATCAATGGGATTGTGATTGCCGAGGTGCGGCAGGATCTGAACGTCGTGATTTTTGCTAACGCAGCGTTCGAGCGCATCACGGGGTATTCATCCGGCGAAGTGACGGGGGTGGATTGCGACTCTTTGTTCAGGCTGGCGGGTGAACCCCAAAAATGGGCTGAAGTTCGGCATGCCATGGACTGCAATACAGAGGCAAATGTCACGCTGCTCTGTCTTCGAAAGAACGGTGAGCGTTTCTGGAATAACGTGCTGGTGGCGCCCGTGCGCGATGAGCGAGGGCATGTGACCCACCATGTGGGTGTCATGAGCGACGTGACGGCGCTGGTGGAATATCAGGCGCGCCTCGAACACCAGGCACGATACGATGCGCTGACGGAACTGCCCAATCGCACCTTGCTCGATGAACGACTGGGTGAAGCGATCAGACGCGCATCGGAGGCCGGCAGCGAGGTATCGGTCATGTTCCTCGACCTTGACCGCTTCAAGGAGGTCAATGACTCCCTGGGTCATCGCGTGGGCGACACCCTGCTGGCGAGCGTGGCAAGACGATTGCAGCGACTGGTCCGCTCTAATGACCTGGTGGCGCGTTACGGTGGCGACGAGTTCATCATCGTTGCCGCGCGTTCAGGCGGTGAGCAACTCATACCCATGCTTGACCGCGTGATTGCCGCGATGACCGAACCGTTCTACGTCGGCGAGCGGGAGCTGTATGTCGAGGCCAGCATCGGCGTCGCCACGTATCCACAAGACGGTTCCGATGCCGATACGTTGATTCGCAATGCTGACGCGGCGATGTATCTGGCGAAATCGCACGGGCGCAACGGCTATCAGTTTTACCGGCCCGAGCTGAATCGAGCCGCTGCCGAGCGCTTGCAGCTGTCAACCCGGCTGCGGCGGGCAGTGAAGGCCAAAGCGCTTCAGGTGGCGTATCAACCTCAAATCGACATGGTCACCGGGCGTATCTTCGGCGCTGAAGCATTGTTGCGTTGGCACGATGCAGAACTTGGTGCTGTGTCGCCTGCTGTCTTCATTCCGATTGCCGAAGAAACGGGCCTGATTCAAGGCATCGGCGAATGGGTACTTCGAACCGCCTGTCTGCAGGTAAGCAAGTGGCGGGAGGAGGGCCTCCCTGCGATTCGTGTTTCGGTGAACGTCTCCCCGCTTCAGTTGGAGCGCTCCGACATTGTGAGCGTGGTGCGTGGAGCATTGCACGACGCGGGCTGTCCGGCCGAATTGCTTGAGCTGGAAGTGACGGAAGGCGCGCTGATGCGCAACGCCGATGACGCGGCCCGGGTACTCCACGACTTGCGCGAACTCGGCGTAAAAGTCGCCATCGACGATTTCGGAACAGGCTATTCGAGCTTGAGCTATCTGAAGCGCTTCAGTATCGACCGCATCAAGATCGACAAGGTTTTTGTGCATGAAATTGGCCGGGGGACAGAATACGAAGCGCTGACACTCGCCGTCATTGCCATCGCTGAGGCCTTGAAATTCGATGTCATTGCGGAGGGCGTCGAGACGGACGTACAGCGGGGATTTCTGGTCGAGCACGGGTGTATCGAGGGGCAAGGGTTCCTGTACAGCGCCGCTGTCTCGGGAGATGCCATTGCAAGCATGCTTCGATTGCCGGGCTCGGAAGCGGGGTATGCCGAAACTGGTCAGGGGATTCCTGCGGGCACGTGAGGTGCAGGGGGCCTCTAGCATTGCCGAGGCAGCGGCCGGGCAGGCAGGTGTTTCAAATTACACGTCTCGTTACACACAAAAACACCGGTAATCTGCTCCCTGAATATAGTGCGTTCACAACTTACAAGTGAGGCACGTTATGAAAAGAATTCTTGCGCTAACGCTGATGGCGGTATGTCTTGGAAGCGCGCTGGGCGGTTGCATCGTTGTGCCTGCAGGAGGCTATTACCACCGCTATTAAACCGCGGGCAAAACGGGCGGCGCAGTGACAAAAGTCAGATGCGCCGCCGGCAGGACGAAAGATGCCGATATCGCTGAAACTACAGCACCGCGGAAGTACCGGCATCGCAGATCGGGAGCGACCTGACGTGGAAACGGCCGCGTGTCGGCAGTCCTGACAGTCTTACTGGTCAGTCCTGGTTGACATGCTGCTGTCTTCGGAGTGCATCGTGGACTTGTCCATGCCGCTCGTGGTGTCCGCGCTTTTGCTCATGTCGCCAGGAGCCCGGTTCCACGGGCTCGAGACGGGCTCGCCGTGGTACGTCATCCCCGCGGTCGCGGCACCGTGAGCGCCGCCGCTGCCATTTCCACCGTTGCCATTCCCTCCAGCCTGCGCAAACGTCGCGGCGCACGCACAGAGCGACGCGACAGCGACACGCGCGAACAGAGATTTCATCGTCAACTTTTTCATGGTGTTTCTCCTGTGATGCCGGCTCGTGCCTTGGCAGCGCCGAATTCCTTTATGCCGCTAATTGCCGCTAAGGGCTGACACTTTGCGCAGCGGCAACGCGCAAGCAGTTGCTCGCACCTGAACAGAGCAGCCATGGGCTGCGTCCAGGTGCGATGCATGTGTGTCAGTCGTGGCTCGGCACCGAAAGTGACAGGGCTGCGCTGAAATCAATCCCGTGACGATGCACTGACCCCGCTACTTCGGCATCAGAACCTTGTCGACTACCATGATGACGCCGTTGCTCTGAGTGACGTCGTAGGTCGATATGTCGGCGGTGTGGCCACTGGCATCCATGACTACGATGTTGTGCGGGCCGTTCTCAGTGAACGTCAGCGGCTCTCCATTGACTGTTTTCAGCTCTGCCTTGCCGCCTCCCGCCTTGATCGCCTGGTCGAGCTTGCGGAAGTCATAGCGCCCCGGAATGACGTGGTACGTCAGGATGCTGGTCAGCATGGCCTTGTTTTCTGGCTTGACCAGCGTATCGACCGTGCCGGCCGGTAAAGCCGCGAAAGCCTCGTTCGTCGGCGCAAACACCGTGAACGGGCCGGGGCCCTTTAACGTATCGACGAGGCCCGCGGCTTTGACCGCGGCAACCAGCGTGGTGTGGTCGGCCGAGTTGACGGCGTTGTCCACGATGTCCTTGCTCGGGTACATGGCCTGACCGCCGACCATGACCGTGTCGCTGGCGGCAAAGGCGCCTGAAACTGCTGCCGACAATGCGACAGCGACGAACATAGTCTTGTATTTCATTGCGTACTCCCGCTGAGTTGCCATGCGTCATTGCGTGGCTCTGACCGCATATACGGGGAATACGTGCGAATGGATTCGAAATCGGACTGCATCGCGGCGATATAGCCTGATATGTCCCTGTTGAACGTCGGAGGATTGCACGCTATCAAGGGCGCGCTCCAACGACTGCAACAGCAAAACAGCAGTGGCCCTCCTCAGCACAGGATTTTTCGTTGTATGCAAAAATCGGCGCGCGCGGCTTACCGCCCATAACAAGGACAGTTGGCCGAATTCATACAGGCGACGAGGAGCAGACAATTGATTCAGCGTATTTCCGTTTTTTTCACTCAGGTGGTGCATCGTGTGTTGCCAGACCCCCTGATTTTTGCCATTTTGCTCACCGGTGTCACCTTCGCGCTCGCACTTGGTTTGACACCGAAAGCGCCTGCCGATCTCGTGATGCTATGGGGCTCCGGATTCTGGAACCTGCTCGCATTCTCGATGCAGATGGCGATGATTCTTGTAACGGGACACGCGCTGGCCAGCTCGGGACCCGTCAAGCGAGTGCTCGTCGCTCTGGCGAGTTCGGCCCGAACGCCAGGTCAAGGGGTGATGCTGGTGGCGTTTGTCGGCGCCGTTGCCTGCGCGATCAATTGGGGATTCGGTCTCGTCCTGGGGGCGATGCTTGCACGAGAGGTTGCGCGACGCGTCCAGGGAACCGACTATCGGCTGCTCGTGGCGAGCGCTTACATGGGTTTCCTGACGTGGCATGGCGGCCTCTCTGGCTCTGTGCCGCTCGTCGCCGCCACCAAGGGCAATCCGATGGAGAAGACCGTCGGTCTGATTCCGGTTTCGCACACGCTTTTTACGGGCTACAACGCGTTTATCACCATCGGCCTCATTATTCTTTTGCCAATCCTGGCAAGACTCATGATGCCGAAACCCGAAGACGTGGTCACGGTAGACCCGGCCCTATTGCAGGACCCGCCGAGTGTAGAGCGCACACTTTCTCCCGACGCGACATTCGCTGAGCGAATGGAAGAAAGCCGTGTACTGGCCATTCTCGTGGCAGCACTCTGCGCCGTCTTCCTGGTCATCCGGTTCATCAATAAAGGGTTCGTTCTTGATATCGACACCGTCAACCTGGTGTTTCTCGCCGCCGGCATTGTTCTTCACAAGACGCCCATGGCGTATGCGCGCGCCGTAGCTGCGGCGGCGAAGGGTGCGTCCGGCATCATGATTCAGTTTCCGTTCTATGCCGGAATCCAGGCGCTGATGGACCACTCGGGCCTGGCGGGCGTCATCACCAAGTGGTTTGTCGATATCGCCAACGTCCACACATTCCCGCTGCTCGCTTTCCTCAGCTCGGCACTGATCAACTTTGCCGTGCCATCCGGTGGTGGTCATTGGGTCGTGCAGGGTCCGTTTGTGATGCCGGCCGCGCAAGCGCTTGGCGCGGATCTTGGCAAGTCCGCGATGGCGATTGCTTACGGCGAGGCCTGGACAAATATGGCGCAACCGTTCTGGGCCCTTCCGGCGCTTGCCATTGCAGGGTTAGGCGTTCGTGACATCATGGGCTACTGCGTCACGGCGCTGCTGTTCTCGGGCGTTATTTTTGTGGCCGGAATGTACCTGTTCTAATTTCTGGGTGAACGAGGCGGACGATCTCGTGCCAATCGAGCTTGCCAGCGCCTGGCTGCGGGCAGCAGACGGCGTGCTGATCACGGCAGGTGTCAACATGTGAAGGGCAGGGACGTCTCGATGAATTTTTCTGAGCATCATAACCGTAAGCTTCGAAAGCGCCGGGGGCATTGGCTTTCGGGAATTTGTCGTTGTACGATTTGAGTGAGTAGGCCGATAGCGTCCGAATTCCTGGCGCGCTGTGGAATTCCCCCGCCGAGCAACGATTCGTCACTGACTGCCGCTGCACATCCTGTCGTATTGGAGCGCGTCCCGGAAATGAACTCGCATAGTCTCGTGTCGGCAACAACAGAAGCGTCCACCTCGACTGCCGACGACGACAGCGGGAGAGCGGCTTCGATCTGCCTGTCCATGTCGACGGCAGACGGGTTTGCATGTCTGGCGGCGTCAATTTCCGCGGATGCCGCCCGGCGTGCCCACGCATTGCATTTGAAAGCAGACCCTGACGTACTGCACAAGCTTCGCGTCGCGCTGCGCCGGTTGCGTTCGCTCTGGTGGGCGTACGAACCGCTGCTTGACAGGAAAGACTCGGCGCTGCAACGCGGCGAGTTCAAATCCCTCGCCAACGCGGCAGGCAAAACGCGCGACTGGGATATTCTGCGCGACCTGCTTGCAACTGACCCGTCGATCCAACACACGTTTGCCGCGCTTCTCGAGTCTGTGGACGAGCATCGTGCCGACGCTTTGTCGTTCAGTCGAAAAGCGATCGGGAATGCCGGTGTCGAGCAGATCCTTCAGCGCGCGTTGACAGGCGCTCGACAGCAACTCGATTCGCGGACCACCATGCCTGCGCTTGCCTCGTTTGCCAAGGACCGCGTGGCATCAGCCGAGAGCGCGTTGAAAAAGCGGGTGAAGCGAGCGGCATCGGATAAAGACTCAGGGTACGTTGAGCTTCATGAAGTGCGCATCGCAGGGAAGAAGCTGCGATATCTACTGGAGTTCTTTTTGCCGGTTCTCGATGGCAGTCATCAAACCACGATTGAGCGCTTGAGGTCGGTGCAGGACGAACTCGGCACGCTCAATGACCTCGTCACGAGCGAAACGTTGCTTCGGGAGTATTCGTTCCAGCTCGGTGAGTCAAAGATTGTCAGAGCGGCCGTTAAGTATCTGCAAGACCAGAAGACGCAACACATGCACAACGTGCATGAGACATTGCGCACGGCCTGGTAACCGTTCAGCCGCGAATCCGGCCCGCATGCAAATTGAATCGAACTATCGCTGAGGCAGAGCCGGTTGCCGTCGTTTGGTCTACAAAGATTATTTCGCGCATTTGACCAAAGATGCGCTTACTCCACAGTCCGGTGTCCGTCAGTGACCACCCGTTAAATGCACGCCCTCGGTGCGCACTGCACAAATCCAATCGTTTCAGCTACTTGCCCCGCTTTCCCGTGAGTTGTCCACAGCTTTGCGAACAGATTATGTGGACAACTTGCGGGTCATATCTGTTGGGTAGTTGCATCAACGCCTTTCTGAAAATGCGCTACAACTGTATATACTGTTTATATCGTTTATCAGGCGGGAGATGGACGTGAGCGAAATCAGCATCAGAACGGTGATGAAAAAGTCTATTCGCTTTCCCGGGCACGCAAATGGCCATGCGAAAGCCGCCGCTGTTCATACGAATCGAGGCACCGTGTCACCGAGCGTTGTGTCGCAAGCCAGTTTGGCAGAGGAGTGAAGATGTCGGATAAGCATCTTTCCAGCGGGTTTGATTTTGACCTCAACCTGCTTTTAACCCGGTTGCTCGAAATGGGCGGCTTGGTGGAGGCGCAGATTGCATGCGCGACTGAGGCATTGAACACGTTCGATTTGACACTTGTTGACCAGGTTCTCGAAGGTGAACAACGGCTCAACGCGATGGAGATAGAAATCGACGAAGAGGTTAGCAACATCATCGTGCGTCGGCAGCCCACTGCTCGTGACCTGCGGCTCCTGATGGCCGCCTCGAAGTGCATCACCAACCTCGAGCGTGCTGGCGACGAGGCCCGAAAGATTGCGAAGCGAACACGCCGCATTGCTATGGAGGCCAGCACGCGGACCGTCAATATTTCTGAAATCAAGGCCTCCGGCAAAATGGCCGCCGATATTCTTCGTCACGCGCTGGATGCTTTCGCGCGGATGGATACCGTTGCTGCTGCGCAGATTATCCGGGATGACGAAGCCATCGATAACGAGTTCCGGGCTTTCGTGCGCAGGCTCATCGCCTCAATGACAGCAGATCCAGGGACGATTCAGATGGGGTTTCACTATCTGTCTATAGCGAAGGCCATCGAGCGTATCGGCGACCACGCTACCAACATTGCCGAGCTTGTTGTCTACATTGTTAAGGGTACCGACGTTCGCCACGCGCCCCGGGAGCAGATCGAGCGTTGCTGATCACGACGCATAGCCGGCATGTGACTCCCAATCTTCAGCGTGGGTTCCCTTCAATGCCGAAATCCGTCCTGCAACAGTGTTTTGCGAAGTTGGACCATGTGGCATCGAGACCGGCATAAACGCGGCTCAAACCCAGGCGGGATGGACGCTCGACGCCCGACACGCCAGTCGCGGAATCATCGTCCGTCTTGTTCGTTTCGCTGAAGGCTACTGCGACTTGCCTCTAGGATGGTGCCTTCGCCATCCAACGGAAGAAATTGCAGTGACACTCGATGAAATCCGCAAGAATGCCTTCGCCATGCCGGTGCATAACCCGGCCTATCCGCGTCCCCCATTTCGATTCCTCAACCGCGAATACTTCATCATTTCGTACGAGACCGATATCGATGCGGTTCGCGCGATCGTGCCGGAGCCTCTGACGGTCGACAACGGTCTGGTCCACTACGAGTTCATCCGGATGCCGGATTCATCAGGCTTTGGCGACTACACAGAGAGTGGTCAGGTTATCTCGGTCCTGGACGAAGCCGGCCGGAAAGCCAGCTATACGCACGCGATGTATCTCGACGACGAAGGTCCAATCGCCGGTGGCCGGGAGATTTGGGGGTTCCCGAAAAAGCTCGCGTCACCCCGTTTATCCGTGGACGGAAAAGATACGTTGCTCGGCACACTCGACTACGGGACGCAACGGATCGCGACTGGCACGATGGGCTACAAGTACCGCCCGCTCGATATCGAATCCGAACGCAAGAAACTCGCGGACACCCCCAATTATCTGTTGAAGGTGATCCCCCATGTGGATGGCTCACCGCGAATTTGCGAACTCGTACGCTTCTACCTGCGCGACGTTTCCGTGCTCGGTGCGTGGGAGGGTCCCGCTGCGCTCGAGCTGCATGCACATGCGTTGGCGCCGGTCGCCGATCTGCCTGTCAAAAGGGTAGTGGCCGCCCGACACGTCATTGCAAATCTCACCCTCGATGTGGGCGAAGTCGCTTACGACTATCTCGCCCCGGCGGAAGCCCTGAAGCTTGCCGTGAACCAATAACTCAGCAAGGAGCAACTCATGTCGTTGCAAGGAAAAGTCGCGCTCGTGACGGGCGCAGCAAGCGGTATCGGTGAACAATGCGCACGCGAACTGGCTTCGGAGGGTGCGGCCGTCGTCATTGCGGACCTGAATCTGGCAAACGCGCAGCAGGTCGCGGACAGTATCGCCGCCGCGGGTGGTAGAGCGCTTGCCGTGTCGATGGATGTCACCAGCGAAGAAGCGGTCAACGCAGGTATCGAAGAAGCGGTGGCCCTACTTGGCGGTATCGACGTATTGGTGTCGAACGCGGGCATTCAGATTGTCAACCCGATTGAGGACTACGCCTATTCTGACTGGAAGAAGATGCTCGCCATTCACCTGGACGGCGCCTTTCTAACCACGAAGGCGGCCATCAAGCATATGTACGCGTCGGGAAAGGGCGGCGCCATCATCTACATGGGCTCGGTTCATTCACACGAGGCGTCGAAGCTGAAGTCGGCTTACGTTACCGCCAAACACGGTCTGCTCGGTCTTGCTCGCGTGGTCGCGAAGGAGGGCGGTTCGCGCGGCGTGAGAGCGAATGTCGTATGTCCGGGTTTTGTTCGGACTCCATTGGTTGACAAGCAGATTCCGGAACAGGCGAAAGCACTCGGTATGTCGGAAGCTCAGGTCGTGAAGGACGTGATGCTAAAGGAAACTGTCGACGGTGAATTCACCACCGTAGCCGACGTTGCCAGAACGGTGGCCTTCCTGGCAGGGTTTGAATCAGCCGCACTGACCGGACAGTCGATCGTGGTCAGCCACGGCTGGTTCATGCAATAAGGAGCCGACAATGCGCCACAGTCAACGCAATAAATTGAAGCAACCGAATCATCTTGAGCTACCTTCCTACGACGAAATCGGTTTGGTCCTGCAGGGCGGTGGCGCGTTGGGTTCCTATCAGGCCGGCGTCTATGAGGGACTTGCAGAATTGGGCGTTGAACCCACCTGGATTTCGGGGATCTCGATTGGCGCGCTGAATACCGCCATCATCGCGGGCAATGCGCCAGAGGATCGCGTTGAAGCATTGCGCGGGTTCTGGAACACCATCTGTCAACCAGCGGACTTGCTGGGGCACGTTGGCGCTTTGGTCCCGGTAGCGTTCGGGTTTCCGAACGTTGGGCGCAAGTGGTCGAGCATGTGGGCGGCCGCTCGTGCTTTGACTGAAGGTCAGAAGGGCTTTTTTGCACCGCGCTTTGCCCTACCCATGGCAGGCGTGGAGAAGAAACAGCCGAACGAGGTGAGCTTTTACGATACGACGGCGTTGCGTGCGACGCTCCTCAAGTACGCCAATTTCGATCGTATCAACGACGGGGACGTTCGCGTCTCTGTCGGCGCGGTTAATGTTCGCACGGGCAATCTGGTGTACTTCGACAACACGCAGATTCGTCTTGAGCCGGAGCACTTTATGGCGTCCGGCGCGTTGCCGCCAGGTTTTCCAGCGGTGGAAATCGACGGAGAATTTTACTGGGACGGAGGTCTGGTCTCCAATACGCCGCTGACGGAAATCGTCAGGGAATGCCAGCACAGGGATACGCTGGTTTTCCAGGTCGATCTGTGGAGCGCAGGGGGAACACTGCCAGGCGATTTCCTTGATGTCGCGGAGCGGGCCAAGGACATTCAATACTCAAGCCGGACCCGCGCCATCACGGCCTTCGTATCGCAGAGCCAGAAGCATGCTCGCCTGATTAAAGAACTGCTTGAACACATTCCGGAGAATGTGCGGCACACACACCCGCTTGTCCGGCAGGCGCAGAAAGTCGCAGACGGCGGCGCGGTCAATGTCGTGCACCTCATCTACAAGAACAAGTTTTTTGAAGGTCACTACAAGGACTACGAGTTCAGCAACGACACCATGGGCGAACATTGGGCGAGCGGCCTCGAGGACATCCGCCGCTCGTTTGGTCACCCCGACTGGTTCGAGGTTCCAAGCCATGACCTTGGCTTCGTTACGCATGACGTCCATCGCCATGAGGCTGCTCCAGTTCCAGTTTCCGATACACCTGAGTCCGCGCCGGAATCGTCGGCGTTAGTTGACGCGATAGCGAGCGCGCCGTCAGACTCTCTTTAGCGTCAACAGCGCGCAGGCGCACAAGCCACTATTCACCGATCCACTTTTGTTATCACCCCCTTCAATACACGGATTGTTAGCGCATCGCACCGCTCGTATATTGGCTGAACGAAAGCAGACGCAGCACGAACAGCAGAAATACAACAACTGAACGGCAAGCCGCCCGGGCTTGCCACAGGAGCGCAGCGATGAATCGAATCGATCTGGAGGGGCGTGTCGTCGTTATCACCGGCGGCGCGCGCGGCATTGGCTACGCGGTGGCCCAACGGGCGCTGAACTCGGGTGCGTCGGTTGCCCTATGGGACATCGACGCCGAGCGCCTCGCACGCAGCGAGCGCGAACTCAGCGAACTCGGCAAGGTAACGGCCGTCACGGTCGAACTCACCCAGGAAGCTTCCGTTGTTCAGGCGGTGGCACAAACGGTTGCCGCCCATGGCGCGATCGACGTGCTGATCAACTGCGCCGGCATTACCGGCGGCAACGGCACGACATGGGAGCTGGACCCCGAGGTCTGGCGCCGCGTGATCGACGTGAATCTGGTCGGCCCGTATCTCACCTGCCGCGCGGTCGTGCCGCAGATGCTCAAGCAGGGCTATGGCCGGATCGTGAATATCGCCTCGGTAGCCGGCAAAGAGGGCAACCCGAACGCCTCTCACTACAGCGCCTCCAAAGCCGGGCTCATCGGCTTGACCAAATCCCTCGGCAAAGAACTCGCGACGAAGAACATCCTCGTCAATGCGGTCACGCCCGCAGCCGCCAAAACGGAGATCTTCGATTCGATGTCGCAGCAGCATATCGACTACATGCTCTCGAAGATCCCAATGAACCGGTTCCTGTTGCCGGAAGAAGCGGCGTCGCTGATTCTCTGGCTGTCTTCCGAAGATTGCGCGTTCAGCACCGGCTCGGTTTTCGACCTGTCCGGCGGCCGCGCCACTTACTAAGTCGTCACAGCGTCGCCTAAGCCGTAGCCGCAGCCATTGCAGCAGCAGTGCAAAAGGCGCGACCGTCGTGCACGGCGAAGGAGACGACATGAATCCGCGCGTTCGACGCACCAACAACGGAGCCCCTTTCATGGCCATGCCTACTATCCGGCACGTGCGTGCCTTCATCGTCCGTGGTGGCGGCGCGGATTATCACGATCAAGCTGACGGACACTGGATCGACGATCATATTTCTACGCCCATGGCGCGTTATCCGGAGTATCGCCAGAGCCGTCAGTCGTTCGGGATCAATGTACTCGGCACGCTGGTGGTAGAAATCGAGGCGAGCGACGGCACAGTTGGCTTTGCCGTGACGACCGGCGGCGAGATCGGCGCATTCATCGTCGAGAAACATCTCGCGCGTTTTCTCGAAGGTCAACTCGTTACCGACATCGAGAAGATGTGGGATCAGATGTATTTTTCGACGCTGTACTACGGTCGCAAAGGCGTCGTGCTGAATACGATCTCGGGCGTCGATCTCGCGTTGTGGGATTTGCTCGCGAAGGTTCGCAAGGAGCCCGTGTACCAACTATTGGGTGGCCCGGTGCGCGACGAACTCGTGTTCTACGCAACGGGCGCGCGTCCGGACCTCGCGAAGGAGATGGGTTTCATCGGCGGGAAATTGCCGTTGCAGCATGGTCCCGCTGAAGGCGAAGCGGGTCTGAGGAAGAATCTGGACAAGCTCGCCGAGATGCGTAGCCGCGTAGGCGACGACTTCTGGCTCATGTACGACTGCTGGATGAGTCTCGACGTACCGTATGCAACGCGGCTCGCGCGCGCGGCGCATGAATACGGTTTGAAATGGCTCGAAGAGTGCCTGCCGCCGGACGACTACTGGGGTTACGCCGAACTGCGCCGCAACGTGCCGCGCGGCATGATGGTGTCGACCGGTGAACACGAAGCAACGCGCTGGGGTTTTCGCATGCTGCTGGAAATGCAGTGCTGCGATCTGATTCAGCCGGATGTGGGCTGGTGCGGCGGCATGACCGAACTCATCAAGATCTCCGCGCTCGCCGATGCCCACAATGTGATGGTGGTGCCGCATGGTTCGTCGGTCTATAGCTATCACTTCGTCGTCACGCGGCACAACTCGCCGTTCGCCGAGTTTCTGATGATGGCGCCGAAAGCGGATCAGGTGGTGCCGATGTTTACGCCGCTGCTGCTCGATGAACCGGTGCCGGTGAACGGACGGATGAAAGTGCCTGACACGCCGGGCTTCGGCGTGCGGCTCAATCCGGACTGCGCGCTGGCGCGGCCTTATCCGCGTTGAAGGCGCATTGATCCACCCAACAGGAGAATGACGTGTTGCTCAAGGACAAGGTCGTGATCGTCACCGGCGGCTCGCGTGGCATTGGCCGCGCGATAGCGGTTGCGTGCGCAACCGAAGGCGCGGATGTGGCGATCAACTACTGGGGCGATAACGACGCATCTTATGGGCGCCGTTCGGCCGTGGCGGAGGTGGTCGACGAAATCAAAGCACTGGGGCGGCGCGTGATCGCAATCGAAGGCAACGTAGCCGCGCATGAAACCGGTCAGGAACTCGTTCGCCGGACCGTCGAAGCCTTCGGCAAAGTCGACGTGCTCGCGAGCAATGCCGGCATCTGCCCGTTTCACGCATTTCTCGACATGCCGCCGGAAGTATTGGAGTCGACGGTGGCCGTCAATCTGAACGGTGCGTTCTACGTCACGCAAGCCGCCGCGCAGCAGATGAAAGCGCAGGGCACGGGCGGCGCGATCGTGGCCACGAGCTCGATCAGCGCGCTGGTAGGCGGCGGCATGCAAACGCACTACACGCCGACCAAAGCGGGCGTGCATTCGCTGATGCAATCATGCGCGGTGGCGTTGGGGCCGTACGGGATTCGCTGCAATTCGGTGATGCCCGGCACGATCGCGACCGACCTGAACGCGGAAGATCTCGCGGACGAAGCGAAACGGGCCTACTTCGAAAAGCGCATTCCGCTCGGCAGACTGGGTCGCCCGGAAGATGTTGCGGATTGCGTGGTATTCCTGGCTTCCGACCGCGCGCGTTATGTAACAGGCGCCTCGCTGCTGGTGGACGGCGGACTTTTCGTCAACTTGCAGTAACGCGCGATGCCGATGTCAATTGACCGGTGTGGATGCGATCGCAGGCTTGGTGGCCGCAGAAGTGGAATCGTCGCGAGCGAGTTTGCGCGAGAAACCACGCAGCAAGTCGATAAAGCGCAGGGCCGGCTCGGCGAGGGCTTCTTCCTTGCGCGTGAGAATGCCGAACCCGGCGAGGCTCTTGCCGATTTCGAGCGGCAGCACGACCAGCAGCTTGCCGCGCACATGATCGCGCACCACCGACTCGGGCAGCATGGCCACGGCGTCGTAGTTCTCGAGCAATTGCAGCGTGGCGAAGATCGACGCGCACTCGGTCAGATTGACTGGCGTCGCAAGGCCCGCACGCGCAAGTTCTTCCTCGAACAGCACGCGCGCCGGACTGGTCACGGGTTGCGCCACCCACGGCCAGTCGATCAGTTCCGGCAACGTGATGCGCGAGCACTGTGCCAGTGGATGCACCGAACGCACCACCAGCAGCAAGGTTTCGCGTGCGAGCGGCTCGAAACTGAAATCGTTGTGTTGCAACGGACTGGTCAGACGCCCAAGCGCCAGATCGATTTCGCGGCGATGCAGCAATTGCACGACCTGGTCGCTGGTTTCGCCAAGAATACGCACGTTCAGCAAGGGGCTTTCGGTTTTCAGGGCGGCAACCGCCATGGCCAGCAGATCGGGCGCGGCGCCCATGATGGCGCCGACGGTCAGTTGTCCATGCCCGCCGCGGCGTTTGACGTCGAGGTCTTCGGCAAAGCGGGTCAACTCGGCGAGCGCCCGCCGCGCATAGGCCAGTGTGACCACGCCGAGCGGCGTGGGCGTCATGCCGCGAGCGTTGCGTTCGAACAGCAGGAAACCGAACGCTTCCTCGATGTCGCCGAGCATGCGGCTCGCGCTGGGTTGCGCGACATTGATCGCCTCGGCGGCTTGATGGAGATTGCGCGCGTCGTCGAGTGCGACGAGCAGCGCGAGGTGCTTGAACTTGAGCCGGTTGACGAGTGCGATGGCAGCTGAATGTTGGCTCATGATGGCGGTGCGATTCGGTTTGTGGATCGCCCAATCCCAACAACGGATTGAGATGCTATCGACGCAGGAATTATAGTCGTATCGGACGCTTCCACGCTTCTCGGGGAAAGCGCCCGGATACGACGGGAGACAGGCCGCAATGGAAACAATCGCTTTCCGGATGGTGCTCAACCCCGGCATGCGTGAGGAATACGAACGACGTCATGCGCAAATCTGGCCCGAACTGGTTGATGCATTGCACAACGCCGGCATGCGCGAGTACCGGATTTTCTTCGACGCGGATTCGCATCATCTTTTCGCCGTTCTCACGCGCACCACGAATCACACCGTGAACGCGTTGCCGCAACTCGAGGTCATGCGCAAATGGTGGGATTACATGGCCGACATCATGCAGACGGCCCCTGACCATACGCCGCTTGAGCGGCCACTCGAGCCGGTCTTTCATCTGAATTCGCTTAGCTAACGTTACTGACTGTGCCCGGGCCTGGGTCTTTGGGCGGAGGACGTCGCATGCAGGTTGTCGATTCGCATATCCATCTGTGGGATCTGAAGACGTATCGCTATCCGTGGCTGGAAAACCCGGGCGTGTCGTTCGTGGGTGACGCGCGCGAGTTGAAGCATGACTATCTGCTCGACGATTTGCTCGGCGAGGCGGGCGATATCGAGGTGCTGAAACTGGTGCACGTGGAAGCGAATCACGATCCCGCCGATCCGGTTGAGGAAACCCGCTGGCTGCAATCCATTGCGGATCGCCCGGCGTCGCGCGGTATGCCGAATGCAATTGTCGCCGCTGTCGATCTGTCCGCCGCGAACGCACCTTCAATACTTGAAGCGCACGCGTCGTTCGCCAATACGCGTGGCATCAGGCAGATCCTGAACGTGCACGAGAACAAGCTGTTCGATTATGTGGGCCGTCATTTCATGCGCGAGCCGCAGTGGCGCGAGCATTTTGCCCTGCTGCGCCGTTACGACCTGTCGTTCGATCTGCAACTGTATCCGTCGCAGATGGAGGCGGCGGCCGAGTTGGCGCGCACGCACGGCGATACGATTTTTATCGTCAACCATGCGGGCATGTTCGTGGACCGCAACAGCGTCGCCGGTTATCGCGCGTGGCGCGACGGCATGCGACTGCTCGCGGGTTGCAGGAACGTCGCGGTGAAGATCAGCGGGCTCGCGATGTTCGATCATCAATGGACCGTTGAAAGCCTGCGTCCTTACGTGCTCGAAACAATCGATACGTTCGGCGTCGAGCGAGCGATGTTTGCGTCGAATTTTCCGGTCGATCGCCTGTTTGGCTCTTACCAGGATTTGTGGCACGCGTATGCGTCGATCGTGGAGGGCGCGAGCGTTGCCGAGAAAGAAGCGCTGTTTTGCCATAACGCGGAGCGCTTTTATCGTATCTGACGGTTGGCATCGGAAGCACTCTCGAAAGCAAAAAAGAAGGAGACACGTTGTGCAGCACTCTCCATCCGCTGTGCCCAGGCTGGAACTCCGGCACGCGAGCAAATCGTTCGGCCGGGTCCGTGCGTTATCCGACGGCGATCTCGCGTTGTGGCCGGGCGAAGTGCATGCGTTGCTCGGCGAAAACGGCGCGGGAAAATCGACGCTCGTGAAGATTCTCGCGGGCGTGCATCAGCCGGATACCGGCGAGCTGCGGGTCGACGGTGTGGCACGCCGCTTCGCAACGCCTGCAGAAGCGCGCGACGCGGGCCTCGCGGTGATCTATCAGGAGCCGACGCTATTCTTCGATCTCTCGATCGCGGAAAACATCTTCATGGGACGGCAGCCGGTCGACCGGATCGGCCGCATTCAGTACGACGCCATGCGCCGCGAGGTGGACGGATTGCTGGCCTCGCTCGGGGTCGATCTGCGTGCGGATCAACTGGTGCGTGGTTTGTCGATTGCCGATCAGCAGGTGATAGAAATTGCGAAGGCGTTGTCGTTGAACGCGAACGTGCTGATCATGGACGAGCCGACCGCGGCCTTGTCGCTGCCGGAAGTGGAGCGGCTCTTTGCGATCGTGCGCAAGCTGCGCGAACGCGACGTGGCGATTCTTTTCATTACGCACCGGCTGGATGAAGTGTTCACGCTGACGCAGCGCGTCACGATCATGCGCGACGGCGCGAAGGTATTCGACGGGCTGACCGCCGATCTCACCACCGAATCCATCGTCGCGAAGATGGTGGGTCGCGATCTGGAGACGTTCTATCCGAAAGCCGATTTGCCACCGGGCGAAGTTCGATTGTCCGTGCGTGGACTCACGCGCGTGGGTGTTTTCAAGGACATTTCGTTCGACGTCCACGCCGGCGAAATCGTCGCACTGGCGGGCCTCGTCGGCGCGGGCCGCAGCGAAGTGGCGCGCGCGATCTTCGGCATCGATCCCCTCGATTCGGGGGAAATTTCGATTGGCGGCAAGCGCCTCGTCGCAGGCAGTCCGGCCGCCGCGGTGCGTGCCGGACTTGCGCTGGTGCCGGAAGACCGTCGTCAGCAAGGATTGGCACTGGAACTGAGCATTGCGCGCAATGCCTCGATGACGGTGCTCGGACGTCTCGTCAAACATGGCCTGATTTCCACCCGCAGCGAAACGCAACTGGCCAATCAGTGGGGCACGCGCTTGCGTCTCAAAGCGGGCGACCCCAATGCGCCGGTCGGCACGCTCTCCGGCGGCAATCAGCAAAAGGTCGTGCTGGGCAAGTGGCTCGCCACCCACCCGAAGGTCCTGATCATCGACGAACCCACCCGCGGCATCGACGTTGGCGCCAAAGCCGAGGTCTATGGCGCGCTGGCGGAACTGGTGCGCGACGGCATGGCCGTGCTGATGATTTCGAGCGAATTGCCCGAAGTACTTGGCATGGCGGATCGCGTTCTGGTCATGCACGAGGGCCGTATCAGCGCCGATATAGCGCGCGCCGAAGCTGACGAAGAGCGCATCATGGGCGCCGCGCTCGGCCAGCCGGTCCCACCCTTGGGGCGCGCTCCCAAAGAAGCCCCGCTCGGGGGCGCCGCATGATGCGCCATTCTACGACCCATCCCGCGCCGGTTCAGGCGCCGCTCCCCAAACGCACCGGCAGCGCGCCAGGCGGCTTCATCGCGGGCATTGCGAAGAGCCGCGAGACGACGCTCTTCGTCGTGCTGATTCTGTTGATCGTGGGGACGGGGCTCGCGAAGCCGCAGTTCCTGAATCTGCAGAACCTGCGTGACGTGTTGCTCAATGTGTCGATTATCAGCTTGCTGACAGCCGGCATGACGGTAGTCATCCTGATGCGGCATATCGATCTGTCGGTAGGGTCGACGGTCGGCATCAGCGCCTACGCGGTCGGCAGTCTGTACGTTGCGTTTCCGCAAATGCCGGTGATCGTCGCGCTGCTGGCCGGACTCGCGATCGGTCTGGTGGCAGGCAGTATCAACGCGTTGCTCGTTGCCGTGGGGCGCGTGCCGTCACTGGTGGCGACACTCTCCACGCTCTACATTTTTCGCGGCGCGGACTATGCGTGGGTCCACGGCGGGCAGATCAACGCGACCAGCTTGCCCGACGCGTTTTCCCGTCTTGCGACCGGCACGTTCTTCGGCATACCGACGCTTGCGTTAATCGCGATCGTCGTGCTCGCCGGTCTGGCTGTCTATCTGAAGCAGTTTCGCGGCGGACGCGAGCACTACGCGATCGGCTCGAATCCGGAGGCGGCACGGCTTGCCGGCGTGAATGTGGAACATCGCGTCATGGCGGGTTTTTTGCTGTCCGGTGCGATTGCCGGTTTCGCGGGCGCGTTGTGGCTCGCGCGCTTTGGCACGGTCGACGCAAGCACCGCGAAGGGCATCGAGTTGCAGGTCGTGGCCGCCGCCGTGGTGGGCAGCGTCGCGATCACCGGCGGTGTGGGCACCATCCTCGGCGCGACGCTCGGCGCGCTTGTGCTGGGCGTGATCAGCATCGCGCTCGTCGTGCTGCACGTCTCGCCATTCTGGGAGCAGGCGATTCAGGGTGCGCTGATCGTCGCCGCGATTACCGCCGACACCTTGCTGGCCCGCTCAGTCGCCAAACGCATGATGAGGAAACGCGATCATGGCTAAACCCGACTCCGCGTTGCTCACGCGCAAACGCGAAACGCCGTTGCAATGGGAAGTGTTGCTGGTCATCGTGCTGGCTTTGTCGCTCGCGCTTGGGCGCTGGTTGTCGCCGGTGTTTCTCACCGGTTCGAACGTCAGCAATATCCTCGCCGATCTGACCGAGATCGCGTTGATGGCGCTGCCCATGACCTTGATTATCGTCGCCGCTGAAATCGATCTTTCGGTGGCATCGGTGCTGGGTGCGTCCAGCGCGCTGATGGGAGTGCTGTGGCATATGGGCTTGCCGATGCCGGTCGTGATCGTACTGGTCCTGATTGCCGGCGCGCTGGCGGGCTTGCTGAACGGCCTCGTGATCGTCAAGCTCAATCTACCCTCGCTCGCGGTCACGATCGGTACCTTGGCGCTGTTTCGCGGTCTGGCATACGTGTTGCTCGGCGACCAGGCGGTCGCGGATTTTCCGGCGGTGTATACGGCGTTCGGCATGGACACGGTCGGCTCCACATTCATTCCGTTGCCGTTTGCGATCGTGATCCTCGGCGCGGTGCTGTTTACCGTGCTGCTGCAGTCCACCGCATTCGGCCGCAGCCTTTACGCAATCGGCGCCAATCCGACCGCCGCGGCGTTCTCGGGTATCGAAGTCGCGAAGATCAGGCTGCGTCTTTTTGTATTGTCCGGCGCGATGAGTGCGCTGGCAGGGATCGTCTATACATTGCGCTTCACCAGTGCGCGTGGCGATAACGGCGAAGGTTTCGAATTGTCGGTGATCGCGGCGGTGCTGTTCGGCGGCGTGAGCATTTTCGGCGGACGTGGCTCGATGTTCGGCGTTCTGTTGTCGCTGCTGATTATCGGCGTGCTGAAAAACGCTTTGACGCTCGACGATGTGTCGAGCGAAACGCTGACGATCGTCACCGGCGTGCTGTTGCTGGCATCGGTGCTGATTCCCAATCTGGTTGCCCGCTGGCGTGCGGCGCGTGACTGGCGTTTCATCGCGAAGTCCGCTTCTTCTTATCCTTCTTCTTAACGTTCTCTTATAACCGGCTCCAGAAGAAATACCCAATACAAAATACCGACCGACAACCTGGACAGCATGTCGTCCAACAACAAAGCAGGAGACACCTCATGTTCAATCCTCTACGTCACACCGGAAAAACTGCACTCTGCATTGCTCTAGTGGCGCTCAGTTGTGCCGCGTCCGCCGCGGGCCTGAAAAGCGGTCTGAAGATTGCCTTCGTGCCCAAGCAGATCAACAACCCTTATGAAGTGATTGCCGACGACGGCGGCATGGCCGCGATCAAGGAATTCAGCGGCGTGGGCAAGGTAGTGGGGCCGTCGGATGCGGGCGCGTCTTCCCAGGTGCAATACATCAACACGTTGATCACGCAGCGGCAGGACGCTATCGTGATCGCGGCCAACGACGCGAACGCCGTCGTGCCGTACCTGAAGAAAGCGATGTCGCAAGGCATCAAAGTCGTGACCTTCGACTCCGACACAGCGCCCGAAGGCCGTCAGCTTTTCGTCAACCAGGCGAACGCGGAGGGTATCGGTCGAGGCCAGATCCAACTGGTCGCGAAGCTGATGGGCGGCGAGGGCGAGTTCGCCGTGCTGTCGGCCACGCCTAACGCGACCAATCAGAACACGTGGATCAAGTGGATGCAGGAGGAGTTGAAGAAGCCCGAGTACTCGAAGATCAAACTCGTGAAGATCGCGTACGGCAACGATGACGACCAGAAGTCGTTCGTCGAAACGCAGGGTTTGCTGCAGGCGTATCCGAATCTGAAGGCGATTGTCGCGCCCACTACGGTTGGCATTGCAGCGGCGGCGCGTTATATCTCGTCGTCGTCGAGCAAGGGCCGCGTGCAGGTGACCGGGTTGGGCACCCCGAATCAGATGCGTGCGTTCGTGAAAAACGGGACGGTCAAGGCCTTCCAGTTGTGGGACCCGAATCAGCTTGGCTATCTGGCCGCCTATGCGGCGGCAGCGCTGTCTTCGGGGACGATCGCCGGCAAGGAGGGCGAATCCTTTGATGCCGGCAAGCTTGGCAAGCGCACGATTGGACCGCAAGGGGAAATCATTCTCGGACCGCCGACGACGTTCGACGCGAGCAATATCGATAACTTCAATTTCTAATCCGCGAGCCCGGCGCCGTCGCGCAAGGTGCGCGGCGGCAGGCAACTAGCAGCCGCCGTACTCAATATGGCACTCAGTTTGGTACGGGATATGCGTGCCGGGCGATCAAGCCGGAAGCCGATGCGGACGTATGCAGGAGCCTTCGGCGCAAACTTTAAGACCTATACTTTGAACCGGTAAATCGACCGTGGGCGTCGCGGGCCGGAACTGCTATCTTGAGTGAGAGCCGTTCGGACAAATCCCTGCCTGGAGGTGCATGATGATCGAAGTGACCTGGCTGGTTGTGGCTGACGGGGGTCGCGCGCGTGTTTTCCAGATGCCGGGGCTGACGCTCGACCTGCAAGAAAAAGAAGAGCTCACCAACACGGAATATACCGGCACGATGCTGACGGAAAAGGACCGTGAGAAATTCGCAAAGCGCGTTGCCGAGTATCTGGAGGTTGGTCGGCTCCATCAACTCTACAATCGGCTGAGACTCGCCATCGAGCCAAAATTTCTCGGCATGGTCAAAGCCGATCTCAGCGAGGAAACCCGCCGAATGATATTCGAGCAGGTTAGCGAGGATCTGTCGTCACTCGATACCCGGGACATTGAGGCGCGCCTGCGGCGACGCTGATTGGCCGCCTTGGGTGTCATAATAGTGCATTCATATAGTGAATTCGAACTTGCCACGGGTCATGGCCTCGCAGGGCTTACGCGCACTAATGCGTGACCCACGCGCGGCGTATGCGCGACTTACGCGCTGGTTTCCGAGCCACCTGATTCCTCGGCATCACGGAACCAGCGTTCCGCATGCGACCGCTCGGCGACCCAGGAACGACCCTGCGGCGTGTTGAACTCACGAGCGATGAACCGGTGCCCCCATTCGAGCCCGTCTCTGATTGCCTCTTCTTCGGTTAGCCACTCGGGTTGAACGGTTTTGGGGCGAATATCGATGACTGTTCGGGCGCCGTGACTCACACTCACACTGGCGATCCAGGCGCCGAGCGGGTTACGCTCAGGGCGCACAGCGATCTCGAATTCGCCGTAAGAAACAGTGCGTGCTGGCATCGTTCGCTCCTTTGCAGCGTTCAACGATTGATATCCGCCCGCGATGCAGCGTGCGCGCTTCTCTCCAGCACCATCATGCCGTAACCCCGGCAGTCCGACACGTGGATATTGCCGTTGAATGACAAACCGGTAGACGTATTTCACCAATATCTAAGTGTTGCTGGTAAACGCGTTTGAATTTTGTTAACTTCGGCGAACCCATTGCGCCGGAGTCCAGATGAAGTGTGTTGTAGAGCTGAGCGAAGCCGAGGAAAAGACCTTGCAACAGATGTCGTTGAACCACCAGCATCGCGACATGCGCATCCGGGCCGCGGGCGTGATGATGCTCGGCCGCAAGATCAAACTGACTGAAGTGGCTGCGCAGCTCAGCGTGAGCGGGCAGTCGGTCTACAACTGGGCGCGCGCGTGGCGGGAATCCGGCATATGTGGGCTGCTGGTCGGTCATAAAGGCGGACGTCCCCGTTCGTTGTCTGAAGCCATGATCGCCACCGCCATCGAGGCGGCCAGCGCCGAATTGATGACGCTCAGACAGATTGCGCAGCGCGTTGAAGAAGCTCATGGTGTGCCGTTTCCCTGCCGCCTGGATACCTTGTCGACTGCGCTCAAACGAGCGGGGTTTTCCTACAAGCGTGGTCGCTATTCGCTCAAAAAAAGCGTAACCCCGAGGAGTTCGCCGTGAAGGCCTCCACCCTCGCGAAGCTACAGCAGGCCGCACTCGACGGTGCGTGCCAGCTGTTCTACTTTGATCAATCGGGGTTCAGTGCTTCGCCCCCGGTGCAGCGCGGCTGGTCGCCCATCGGCGAACCGCATCGTGTGTTCCCGCAACCGCACTGCAAACGCTCCGTCCTTGGTGCACTGGATTTCGGCGCCAACCTGCTGACGTATCACACCAGCAAGACCACGATCAAACGCCCCGATGTCGTGCAATTCCTTGAGCAGATCGCGCGGAAAAGCACGCCCGGTCTGACGACCGTAGTGGTGCTCGACAACGCCTCGATCCATCACAACATCGATCAGGAAACAATCGACCGATGGTTTCTCGAACATCGCATGGTGCTGTTCTATCTGCCGCCCTACAGCCCCGAACTGAATCTCATCGAAATCCTCTGGAAGCACGCCAAGTATCACTGGCGCGGCTTCGTCACCTGGACCAAGGAAACCATCGATGCCGAGGTCAAAAAACTGCTCGACGGATTCGGCTCAGATTTTCAAATCAGATTTTCGTGAACACTTAGCATCGGAGAAATCCATGTTCACATGTACATGACTTGCTCATAGACTTCGACTACAAAGCAATTGTGAGTCACGAACGTTTCAGTTGAGGGGAGGTTCCATGGCACAGAATGACCTTTCATATCGGCGGTTTCTGGTCGCCTCAACGATCGCACCGCTGCAGGGGAACCGGGGGATGGTCACGGTCGATGTCACTACCGCGGATCCGGAGCGCATCGCCGATCTCGGAACGGCACGCTTTATCCATGTGGAACGGTGGGTTGAAAGAAATGAACCCGCTTTCGTTCAAGTTGTTGTGGACGAGTGTAAGGTCGCTATCGACCACTACGCGGACAACGTCGACGATAGTTGATTCTCCTGTCTCTCGGATGAGGTGTTGCCATGCAGGAATTCGATTTCTACATCAACCTGAAGAAACCGACACTCGGGCTCTACGTGGAGAAGGGTGCAGGCCTCCCCGACCTCGTTGACACAAGTCAGTGGCAATTCGACGGACACGTGTGGCAAAGCGAGCTGACACCCGACATCCTGAAGGGGCTCGAGGCCAATGGCCACGCATTTCAGGAGCTGGGTGGGTGATGGATGACGGGTGATGCTGCGGCGACCCGTGCGCGCCGTTCCGAAGTGGCCGTGCTTCGATCCACTGCTGTCATTCGACCCCAACGATCACGCCCGAGGCTTTGAAAATTGCGGTGGCGGATTTTCCGGCCGCGAGCCCGAGGCGCTCAACGCTATCGTTGGTTACGATGGCGACGATATCCAGGCCGCCCCGCGTTCGAAGGGTGATTTCGTCGCTGACAGCGCCAGTTTTTATTTCGGCGATCTGCCCGACGAAATGGTTACGAGCGCTGGTGAGCATATCGATCTCCGCTGGACACGTTATGGCCCAATCAGCAGGGAAGTTGGGTTGGCTGAACGATGCAAATCAGTGTAGTGCCGATTCGGGAATCCACAAGTCGCTCAACCGGGGATTCCTTGTATCGGTCGAGACGGCGCTTTGAACTCTACAAATTAGTACTATCCTAGCCTTAGGCTGGATGAAAGCGCGCCGTTGCATGATCGTCATTCGGCGCGAATCGCATGTCGGCCATGGCGAGGGAGAGAATCATGCCGGAGCAGCCAGTCAATTTGAGTGACGATTTCATTGCGCTGCAGCGCAGGCGCCTTTTGGCATTGCGCCAGCAACTCCTGGGCGGAGAGGAGAATACGATCGCGGACGAGCGGACGGCCCAGGAGGAGCATGGCAATGAGGCCGAAGAGGTCGAGGACGCGGCGCAAGGCATGGCACAGAATGAGGTCAACCAGGCGCTGCACGACGTGAATTACCAGCGCATTGGCGATATCGGGCGGGCGCTGCAGAAGATCGACGAAGGCACCTACGGCCTCTCCGATGAAAGTGGTGAACCGATACCGAAAGCCCGGCTCGAAGCGACCCCCGAGGCGATCCTGACCGTTGAAGAGCAGAGTCGCCGCGAGGCCGGCAAATGATGGCTTCCAACGCCCAGCGCGCGATATCGCTGGGCGGCTCGCATGCCAAAGAATCGGATCGTTGGGCTGAGACGCCTCGGGCAGAGGCCACCAATGCCTATCATCGGAAAACCAATATTCCCTTATCCACGAGCCACTCTTAGAATCCAAGTGCGGATTCAGGGCTTCGTTATGCTAATCATACTGAAATCGGCGTTGTAAACACTTCGCGTTCTTCAGACAACGCTCGTCGAAAACGGACGGGGTCGCGAACCTCGCAACATGCCGCGTTCGATGCGCCATCGCTATCGCGGTTCTCCGCTTAATGAACAATAAAAACGGATCGTGGACGGCGGGTCCGGAGTGTTCGCAATTCACTTGGACGCGTCCTATAACCTTTGAACTGGCCGCATGTTTTAACCGAAAAAGGTGACTTTCGATGCCCGCCCTCTGCGAAATCTGTAACGCCCGTCCCGCTGTCGCCCGCGTAACCGTTGTGCAAAACGGCGAGCGGAAATCCATCTCGATCTGCGACTACGACTACCGGCAATTGATGCGGCACCAAAGCATGCTCAACCCCTTCGATTCACTGCTCGGAGGAAGCGGCCTGTCGCGCTTCTTCGGCGGCATGGGGGATGGGGCCGAGGACGAAGATGCCGGATTCGCCGCCGAGGTGCCACGTGAATCGGTCGATGCGACCGATGCTTTCAGTGAGCAGACGCTCGAGTTGTTGCAGCGCGCCGCGGAAAAGGCCCATGAGCTTGGCCGCAGTGAACTCGACACCGAACACCTGCTGTACGTGCTCGCGGACACCGACGTGTGCGCGGCGCTGCTCAAGGAGCTCAAGCTCTCACCGCAGGACATCAAGGGATATATCGATCAGCATGCGCAAAAGGGAACCGCCGATCCCGACGCGCCGATCGACAAGATGACCGTCTCACCTCGTTTGAAAAAGGCGTTCCAATATGCGTTCCAGGCGTCGCGCGATCTGGGGCACTCTTATGTTGGCCCGGAGCATCTGCTGATCGGGCTTGCGGCGGTGCCGGACAGCATTGCGGGCACGCTGCTGAAGAAATATGGTGTGACGCCGGAAGCATTGCGTCAGAAGGTCGTGAAAGTCGTGGGTAAAGGCGCGGAGGACGGCCGTGTCGACACGCCAACCGGCACGCCCAACCTCGACAAGTTCGGACGCGACCTCACGGCCATGGCGCGTGAGGGCAAGCTTGACCCGGTGTTGGGTCGTGCGCAGGAAATCGAGAGCACGATCGAGGTGCTCGCGCGGCGCAAGAAGAACAATCCCGTCCTGATCGGCGAGCCGGGTGTCGGCAAGACCGCGATCGTCGAAGGGCTGGCCCAGCGCATCATCAACGGCGACGTGCCTGAAGTGCTGCGCGGCAAGCGGCTCGTCGAGGTGAACATCAACTCGATGGTGGCCGGTGCGAAGTATCGCGGCGAATTCGAAGAACGGGCCAAACAGTTGATCGATGAAGTCACGGCCAAAAAGGATGAACTGATCCTCTTTATCGACGAACTGCACACGATCGTGGGCGCGGGACAAGGCGGTGGTGAAGGCGGCCTCGATATCGCGAACGTGCTCAAGCCCGCGCTTGCGCGTGGCGAGCTCAGTCTGATCGGCGCGACGACGCTCAACGAATATCAGAAGTACATCGAAAAGGATGCCGCGCTCGAGCGGCGCTTCCAACCGGTGTTGGTGCCGGAACCGACGGTCGAGCAGACCATCGTCATCCTGCGTGGCCTTCGCGACAAGCTCGAAGCGCACCACCAGGTGACCTTTGCCGACGATGCGTTCGTTGCCGCCGCCGAACTGTCGGATCGCTACATTACGTCGCGCTTTTTGCCCGACAAGGCCATCGACCTGATCGACCAGGCGGCGGCACGCGTGCGCATCGGCGCGACCTCGCGTCCGGCGGCCATGCAGGAGCTCGAAGCCGAGATGGTCCAACTTAAGCGCGAGCAGGATTATGCGTCCTCGCGCAAGCGCTTCGATGAGGCGAAAGCTTTTGAGGCGCGGATTGGCGAAAAGCAGGAGAAACTCGACGAGCAGATGGAGACGTGGCAGCGCAAGACCGGCTCGGAAACGCTCGAAGTGACCGTGCAGTCAATCGCCGAAGTGGTGTCGCGTCTCACCGGCATTCCGGTCACGGAGCTCACGCAGGAGGAGCGCCAGAAGCTTCTGGATATGGAGAAGAAGCTGCGCGAGCGCGTGATCGGCCAGGACGACGCGGTGGTGGCCGTAAGCGATGCCGTGCGCCTGTCACGTGCGGGACTCGGCCAGACGAACCGGCCTATTGCGACGTTCCTGTTCCTGGGACCGACGGGTGTCGGCAAGACCGAACTGGCGAAGGCGCTGGCAGAAACGGTGTTCGGCGACGAGCAGGCGGTGATCCGGATCGACATGTCCGAGTACATGGAGCGTCACGCGGTCGCACGGCTGATCGGCGCTCCTCCGGGCTACGTCGGTTATGACGAAGGCGGACAACTGACCGAGCGCGTCCGGCGGCGCCCTTACAGCGTGATCCTGCTTGACGAGATCGAGAAGGCGCACCCCGACGTGAACAACGTGCTGCTGCAAGTGTTCGACGACGGGCGGCTGACCGACGGCAAGGGCCGTGTGGTGGACTTCAGTAACACGATCATCATTGCGACGAGCAACCTCGGCGCATCGATCATCATGGACAACCTCGAGAAACCCGAGGCGGATCGCCTGAACGAGAAAGCGATCCGCGAGGAATTGATGGGCGTGCTCAAGGGGCATTTCCGCCCCGAATTCCTGAACCGGATCGACGAGATCATCGTCTTCCATGGGCTTTCGCGCGACAACATCCGCTCGATCGTGCAGATCCAGCTCGAACGGGTCGTGCGCACCGCCGCCGCGCAGGACATTACCCTCAAGATAGACGAATCGGTTATCGATCATCTCGCCGAGGCCGGCTATCGGCCGGAGTTCGGTGCACGCGAGTTGAAGCGCCAGATTCGCCAGGAACTGGAAACGCGGCTTGCGAAGCAGATTCTCGGCGACGCCCTGAAGTCGGGCGATAGCGTCGAGGTCAGTTATGACAAGGAAAGCGGCGAAGTGAAGTTCAGCAAGAGCGAGGCACCTCCTCCTGCACCTAAGGCGACGGGCGGGAAGGGGGCTAACGGACGCGCGAAGAAAAAGTCGTCTAAAGAGGTCAGCAGCCCCGAGCCAACCGATAGCGCCGCCTCGAAGGCGTGATGTCTGCGGCTCCCAGCCTGGTCGTGACCGGCGGCGGTATCACGGTATCTGTACTGTGCTCTCCCGTCACCGGTCGATCTGTACCGTTTGCGACGCATCAACCCAACTAGACTGAACCCGTATCCAAGCCTGTGCCGTGACACGGCGTAATCCAACATAAGAAAGCCGTAAGGTATCCTAAGTCAGTTCATGGAGTCTCATATGAGCACGCGACGCGAAGTTCCGGGAATCCGGCCGTATGACGCACCCGCTGGCGGATGGGGGGCGCTTCGAGCGACAGCGCAAGCCGTCCGAACCCAGATGGAAAGCATTGAGGCGCCGATTACGTTGATGCGGACCAATCAGCCGGACGGCTTCGATTGTCCGGGTTGTGCCTGGCCGGACAAGGAGCACAAGTCGACCTTCCAGTTCTGCGAAAACGGCGCCAAAGCGGTCACATGGGAGGCGACAACCAAGCGGGTGACGCCGGAGTTTTTCGCAAACAACACGGTGTCATCGCTGCTGCAACGCACGGATTTCGAACTGGAGGATCTCGGCCGGTTGACGCACCCCCTCGTTTATGACCGCGCTACGGACAAGTTCCTGGCTGTCGAGTGGGAGAACGCATTCGCTCGCATCGGTGAAGTGCTTCGAGGACTGTCTTCTGCCGACGAAGCCGAGTTCTATACGTCAGGCAGGGCGTCGAACGAGGCCGCCTACCTCTTTCAATTGCTCGCACGAGAGTATGGGACGAACAATTTCCCTGATTGTTCGAACATGTGTCACGAGCCGACCAGCGTTGGGTTGCCCCAGTCGATCGGGATCGGCAAAGGCACGGTATCGCTGGATGATTTCGATAAGACCGAACTCATCCTCTCGATCGGCCACAATCCGGGGACCAATCACCCCCGGATGATGGGGACGCTCCACGAGTGCTCGCGGCGCAACGTTCCGATCATCGTGTTCAATCCGCTGCGCGAGCGCGCGCTTGAGCGCTTTGCCGATCCGCAGAGCGTCATTGAAATGGCGACCTTCGGATCGACCCGGATCGCGTCGACCTATTTTCAGCTCGACGCGGGCGGAGACGCGGCCGCGCTCAAGGGCATCATGAAAGCGCTCCTGCAGATGGACGCGGAGCAGGGCAACACCGTCCTGGACCATGCGTTCATCGCGACGCATACCCAGGGTTTCGACGCGTTTGCCGCCGATCTGGAAGCGACGTCATGGGAGGATATCGAAAAGGCCGGCGGACTCACCCGTGAAGATCTCGATGAAGTTGCCGTTGCCTACGCAAAATCGAATGCGACGATCGTCACCTACGGAATGGGCGTCACCCAGCATAACAAAGGCACCGCCAACGTCCGTCTGATTGCCGATTTGTTGTTATTGCGCGGCAACATCGGCAAACCCGGCGCGGGCATCTGTCCTTTGCGCGGGCATTCCAACGTGCAGGGGAACCGCACGGTCGGCATCACCGAAAAACCGTCCGCGACCTTCCTCAAGCAGATCGAAGATGTGTTCGGGTTCACGCCGCCGGCGGCGCACGGGCACGATGCCGTTCAGGCGATGCAGGCAATGATCGCCGGCACTGCCAAGGCGCTGATTTGCCTCGGCGGAAACTTCGCGGTTGCGTTACCCGATTCCGAGCAGTCTTTTCCTGCGATGGGCAAGCTCGATCTGAGCGTCCATCTCGGTACCAAGCTCAATCGTTCGCACCTGCTCGTGGCAAAGGAAACGTACGTGCTGCCGGTTGTGGGCCGCACGGAACTGGATATCCAGGCGACCGGCCGGCAATCCATTACGGTCGAGGACTCCATGTCGATGGTCCACGCTTCGTCGGGCAAGCTGACACCCGCGTCCGAATACTTGAAATCCGAACCGGCGATCGTCGCCGGTATCGCAACGGCAACATTGCCGAACAGCAAGGTGGCATGGTCGGACCTGGTTGCCGACTACGACAGGATCCGTGACCTGATCGAACAAACCGTGCCCGGATTCGAGGCATTCAATGAACGAATCAGAGTGCCGGGGGGATTCCGTATGCCGCTTCCCCCGACCGAACGCGTGTGGCCCACACCGTCTGGCAAAGCGATGTTCTCGGTGTACGGCGGCGTGAAGGAAGATGCGGACGTCCTCGGCGCTGAAAATGTGCTGCGTCTTATCACGATCCGCAGCCACGACCAGTACAACACCACGATCTATGCGCTCGACGATCGTTACCGAGGCGTGTTCGGCCGGCGTGACGTGCTGTTTATGAACGAAGACGATCTTGCCGATCGTGGACTCGAACACGGCGATCTGGTCGACATTGAAACCATTTCGGCGGGCAGGCAGCTTCGCCTGAAGAAGATCACGGCAATCGCCTACAACATCGCGCCGGGTTCGGTGGCGGCCTATTATCCGGAAGCCAACGTGCTGGTGCCACTCGACTTCATTGACAAGGAGAGCGGCACGCCTTCGTACAAGTCGGTTCCTGTTCATGTTGTGCGCTCGGCGGAAGCTTGACGCTAAGCGGTGACGGGGAGGTCAACCGGACGAGCGCGTCCCGTTGACCTCCCTGCAGGATACTGGGCGCGAACGCTGGTTGGGCAGGGATATCCGGGGGGAGTCGCGTATCCGCATTGCCTGACCTGCGTGCGATTTCTGTTCGATCTATTAGTCAGCAGACGTTGTGTTATCGCGCTCGATGAGCCGCGAAGCCGTTCCGTCGCCACATGGCGCCCGTTTTTACGCAATTGCCGTTATGACCTGGAGCCATTGATCAATCATGGAAATCTTCGATGCATTCCACCTTGCCAGGTTGCAGTTTGCGTTCACGGTTTCGTTTCATATTATTTTTCCCGCGATCAGCATCGGCATGGCCAGTTTCCTCGCCGTGCTCGAATGGCGCTGGTTGCTGACCGGCGACGTTGCCTACAAGGACATGTTTCTGTTCTGGTCCAAGATATTCGCGGTCGGCTTCGGTATGGGGGTGGTCTCGGGTGTGGTGATGGCCTACGAATTCGGTACCAACTGGAGTGGATTTTCCAGCTTTGCCGGCAACATCACGGGACCGCTGCTGACCTATGAAGTGCTGACGGCGTTCTTTCTCGAGGCCGGCTTTCTCGGCGTCATGCTGTTCGGCTGGCAACGCGTCAGTCCACGCGCGCACTTCTTCTCCACGCTCATGGTGGCGGTGGGCACGCTCATTTCCACGTTCTGGATTCTCGCGTCGAATAGCTTCATGCAGACGCCGCAGGGGTTCGCCATCGAGAACGGCCGGATCGTTCCGGTCGACTGGATGAAAGTGATTTTCAACCCGTCGTTCCCGTTTCGCCTTGCGCATATGACCGTCGCGGCGTTCATTGTCGCGGGCTTCATCGTCGCCGCCTGCGGCGCGTGGCATCTACTGCATGGGCGGCGCGACAAACCTGTCACGCGTAGTTTTTCCATGGCGCTGTGGATCCTGCTTTTCCTGGCACCGATACAGATTGTTGTTGGCGATGCGCACGGCCTCAACACACGCGAATATCAACCGGCCAAGATCGCTGCGATCGAAGGGCTGTGGGAAACCGAAAAAGGTGGGACGGCGCTCAATCTGGTCGGCCTGCCTGACATGGATGCGGAAGTGACGCGCTACGCGATCCAGATACCGCACCTGGGCAGTCTTATCCTGACCCATAGCTGGAACGGAGAGATCCGCGGGCTGAAGGAGTTTGCGCCGCAGGACCGTCCGTACTCGCCGATCATATTCTGGACCTTCCGGATCATGGCGGGTCTGGGCATGTTGATGCTATTGACGGCGCTGCTCGGCTTACTGCTCAGACTGCGCGGCCGTCTCTACGAGACGCGCTGGTTCCAGATCCTCGTGCTGTGCATGGGGCCTTCTGGAATTGTGGCGCTATTGGCCGGGTGGATAACGACGGAGGTCGGCCGCCAACCGTGGACGGTCTACGGTGTCTTCCGAACAGTGGACTCCGTCTCGCCGGTCAGCTCGCAGCAAGTCGGCGTTTCGCTGCTGATCTTTGTACTGGTGTATTTCCTGGTGTTCGGCATGGGGTTCTACTACATGATGAAAATGATGAAGCGCGGACCCGAGGAGCATATCGACCGCGGCAAGTCGCGCAGGTATCCGGTGCTGACTAATCGCCCGCTCGACGCACTGGAAGGAGAGTGACACTATGCAAATCGATCTCCCTGTCGTGTGGGCCGCGATCATCGGACTTGGCGTTTTCATCTACGTGATGCTGGACGGATTCGATCTCGGCATCGGCCTGCTGTTTCCGTTCTTCGAGGAGAAAGGCGACCGGCAAGTGATGCTCAACACCATCGCACCGGTCTGGGACGGTAACGAAACCTTCCTCGTGCTCGGCGGTGCCGGGCTTTACGGGGCGTTCCCCGTGGTCTATTCCACGCTGCTGCCGGCGAACTATCTGCCGTTGATCCTGATGGTCGTGGGCCTGATCTTCCGCGGGGCCGCCTTCGAATTACGGGCCAAAGCCGTCAGGACCCAGCACGCGTGGGACCTTGCCTTCATCGGCGGCTCCGCGCTCGCGGGGGTCTGCCAGGGCATCGTGCTGGGCTCGCTGCTGCAAGGCATCAAGATCGTCGATGGCCGTTTCGCCGGCGGCCCGTTCGATTGGCTCTCGCCGTTCAGCCTGTTCTGCGGAATCGGGGTGCTCTTCACGTATGCGACGCTCGGCTGCGGCTGGCTCATCCTGAAGACCGATGGTGAACTGCAGCGCAAGGTACGCGAGGTGATGCGCCCGCTGGTGAGCATCCTGCTCGGGGTGATGGTCATCGTGAGTCTCTGGACCGTGATCGGCTTGCCGGCGGTAGCGTTTCGCTGGTTCGGAAGCGGCAATCTCGGCTGGTTTCTGCCGGTGCCGATTCTTGTCGTCGCCTGTGTATGGGGCGTGTTCCGTTCGCTTCGACTGAAGCACGAAGCGATCCCGTTCCTTCTCACGCTCGCGCTGTGCTTTCTCGGCTATAGCGGCTTGCTCATCAGCATCTGGCCGAACATTGTTCCACCGTCCCTGACGATCTGGGAGGCTTCTTCGAGCCACTCGAGCCAGTTGTTCACGCTGGTCGGCACCGTGATCGTGCTGCCGGTCATCCTTGTCTACAACGCCATGCAGTATCGCGTTTTCCGGGGCAAAGTGCGGGAAGGGGATGCCGGCTACCACTGAGGGCGACGGCAATTTCAGACCACTAGAAGAGCACATCTTGACATTCTCCCCTACCTGAAGGAAGGGGGTTCCCACTTCAAGGAATGCAACCCAACATCATCTAAAGAGACATGGGACTTACGCTTTCTCCATGGGCTGACACCGCCAGCCCGGCGGCCAGAACATTACGCGCAGCGTTGACGTCGCGATCGTGGATTGCCCCGCATTCCAGGCATGTCCATGCACGGACTTTCAGCGACATTCTGGCGATGGTATGCCCGCAGTCACTGCATCGCCTGCTGGATGGATACCAGCGGTCGATACCTATCAGCGTGCGCCCATACCACTGCGCCTTGTACTCCAGTTGCCGCCTGAACTCGGACCAGCCCGCATCGCTGATCGACTTGGACAGGCGACGATTCTTCTGCATGTTCCGAACGGACAGGTTTTCGACGGCGATCACCTGGTTCTCGTTGATCAACCGGGTCGAAAGTTTGTGCAGGAAGTCCCTGCAGCAGTCTGCCGTCCTGGCATGCATGCGTGCGACCTTGAGCCTTGCCTTCCTGCGATTGGCAGAGCTCTTCTGCTTCTTCGCGAGACGCCGCGACAACCTTGCGAGCTTCGCCTCGTTCCTGCGGAACACATTCGGCGCGGCAATCTTCTCGCCGTTCGAAAAAATGGCGAAATGGGTCAGCCCCAGGTCGATGCCGATCTTTCCCGCGGCGACCGGGCGCGCGCTCACCACATCGTCGCAGAGCATCGAGACGTGGTATCGGGCCGCCGTATCCTTCGACACGGTGACTGTCGTTACCTTCGCGCCTTTGGGGATCGCGCGTGACCAGCGGATCGCGAGCGGCCCAGCCATCTTCGCCAGCCTGAGCACCGCGCCGTCCCACCTGAAAGCACTCGCGGTGTATTCGGCCGATTGCGAGCCATCCTTGCGCCTGAAACTCGGGTACTTCGCCCGCCCGGCGAAAAAGTTGACGAACGCAGTTTGCAGATGCCGAAGCGCCTGCTGGACGGGAACCGAACTTACTTCGTTCAGCCAGGCGTGCTCTTCGGTCTTTTTAAGCGCCGTCAACGCAGCGGAGGTCTCGTGATAACCCATGCGTTTCCGCCGCTCAGTCCACGCCTCTGTGCGTTGCCGGAGCATGTGGTTATAGGCGAAGCGGGCGCATCCAAATGTCCGCGCAAGAATCACTTCCTGCGCGGGCGTTGGGTAGAACCGGAATCGGTATGCACGCTTAATTTCCATTTTTCAGACCATACCATTGATATGTTTGAGGCTGTCAAGCGGAGAACGGAACCAACGTCAAAACCGTCTTCTTACCTCTCCGGCCTGAAGGCCGAGGTTTCTCGGAGACACTGATGATAGTAAGACCAGGGGAAAACTGGTTCCGGCTGCTGTTTATCTGGAACGGTTCCGTATTGCAGTCAATCATTCCGCAGCTGGTTTTCATGGCGATTGTCAGCAGTGTTGCTGTCCTGACGCAAGGGCGCATTTTCGGCGAGAAGATCCCACTGAACACCGCGCCGTTCACATTGTTCGGCCTCGCGCTCGCGATCTTCCTTGCGTTCCGCAATAACGCAAGTTACGAGCGGTTCAATGAGGCGCGCCATCTCTGGGGCAGCATCCTGATCTCGGCGCGCGCACTGACGTCGCAGATGCTGTGTTACGCGCCACGGGGCGATCACAACGTTCAAATGGCTCATACCCTGATTGCGACCGTGTGTGCGCTGAAGCACCAGTTGCGCGGGACCGACCCGACGCCTGATCTTCTGCGCTTTCTCGGACGTACGCAAGCCGAGGCATTGCAGCACACCTGCTACAAACCAACGGCGTTGCTCAATGACGTTCGTCGTGACTTCGCCGATCTGCACGTTCGGGGCTTGATGTCGGATACGAAGCTCTGGATGGTCGACGCGCAGATCAACGAGTTGGGAAGGACTGTAGGCGGATGTGAGCGGATCGCATCCACGCCCATTCCGTTTGCCTACAGTGTGTTGCTGCACCGCACCGTCTATGCCTATTGCGTGTTGCTGCCGTTCGGTCTTGTCGATTCAACGGAATTCTTTACGCCGCTTCTTTGTGTTTTCATTTCTTATACGCTGATTGCGCTCGAAGCGATTGCCAGCGAAGTCGCCGAGCCGTTCAGCCTCGCGCCGAATGCGCTGGCGCTTGACGCCATGACCCGCAACATTGAACGATCGATTCTCGAACTGTGTGGCTGTGAACTTCCCGGCGAGGTCGTACCGGTGCGCTCGTACCAGCTGACCTAGAGGGCGTTTTTCGACGTATCGGGTCAGTCTGCCCGGCGGTATGCGCGTCTGCCTCGCTGTGACACCCGATATGGCGCGCAAACTGTACTCCTGGCATTCGACACAGACTGTGCGTCCCCCAAGCAGGGCCGACGCACTATCCTGCCAGAAGGTCATGCAATGGCGGGCCGCTTGTCCGGCCAGAAAGTTCGACTGCCGTTGCTCCCTTGCTCCGTTTGCCGCCGCACGCTGCCCACCTTCGGATAGATCGTGAACATCATCGACCAGCCCACACCCGCCGATACGGCATCCCGCCATAACGTATCCGCCGGCGGTGTCGCGACCACGCTCGACACGCTCAATCGTCCACTCCGGGATTTACGTCTGTCCGTCATCGATCAATGCAATTTTCGCTGTACGTACTGCATGCCGCGGGACACCTTCGGCGCAGACTATCGGTTCCTGCCATCTTCGGAGCGCCTGTCGTTCGAACAGATCCTGAAGCTCGCGAAAGCGTTCGCGCTGCTCGGGGTGGAGAAGATACGCATCACCGGCGGCGAACCGCTCCTGCGGCGCGGGCTCGAATCCCTGATCGAACAACTCGCGAAACTGACGACCGAAAGCGGCAAACCGATGGAGCTTGCGCTGACCACAAACGGCTCCTTGCTCGCGGCGAAAGCACGCTCGCTGCGCGACGCGGGTCTCGGCCGCGTGACAGTCAGCCTTGATGCAGTAGATGACGCTGTGTTTCGCCGGATGAGTGACGTCGACATGCCCGTTTCGCGGATACTGGACGGGATCGAGACCGCGCGTGCGGTGGGACTCGCGCCGATCAAGGTCAATAGCGTGATCGAGCGAGGCGTCAACGACAGCCAGATTCTGCCGCTCGTGCGGCTGTTCAAGGGCACCGGCGTGGCCGTGCGCTTCATCGAGTATATGGACGTTGGCGGCGCGGCCGGATGGTCGAATACGAAGGTGATCACGGCTCGCGAGACGCGCGACATCGTCGAATCGGCGTTCCCTCTGGTGCCTGCTGTTGTTCGTGAACGGACGGGCACGGCCGTCAACTATCGCCATGCCGACGGCACAGGCGAAGTCGGATTCATCGCGAGCGTATCGCAACCCTTCTGCGGATCGTGTTCGCGCGCCCGCGTATCCGCCGACGGGCAGCTTTATTCGTGCCTTTTCGCCACACAAGGCACGGACCTCAGCCCCTGGCTCACTGACACCGCCTCAGTCGAGCAACTGGCAGGGGTTGTCCGCAGCCGCTGGATCCAACGCGATGACCGCTACTCCGAGCTTCGCTCAACGCCGCGCAGGCCGGGATCGGGAAGAGCCTATCCCACAGTCCGTATGTCGCTGGTCGGCGGTTGATGACTGGCTTGTCCTTGCGAAGCAGACACAGACCGGAGTGCTGCCATGACCATACCGTCGTCCAGTGATCCTGCCCGTCCTGAAGTACCGCACGCTGACGAGCGTGCGAGCGATCCGGCGATTCTTGACGCCAGCATCGCGGCGGGCTTTGAAGTACGTGTCCAGCAGCAGCCGATCGATATCCAGTCGGAGATCATGCCGATCACGCGCAATCCCAACGTGGGGGCGATCGTGAACTTCCTCGGCGTGGTGCGTCACAGCGGTGATTTCGACGACGTCGTTGCACTCGAGCTTGAGCACTACCCGGGGATGACCGAGCAGTCGTTCAGCAGCATCGTCGAAGAGGCGATCGCACGATGGCGTCTGGAAGCGGTGAAGATCGTGCATCGGGTTGGCCGTGTGGCGCTCGGCGACGCAGTGGTACTCGTCGTGGTCGCCGCGCCGCATCGTGGGGCGGCGTTCGACGCGTGCGAATTCCTGATGGACTTCCTGAAGGCCCATGCGCCGCTCTGGAAGAAGGAAATCCGACGCGACGGCGCGCTTAGATGGGTCGAGGCCAAGGCAGGCGACGAACGGTCGATGCTGCGGTGGGGGTGATGCGCCATTCGCGCACATTGTGCCGGCAACAGGAACAGACGAATGAAACTCACCATCAGATATTTCGCTAGCGTTCGTGAACAACTCGGCATTTCGCAGGAGATCGTGCACATTGATGCGCCTGAGTTGCCCGTTGAAGGTCTGCGGCTCAGGCTCGCATCGAGAGACGAGCGGATGGCCGAGGCACTGCGCGCAGGCCGGCCGCTCCGTACCGCCGTCAACCACGAGATGGTCGCCGACACATTTGTCGTGCGCGAGGACAGCGAAATCGCGTTCTTTCCGCCTGTCACGGGGGGCTGAGGTCTCCCTGAAGCGTCAGATCGAGCCGCACGGGGGGGCACCCGTGCGGCACGCGCTCAGGCAGCGGCCGGCGTGCCGCTAACGGGCGCACATCGCGACGAGCTTGCCCACGGTAATCACCGCCTGGTCGATTTCGCTCGACCAGGGGCTGCTGTAATTGAGGCGGATGAAGTTCCGATAGGTCGTCTCCGAGACCGAAAACATATAGCCTGGTCCGATGGTGATACCCTGGTCGAGCGCGAGGTTGTAGAGCCGCATGGCGTCGACCTTCGGCGGCAGTTCGATCCACAGCACGTAGCCGCCCGCCGGATTGGACATGCGCGTGCCTTCAGGAAAGAAACGCGAGACGGTCGCCTTCATCAGATTGGCCTGCTGCGCGTACGCTCTCCGAACCCTTCGCAGATGATGCTCATAACCATCGCGCTCGAGGAATTCCGCAATCGCCATTTGCGGAATCGACGGCGACGTCAGCGTGTTCAGGAACTTCAGTTTCTCGACCTGATCGCGATAGCGGCCCGGCAGCGCCCAACCAATCCGGTAGGCTGCCGTGAGCGTCTTCGAGAAAGAGCCGCAGTGAAGCACGAGCCCCTTTGTGTCGAAGGACTTCAACGTGCTCGGGTGCGTGCTGTCATAGTGAAGCTCGTTGTAGACACCGTTCTCGATGACGGGAATGTCCCGCTTCGTCAGAAATTCCACGAGTTCACGCTTGCGTTCGTCAGGCATCAGAAATCCCAGCGGATTCTGGAAGTTCGGCATGACCATGCAGGCTGTGATGGTCTGCGACTCCACAATCTCGGCAAGCGCCTCGATATCGATACCGTGTTCCGGATGCGTCGACACCTCGATCGCTTTCATGCCCATGCGTTCGATCGCGTGGAGCATCGCGTAGAACGTGGGTGACTCGACAGCGATCACGTCGCCCGGCTGCGCGACCGCCTGAAGGCACAGGTTGATTGCCTCCGTTGCGCCGACCGTGATGATGATCTCGTTCGGATCGACGGCCATGCCGTTCTCGAGGTAGCGGCGCGCGATCTGGCGCACGAGTGCCGCATTGCCGGGCGGCAGCGCATCCGTCACGCCCCATCGGGTTTTGCCCCGTCCCGCGTCGTACGCGTAGCGGTTGAGCCTGTCGAACGGAAACAGACCGGGATCGGGATAGGGCGAGCCGAGCGGCACGGCGTCGTCCACACCGATCGAGCGCAAGGTGGAAAGCACCAGACGGCTGACGTCAACCGGCGACGAAATCGGAATCGGTTTCGATGGCCGGAGTTCGAGCGTCTTCCGTTCGCCCCCGTCGCCGCGGAAGTTGACGAAATAGCCCGACTGGGGCCTGGCCGTGAGCAAGCCACGGCTTTCAAGCAGCAAATAGGCGCGGATAACGGTCGTCACGCTAAGCCGGTGCTGCTGACTGGTTTGCCGTACGGACGGAAGGCGTTCGCCGTGACCGTACACGCCTTGCCGGATCAGTTTCTCGATATCGTCTGCAAGCTTCTCATAGAGATTCATCGGACGATTCCCTTAGCGTTTCGCTGCGGCGAGGTGTACCGGTCTCTCACCGGCTTGCACGCGCCCGTTGCACGCGTTCGGGCGCCGTGCGGCCGCCCTGGTGCCGAAATCGTAGCAGAACTGTACTGACGCGAGCCGGCCCAATGTGTGCACTCTGCGACCGATGTCCCGGCCTTAATCTGTTCTCCATGGAATGCACATTGACAGGTCGCCACGCCGGGGTCTTTCAGTGCGCATGGATTGATTCGAATTCTGCGGCATCGGGTTAAAGGGAGGATGGACACTATGAATCTGCTAGAAGCCATGCGGATTTACGTCAGGGTGGTTGAGCGAGAGAGCATCTCGGGCGCGGCAAGGGACCTCAATATCGGGCAGCCGGCCGTGAGCGAGCGCATCGAGCGGCTTGAGAAGTACCTGGGCTGCCGGCTGCTGTTCCGTAGCGCACGCGCTTTCAATTGCACGCCGGAAGGCGTCACCTTCTACGAGCGCAGTAAGCGGATTTTGCACGCCGTGGAACAGGCGGTTTCTGAAGTGTCGAACGACGGGCAGGAACTCAGGGGCACGGTTCGCATCGCGGCACCTCATTGCTTTGGCGAGACGATCGTGCCGGAGGCGTTGACGCTGGTGCGCGCAACCTATCCGCAACTGGATCTGGAGCTGGTTCTGAACGACAGGATCGTCGACCTGGTGACGGAAGGCGTAGACATTTCGTTTCGTCTTGGGCAACTGGGCGAGGGCGCGTTCATTGCCCGCCAGCTCGGTCAGGTGGGACGCTTGCTGGTTGCGGCGCCCGGTTATCTGAGCCAGCACGGGCCGATTACTGAGCCGTCCGATCTGGTGAAACACCCGTTTATCCGGCTTCAAGGCATGTTCGGCACGGACCAGTTGCCGCTCAAGCACATAGCGAAAGTCGTGGAGAGCACGCCGATCCGTACTGCAATCAGGACGAGTCATTGGCGGCCCATGTATGAAATGATTCTCTCGGGTGCGGGCATCGGCGTGCTGGAAGAACCGGCGTGCGTCGATGCGCTCGTGGAGGGCAAGCTGGTCCGCATCCTGCCGGAGTTCGAGGTGCTGCCCTTCGATCTGAACGTGCTGATCCAGGCGCAACGTCCGGTGCCGCCCCGGGTGCGCATGATGGTGGCGATGTTAAGAAAGTGCACGTCGGAAATCCTGGAAAGAGTGCACGTCGACTGCGGCGAAGCAACAGATCGCTTTGAAGTCCTTCCCGACGATGAGGTGTCCGCGCTGCTAAAACCGTCACTGCAAGCCTGAGCTCGCAACGACGGTCGGGGCGCGTTTATTCCGCTTGCGTCAACGATACCGACGCTTCGCTCGTCAGCATCAGGAAGGTCAGCGTCTCGCGCAGATACAGGCGCACTACCGTATCGGTATGGCTCGCATAACCGATCGACAGCTCTTCACCAAGGTGTAGCTCGAAGTCGCCGCCGCGCATGGAGACCACGCTGCCGCCCGCGAGCGCGGGCGCCCAGATGATGTCGCCATTCACGATCCGCTTGATGTGGTCGATAACCGGATAACCTTGATTGCGTGCCTCGCCGAGTGCCGTGTATGCGTCGGCGCCAAGCAGCACGGAATAGGGCCCGTCAACGCCGGCAAGCCGCAGCTGTTCGAGCGCGTTGCTGATCGTGTTCGGATAATCGCTGATGTCGGCCGGCAGCGCGAACGGCGGATTCGACGAACCTTCGCGAATGCCGCCGATACCCGCAGCCTTGTATCCATCGAAGATCGTGCGATCTTCGGCATAGGCGAGTTCTTTTGCCGCTTCTTTTGCAGGCTGCCAGTCCGCATCTTTTGCGCCGCGCAAGACGCTGTCGATCGCCTCGCGCTTCAGCTCGAACGGCACGGTCAATTCGACGAGGCTCTTGACCTCGGACAGCTTTGCCACAACGCCTTGCTGCGGCGCCGCGATCGCGATCTGGTGCCCGGTGCCCACGCCGGATAGTTCCGTTCCGCCAGGACCTTTGACGTCAACCACACGGCGGCCGGCGACGCTGCGCTTGAAGGTGCGTGCCACTTCGTCTTCGATCTGCGACCAGGCGGCATGAGAGACGGGGGCAAGCTCGCGATGCAGGTTATTCATGTTGAGAGATTCCCTTGAGAGAGCCAATATTCAGCGAGCCGTCGTGACGCGGCTCGGCGGACGAAGACGATTCAGGCTGTTGGTCGACTGCGGCGGCAGCTTGCGGATCGCGATCCGCGAGCGCATCGAGCAAGGTGGCCGACGGAACAAAGAAGAGGCCGCCCGTGACGGCGCGGCTGTAGTCGAGTAGCCGGTCGTAATTGCCCGGCGGCCGTCCGACGAACATGTTTTCCATCATCAGCTCGATCGGTTCGGGGGAACGGGCATAACCGATGAAGTAGGTGCCGAACTCGCCCATGCCGGGGCGGCCGAAGGGCATGTTGTCGCGGAGGATTTTCACTTCCTCGCCGTTCTCGGTGATCGTTGTGAGGGAGCTATGCGAACACGACGGTTTGACCGCTGCGTCGAGTTCGATGTCGGCCAGTTTCGTGCGACCGATAATGCGCTCCTGAGTCTCGACGGAAAGCGCGTTCCAGCCGGTCATGTCGTGCAGGTACTTCTGCACGATGACATAGCTGCCGGCCTCGAACTCCGGCTCTTCGTCACCGATGAGGGTGGAATCGATCGCCTTGCGACCGGCCGGATTCTCGGTGCCGTCGACGAAGCCCACCATGCTACGCAGATCGAAGTTGCGAAAACCGTGTACTTCGTCCACCACCGAGACCGCATCGCCGAGCCGTCTTGTCAGCTGCGTGGCGAGCTCGAAGCAGAGGTCCATCTGATCCGCGCGGATGTGCAGCAGGATATCGCCCGGCGTGCTCACGGCGCGGCGTTCGCCTGTGCCGAATTCGCGAAACGGGTGCAGGTTCGCCGGGCACGGGGCGCCGAACAGTGTGTCCCACACGTCGGCGCCGAAGCCGACAACGCACGACAGATTGGCGGACGGGACGCGTTTGCCGACCGAGCGCACCAGGGCGGCAACGTCCCCGCACCACGCGCGTACCTGGTCAGCGGGGTCCTGGCCGCCCACGAAGGTCGCGACGATGAAAATCGCGCGACGTGTGATGTCATTACAAACGGCTTGCGGTTCTGGAATGTCTTTGGGCATCGGATTGAATAGTGATGAACCGTTAGTGATTCCGGGAATGGAGCGAATGTTTTCCGCCTGCGTGAGCACCTGTCCAAGGCGCGCGCAAATTTTTCGTGCGGATGAATGAGGCACGTTTGCTGCTCTGGGCACCGCAGACACCCGTGAAGCATTGCATTGTCACCAAGCGGTGCAGGAGACAGGGTTGATGCTCGCTATGCGTCCGGAGATGTTATACCGGCCGGGCACTTTATGGAAACAGTGCAAAGGCATTGAGTGAGTTCAAATGCGGCATCGCTAAACCAGATCGGGAACGCGAATTGCGTCTTGAATGCTCCTCTGCCGGCGGCGTGTCAAGTCACGTCAGGCGGGATTGTGTGCCGATAACGTTCGACATTATTTTGTCGCAAATCTATGCCTTTCCTTCGATACTTCATATCGGGTCCTGCGGCTTTTTATTCAGGCCTTGCTATCGCTGCGACATCGCGACAGGATCACAGCAAGAAAGTCGGCGCCGATTAATTCGCAATGCGCATGGCGGTTGGGTGCTGTGAATCTGCCCGATACCATGCATCGGAAATAAACAAATAGCAGGCGCCGCGGAAATCACTATCTTTGATAGAGAGCGTTAACGATACGAGGGATACGAGGAGCTATCAAATGGCACAACAGTTGATCGTCGCGGTTTTCGACAGCGTTGACGTCGCCGAACGAGCGGGTCGCAATTTCAGGAATTTCGAGGAAAAGGACCTTGGTTTCAAGGTTGAGAGCGGCGTGCTGGTTCAAAAGGACGCCACAGGTAAGCTGATCCTGCTCAATAAGCAAACCCGGCCGTTTTGGGGGACAGCGATCGGCGCGCTAACGGGCGGGTTGATCGGCATGCTCGGCGGACCGGTAGGGGCGCTACTCGGCTTCACGATCGGGGCGAGCGGAGGACTGGCTGAGCATGCAATCAAAGACGCGCTCGATGACGACCTGGTCGCGTCGATATCCAGCAAACTGACGCCCAACCACGTTGCGTTCATCCTCGAGGCACAGGAGGCGTCGCCGTTTGAAGTCGACAATATCGTGCTCGGTTATGGCGGGAGCGTTTTTCGCAAACCGCTTGCCTGATCAGCGCCAGAACGCACAGGTGCCGGGAAGTGTCACTGCTAGTGGTGCATGGCTGCAGTAACCAGAAGATGAAACGGCAGCACGAGGAGTGCCGTTCCGCCGACGCCGAGCAGCCACAATGCAACGAACCAGAGCAGGCCGTGGCGAAACGTCTTACGGGTATCGCGGCTTGTTGGTGACATGGCATTTTTCCTCCCGGTGAGTGAGGCGGTTGTCCCGTGTGTCTGGTTCATTCTAGGCGAATGGGTCACCTGGATCTATCTAAAAGCAAACGAGCGAGGCGCGGTGAAGAATCGGTCGTCACCGCGCCTCGCTCTGCTTTGGATGCTTTAGGTGCTTCAGATGCTTCAGCGCTTGAGATGCGTTATCCGTTCCAGACGCTTCAGAACCGGTGTTGAATCCCCGCTGTTACACCTGCTTGCGTATCCGCCGCGCCGATCAGATCACGCGACAGGCTGACCGCCTTGTCATGCTTGGCCATCGCGTAACCCCCCGACATATACAGCACCGTTCGCTTTGACAGCGCGTACTGCGCACGTAGCGAGAACAGCGTCGGATCGGCGTCGCTCGCGTCTTTGATGTCCTGATGGTAGACCGCGGCAAACAGCGAGATAAACGGCGTCACGTCGTATTGACCGCCGAGCCAGTACATGTCGCTGCGCAACGTGGGCGTGGCGGTGTGAAAAGTGCGCCGATAGTTGCGGTACCCGGCCATCGCCTTCACCGAACCGAAGTCATAGCTCAAGCCTGCGTGAATGCCTTGAATGTAGTTGGTGGTATCCGCGGGCGTCACGCTGTCGTTGGCACCGTTCTGCCGGTCGAAAGTGGCGACTACAGCGAACGGACCGGTCTCGTAGCCCAGACCGAAGTCGTACTTGGAGCTGGATTTCATGCTGCCAGGCACGTTGCCGAAGCCGTACATGGCGCCGAACTTGAAGCCGGAGTAGGTGCCGTCGTAGCGCACGGCGTTGGCCGAGCGCGAGAACAAACCGTCCTTACGTCCCCCCGTCGCGGTGGATGACGTCGCCCATGAGTAGTTTGGCGCGTAACCCATCGGGTCGAACTGCAGCATGTAGTCATAGGTGGTCGTGAAATTACGGCCAAGCGTGATCTGCCCGAAGCGGTTTTTCAGGCCGATCGTGGCACGGCGATCGAAGATCGCGCCGGGGCCGTCGTCGAACTGGCCGTTTGCGATGTTGATGCCGCTCTCCAACTGGAAGACGGCCTTCAACCCGCCGCCGAGGTCCTCGACGCCGCGCAGGCCCCAGCGCGAGGTGTTCTTGCCGCCCGAGACGAGCCGCGCAGCGCCACCGTCTTTGCTCGCGTGGTTCACGTATTCGACGCCTGCGTCGACGATCCCGTACAAGGTCACGCTCGATTGCGCATGCGCTGTTGTTGCCAATCCGGCGAGGCTGGCGCACGTCACGCCGAGGGTCGCCTTCGTCATACTCCACTTCATCAACAGTCTCCTGTGGTTGGTTTTTTCACTTCGGATGGGAATGTGGTGCTGCTCGCTTCGACACGCATCAACACGCTTCAATGCGCCTTAGCTCGCCTGTGCGAACGCCCAGCAGTCGTTGGCGGGGAATTCGATCCAGTGACGTCCGGCCGCGCGCGGCACGTGGCCGAAGGCACGCAGGCGCAGATCGCCGCAATGAAACAGGTACTCCCAGCGATCGCCGAGATACATCGAGGTAATCAGGTCGGCCTCGAGGCGGTTCGCGCCCGGCCCCTCGGCGACCTGTACGCGTTCGAGGCGAATCACGGCCTGCGCCTGTTGCCCGGTGGTGAGCGCTTCGCGCGCCTGGGCTTGCAATTGCCAGCCGTCGCCGGCCAGCGTCACGCGTTCGCCGTCGACCGCGGTAACGCGCGCGTCGATCCGGTTATTGCTGCCCATAAATTCCGCGGTATAGAGCGAGCGGGGCGCGCCATACAGTTCGGCGGGCGTACCTTCCTGTTCGATGCGGCCGTTGCGCAATAGCAGGATGCGGTCGGACATCGCCATTGCTTCGGTCTGGTCGTGTGTCACGCACAACGCGGAGAGGCCCAGCGAAACGATCAGTTCGCGCAACCAGGCACGCGCTTCTTCACGCAGCTTGGCGTCGAGATTCGACAGCGGTTCGTCGAGCAGAATGACGGGCGGGTTGTAGACCAGCGCCCGCGCAATCGCCACACGCTGCTGCTGGCCGCCGGAAAGCTGATACGGATAACGCGCGGCAAGATGGCCAAGGCCGAGTTGATCGAGCGCAGACTGCACGCGTTTTTTTTTGCTCCGCACTCGACACGCGCCGCAACTTCAATCCATAGCCGACGTTGTCCGCCACCGTGCGATGCGGCCACAGCGCATACGACTGAAACACGAGGCCGAGCGAACGTTGCTCGACCGGCAGATCGACGTGGGCCGCGCCGTCGAAGAACACCTTGCCGTCCAGTTCGATACGGCCCGAGGCAGGTTGTTCGAGTCCCGCGACCGCGCGCAGCAACGTGGTTTTGCCGCTGCCCGACGCGCCCAGTAGGCACACCACTTCGCCGGGGTTCAGTTCGAACGACACGCCCTTCAGGATCGGGTTGTCGCCATAGCTGAGAAACAGATTGTCGACCGAGAGCTTATCCATGCAATTTCACTCCGAAGCGCAGGGCGACGCCAAGTCCGACGCCGACCATTGCGATGTTGATGACAGAAAGCGCCGCGACCTGATCGACCGCGCCGGTCGCCCACAGCGACACCAGCAGCGCGCCGATCACTTCCGTGCCGGGTGAGAGCAGATAGACCGCGGTCGAGTATTCGCGCTCGAAGATCATGAAAATCAGGAGCCACGCCGCGAGCAGGCCGAAGCGCACGAGCGGCAGCGTGACGTCGAGACTGACGCGCGCCCGCGTGCCGCCTACGCTGCGTCCCGCTTCTTCGAGTTCCGGCCCGACTTGCAGCAGCGCGCTTTGAATCAGGCGCATGCCGTACGCGAGCCACACGACCGTGTAGGCGATCCAGATGCTCCACATGGAGTTCTTCAGTTCCTTCAGGCCGGGCACGAAGAGAAAGATCCACAGGAAGGCAAGACCGGCGAGCAACCCAGGCACCGCACGCGGCAGCAGCACGAGGTAGTCGAGCAGACGCGTCGCCCAGTCGTTGCGGCGATGGCCCGCAAATGCGACCAGCGAATAGAAGCCCACGGCAAGCGCTCCGCCAATCACGCCAATGCCGAGCGTGTTGAGAATCGCGCGGACCAGGTTGTCCTGCTCGAAGAGTTCGGTGAAATTGGCGAGCGTCAGCACGTCGGCCAGATTCACGCCTTCGCCCCAGTTCGTGACGAACGCGCGCAGCGTGATGCCGGAGAGCGGCACGAACACCGTGAGCAGCAGCCACAACGCGACGATCGCGAGCGCCACCCGGCGCCATGCGCCGAGCGGCAACACGGTCTGACGTCCCGCTTTACCCTTGACCGTGACGAAGCGGTTCGCGCTCTTCAGCAAGCGTCGTTGCAGCAGCACCAGCGGGAACGTGATCGCGACGATGCACACGGCGACCGCGGCCATCAGGTGATACGAAGGCACGCCGAGCTTGTTGGTGAGCTTGTACAAATACGTCGCCAGCACGAGGTGACCTTCAGGGTCGCCGAGCACGAGTGGCAGGCCGAACACCTCGAAGCCGAGGAAGAACACCAGTACGCCCGCGAACAGCAGGGCGGGCAGCGTCATCGGCAGGCTGACATCGAGGGCGACACGGAACGGCCGCGCACCGGCAACGCGGGCCGCTTCCTCGACATCGGAGCCGAGATTGCGCAGCGCCGCCGACGAATACAGGTAGACGTGCGGCACATGCGTGAGTCCGACGATGATCGTGATCGCGAGAATCGAGTACACGCTCCATGGCGCTTCGGCGGCGCCGAACAGGGTCTTCCACCAGACCGAGTAGAAGCCGACCGGGCCGGCTGCGACTACGTAGCCGAACGCGAGCACCATCGGTGAAACGAATACGGGAGTGAGCAGCAGGGGTTCGAGCCAGCGGCGGCCGGGCATGTCAGTGCGCACCATCAGGAACGCGAGAATGCCGCCGAGCGGGATCGAGATGAACAGCATCCCGCCCGCGATGATGAAAGAGTTCTTCAGCGCGGACCAGAAATCGGGGTCGCTGAAAATGAATTCGAAGCCCGCCAGTCCCAGCGTGCGCTTCGCGTCGAAAAACGGCGCGTTCAACACGCTCTGGAAAAGAATGAAACCGAGCGGCAGCGCCACCGCGACGGTCAGCACCGCGACGACGAGCCAGCGCAGCAGCCCCGCAAACGGCTGCAGACCGCCGCGCGGCAGCGCGCCTATCGTGCCGCCGCCGGCCGCGCGTGGTGGTGCATCGCGGTGTCCGGTTGCGCTAGTGGAAAGCATGAGTGTCCCCCTGCAGCGTGAAGCCGCATATCGACAGGTAATGAGGAAAGGCGTGACGTCCGCGCGTTTCAGCGCAGACGCCGTCAGGTCAGTCGAGGCTTAGCGCTTGATCGACTGTTGCCATTGCTTGAGGAATTCAAGCCGCTTGGACTGGTCGAGATAGACCAGCAGACCGGCGCCGATCGGGATCGGCTTGAGCGAATCGCCGAGCTGTTTCGTGAGACCCGCCATCGACGTTTCACCGTCGACGTCCGCGCGAATCGAGAACAGGCTGGCCTGGTTCGCGAGCAAGGTCTGACCGCGTTGCGACAGCAGGTAATCGACCCACAGCTTCGCGGCGTTCGGGCTTTGCGCCTTCTTCGAAATCGTCACGAGGCGGCTCACCACCAGCGTGTAGTCCTTCGGATAGACGTAACCGATCGATGGGTCTTTCTTCGCTTTGCTGAGCGCGTACGAACCGAGAATGTTGTAGCCGATCAGGTTTTCACCCGACGAAATGCGCTCCATCATCGCGCCGGTACTCGATTGCAGTTTCGGGCCGGTTGCGCCCATGGCTTTCACGAGGTCCCACGTGACCTGCGGATTGACGCGCACGTCTTGCGTCAGATAGTTGAAGCCGACGCCGGATTTTTCGATGTCGTACGTCGTCACCTTGCCTTTGAACTGTTCGGCCCTGGTTTGCAGCAGTTTGATCAGGTCCGCGCGCGTTTGCGGCACTTCGCCTGCGGCTAGGAGACGCTTGTTGTAGACAATCGCAAGCGGCTCGTAGGTGGTGCCGTACGCCTGCTTCTGATACTGCGCCCATTGCGGCAACTGCTTCGACTCGGGCGATTCGTAAGTGGCCATCAGGCCGTCGTTCACGAGCTTGACCTGCAAGTCCATCGCCGAGCTCCACAGCACGTCCGCGCTCGTGCTGCTGGCCGCGTTTTCGCTGATGAAGCGGTTGTACAGCTCGGTGCTGTTCATGTCGTTGTACTCGACCTTGATGCCGTACAGGCTTTCAAAATCCTTGATGAGCGGACGCACGAGGGCGGTGTCCGTGACCGAATAAACGATCAGTTTGCCTTCCCTCTTTGCCCCGTCGACAGTGGCCTGATAGTCGCTCGGATAACCGGACGGGAAGGCCGCCCATGCTGAGTTTGCGGCGAATGCAACGGCTACGGCGAGATACTTCAAAGAGATTTGCACGTCTTCCTCCAGAAAACATTGTGGTTGTTTTGTGTAGGTGAATAGTAAGAGACGCGTACTTTCTGAATGCTTTCAATTTTCGAAAGAAATGCGTCACAATGGTCGAATTCGCCTCATGGATTTCCCTGGGATTCTGTTTATGCGTGTGCTGCTCGTCGAAGACAATCCAATCCTTTCCCGCTCGCTAACCGACGTGCTGACCAGCGCGAAACTCACTGTCGATTGCATGCATGACGGCGAATCCGCCGACTACGTTCTGAGGACGCAAGACTACGCAATGGTGATTCTCGACATCGGTTTGCCGAAACTCGACGGCCTTGAAGTTTTGCGCCGTCTGCGCGCGCGCCGCAACGCGGTGCCGGTATTGATGCTGACCGCGCATGGTTCTGTGGAAGAGCGCGTGCGCGGCCTCGATCTCGGCGCCGACGATTACCTTGCCAAGCCCTTTGCGCTCACCGAACTCGAAGCGCGTGCGCGGGCTCTGCTGCGCCGCAGTCATGGCCAGGAGCCGCTACACGCGCAGTGCGGCAGGCTGCTTTACGACAGCGTCGACCGCGGCTTCACGCTCGACGGCGAGCCGCTTGCCTTGACCCCGCGCGAGCGGTCGGTGCTCGAGGTGCTGATCCTGCGCAACGGCCGCGCGATCAACAAGGACACGCTCTCGGAGAAAATTTTTGGGCTCGACGAATCGGTGAATGCCGATGCCATCGAAATCTACGTGCACCGCTTGCGCAAGAAGCTTGAGCGCAGTTCCGTCGGCATCGTGACGCTGCGCGGGCTCGGCTATCTGCTGGAAGCGAAAGGCGCATGACTCGGCCGAATCTGCGCGTGCGCGTCGCGCTCTGGTTGTTGTTGCCGCTGCTTCTGCTGCTCGCCTTCGACGCCTGGCTTACGTATCAACGCGCTATGAACGCGGCGCACGCGGCTTTCGATCGCACGCTGGAGTTTTCGCTGCGCTCGATACGCGACGGCATCCATTTGCGCGATGGTCAGATCGAAGTCGATCTGCCGTATCTGGCGCTGGAGATGTTCGAATCGAACGGCGGCGGCAACATCTACTACCAGATTCGCGAGGAGGGTGGCCGGGTGGTGACCGGCTATCCGGATCTACCGTCAGGCACGGAGGCGCTTGCGGAGCCCTACAGCGTGCAGTTTTACGACGACGTGTTTCGCGAGCGGCCGTTACGCATCGCCATGCTGCGATTGCCGGTCCATGACGTGCCGTCGGCGCAGACGCGCGTGGTGCTGGTGCGGGTCGGCGAAACGATCGAGCAGCGCCAGGCGTTGGCGCGCGAGATTCTGACCGGCTCGTTGCAGCAGGAATGCCTGCTGGTGGTGCTCGCGCTCGGCATTGTGTGGCTGGGCGTTGCGCGCGGCTTGCGGCCGCTGAACCGCTTGTCGGCCAAGGTCGCTGCACGCGCCGAAGACGATCCGACGCCGCTCGATACGGTCGGCCTGCCGAGCGAAGTCGCGCCGCTGGTGGATTCGATCAATCAGTACATCGGCCGCACGCAGTTGATGCAGTCGTCGCGCCGGCGATTTTTTAACGACGCCGCGCATCAGTTGAAGACACCGCTTGCCGTCATTCAGGCGGAGTCTGAACTCGCGCTGCGCGATATCGACGGTGGTGAGGAGGCCTCGAATGGTAATCGCCGGCAAGGCGTGCATTTGCGGCGGTTGAACCGCGCGGTGCAGCAGGCGGTGCGTATCGTGCAGCAATTGCTGTCGCTCTCGCGGCTCGATGCGGACAGCGGTTACACGATCAGGCATGCCGCCGTGCCGCTGCACAAAGTGGCGCGCAGCGTGACGCTCGACTGGTCGCCGGTAGCGCGCTCGCGAGGTATCGATCTCGGTTTTGAACAGGATGTGCGCATCGACGTGACGGGCCAGACCGATCTGCTCGCGGAACTGGTCGGCAATCTGATCGACAACGCCATTCGTTATTCTGGCGATGGGGCGGTGATTACCGTACGCGTTGCATGCGAAGGCGAGCAAGCGCTGCTGCAGGTGATCGACAACGGGCCGGGGATAACCGCAGGTGAACGCGACGCCGTGTTCGAGCGTTTCTATCGCAGCGAAGCGACACAGGCGGTGGAGGGGAGCGGGCTGGGTTTGTCGATCGTGCGGGAAATCGCGCGTGTTCATGGCGCGTTGATTGCGTTGAGCGATGCGCCGGGCGGTGGTCTTGTGGTCAGCGTACTGTTTCCGCCGTTGAAAGCCGCGTGACCTCCACGCAGCAATCACACCGCGCTCATGCTGCAGCCGCAACGCTACGCACGAATAGTAAAGCTCCGCGCGTAAGCCTCGGATACCGTGTCGTGACCCCACACCTTACCGTCGATTAGCACTTGAGAATGTTCATCGCCCGGTACCGCAACGCCGACGCGTGCGGCGGCCTCGCGATACAACTGCGTCTGATTGATTCGCGCCGCGATTTCCGCGTAGTCCGCGCGTGCGTCGATCATGCCCCAGCGTTCGAACTGCGTGAGGAACCAGGCGCCGTCGGCGGCGCGCGGGTAGTTCACCGTTCCGTTGTCGAAGAAGCGCACGGGTAGTCCACCCGGCGCCGAGGCGGCGATGTCGTTGCCGAATCGCGCGGCGATCAGGGCTTCATCGATACCAATGAATTCGGGTCGCGCGAGCCAGCGAGCAATCTCTTCGCGATGTCCCGCGCCATCGAGCCAACGGCACGCTTCGAGCATCGTCTGCACGAGGGCGCGCGCGGCATTCGGATTCGCACTGACAAAATCGCGCCGGCAGGCCAGCACTTTCTCGGGATGATCGGGCCACACCTCGCTCGTAAAAGCGATCGTTCTGCCGACGCCGTTCGCTTCCGCCATCGCGTTCCACGGTTCGCCGACGCAGAGGCCGTCGAGCTTGTCTTCGGAGAGCGCGGCGACCATTTGCGGCGGCGGAATCACGACACTCTCGATATCGCGCAACGGATGCACACCTTGCGACGCGAGCCAGTAGGACAGCCACATCGCGTGAGTGCCGGTGGGGAAAGTCTGCGCGAACACCGGCTTACGGCCGAGCGTCGCCAACGCATTGGGCAAGGTGCCGTGTTCGGCGAGAGCATCGGCGAGACGGTTTGACAGCGTGAACGCCTGGCCGTTGCGATTGAGCACCATCAGCACGGCCATATCCGATTGCGGACCGCCCAGGCCGAGTTGCACGCCGTAGACGAGACCGTAGAGCACATGCGCCGCGTCCAGATCGCCCGACAGCAGTTTGTCGCGCACGGCGGCCCATGACGGCTGCCGGCACAACTCCAGCGTCAATCCATGGGCGTGGCCGAATTCGAGCAGCTTGGCGGCGACGAGCGGCGCGGCATCGGACAGTGCGACGAAACCGAGCCGAAGATGGGTTTTCTCGAGCGGCGCGGACGCGGACGTTGGGGCGAGCGGGGCGGAAGAGTTCATGAGCGGCGCTTCATTTGAGCGAATCCGCCGACGCGATGATGGCGCGCGCGACGTCGGCGAGTTTGATGCCCTGGTTCATGGCGCGCTTGCGCAGGATGGCGTACGCAGTGTGTTCGGTGATCTTCTGTTGATCCATCAGCAGGCGCTTGGCGCGATCGATCAGCTTGCGTTCGGTGAGTTCGGTCTCGACTTGCGCGAGGCGTTCGCGCAACTGCGACTCCTGCGCAAACCGTGCGAGCGCAACTTCGAGAATCGGTGCGAGCCGTTCCGTGGCGAGACCCTCGACGAGGTAGGCCGTGACGCCTGCGCCGACCGCGTCGCGGATCAATTGCTGGTTTGCGTCGTGACTGAACATCAACACCGGACGCGGCGCGGTGGCGTTCATGACCGCGAGTTGTTCGAGCGTGTCGCGCGACGGCGATTCCGTATCGATGATGATGACGTCCGGCCGTTCGCTCCGAACCACGCTGTGCAGCGCTTGCGGCGTCGCGGTGCCGGCCAGCATCTCGTAGCCGAGCCGCGCGAGGGCATCGCGCAGATCGCCAATGGGCTTATCGGTATCGGTGACGAGGAGAACACGCAGCATGGAGTGTGATTGAGCGACGGCTGGATACCATTAAAGCAACAGGTATGCCAGACGACGAGCGCTGCGATAAAACGAGCGCAATCACGAGCTTGCGAACGGGTCAGGCAACGGTGCCCGCACCGGCGCGGGGCATGCGGGCGACATGCACCGAAGCGGCGCGTGGCGCCATTCAGGCAGCGCGCGGCGCCATCCATTCAAATCCATTCCCCATAACTCCGGGGTGAAAACACAAAACTGACTACGATCATGGCGGCAACGCTTGCAGCCAGCATGATCCAGGCGGCCGCGAAGCTGCCGCTCCAACCCCGAACAACCCCGGCAATAATGGGTGCAATAGCTGCCACAACGAACCCGACACCTTGAGTAAACGCGACGAGCTTGCCAGCAACGCTGTGGTGCGCGGCGTGATCCATCGCGGTAACGAGGGTCAATGAAAAAGTCCCGCCGAGCCCGGCGCCGGCGATGCCCACCCATAGCAACGGCGCAGCATCGGGGCAGACAGTCAATCCGAGCAAGCCGGCCAATTGCGCGGACAAGCCAAGAATCAACCACGGCCTCCGATCACGAAACCGCGCAGCGGCAAGCGGCAAAAGCAGAGCCGCCGTGGCTTGAAAAACGGTCATCCCGGCAAGCAGCGAACCACTTTTCGCCACGCTCAGGCCATGCTGCTGATAGAAAGCGGGCAACCAGGCAACGAGACTCGTATATCCCCCGTTGACGATCCCGAAGTACAACCCAAGCGTCCACGCGCGCCGCTTGCGCCAAAGCGATAAAGCCACCGCGTCCACTGGAGCCGCGTGTACCGTGGCGCCGTTCGAAGGTCCGCGATTCAAGCCCAGCCAGCACAGCAGGGCGACAAAAGCAGGAATCGCCCACACGGCGAGGCCCGCATGCCACGACCCCATCGTGCTGCTGACCCACGGGCTCACACTCGCGCCGAAGCCGCCGCCACCCATGATCGATGCCGAGAAAACGCCCATCGCCAACGGCACGCGTGCAGGAAAGCGCTGCTTCATGACCGCGGGCAGCAGGGCCTGGATTGCCGCGACGCCGACGCCGGCGAGCGCCGCCGTCGCAAGGAGCGCGGCGCCGCTGGTGGTCGACCAGCGTGCGCCGCAAGCAAGCGCGATCGCCAGCAAACCGAGTGCAACGCCGCGCGTTTCACCGATCAGCCGGGTCAGCGCACCGGCGCCGAATGCGCCGATGCCCATCGCGACGACCGGCAGGCTGGTGAGGAACGAGGCGCCGGAAAAGCTTAGCCCCGTTGCCGCGCGGATCGTGGTCATCAATGGACTGATCGACGTCAGCAAGGGCCGCAGATTGACGCCGATCACGACAATCGCGCCCAGCCATAGCGCGTCCCGCCACGTGAGCGCGTGGGATGCGTTGTTGGCGTGGGTTTGAATCGGATTGGCGCTGGAGGGTGAATTCACAATAAACCTGGAGGCGAGAGTGGGCGACGCCTTGCGAACGGATGCGAGCGGTTGCGAGCAGTTACGAAGGGGAAGACGATGCTGCGCGACCGATAGCAAGACGGCTAACGAGCCTCGAACAGGGTGGAAAAGACCGTACGAGACTATTTTGGTCAACCATAATAACTAAAAATGGTTAACTATTTTAATGATGCCCGGTATAAGAAGGAGTACCGGCGGATGGCGTCCACCAGCGCGCGTCGTTACAATGCCGGGCGATATCGCTTCATTTCCATCACTGAACTCATGGCCTCACGTTCCTCGCGTACGCCGTCCGCCGACGCCGACCTACCCATCCGCAGCGCGCCCGAAGACGACGCGATCAGCGTCGAGGAGCGCATTTACGCGTCGATTACTGCGGCATTGTTGCGAGGCCGTCTGCGGCCGGGCGCGCAACTGGTCGAACGCGATCTCGCGGCCGCATTCGGCTGCACGCGCGGCGCGTTGCGCAAGGTGCTCGCGCGGCTGGGGTTCGAGGGCAAGCTGGTGCTCGAGGCAAATCGCGGCGCGTTCGTGCCGTCGCCATCGGAAGAGGACATTCGTCAGGTGTATCGCGCCCGGCAGATTGTCGAGGCGGGCATTGTCGCGGCTTTGTGCGGGAGTTTGAGTGCGGCTCACAAGCGCCGCCTGCGCGCCCATGTGCGCAGTGAGGAGAAGGCGTCACGCACCGGCGCAGTAGAAGATTCCGTGCGGCTCGCGGGCCAGTTTCATGTGTTGTTGACGGAGCTGGCGGGCGGTACGGAATTACTCGGCCTGGTTGGGCAACTTGTCGCGAAGACCGAGTTGTACAAGGCGTTATTCGACCCGTCGAAGGGATCGACCTGCTCCGCGGACGAGCACATGCAGATTATCGAAGCGCTCGATGCGGGAGAGCTGCATGCGGCCCTGGCGGCGATGCGCGAGCATCTGTCGGAGCTGGAGGAGCGGGTGGTCGAGCAGGTGCGGAAAAGCGCCGCCGGAGAGGATCTCGGTGCGGTGTTCGGGATGTAGAGCGGGAGGGCAACTCGGGAGGGGCAATTCGTGCGACGCCGCAGCGCGCCGCTCAGGCTCGAGTCGTCGAGTCAAGCCGGAGAAGGCGCGTGGAAGGCTTCGCGAACAACAAGAAAAACGAACCGCAATGGGCCACGCAATGACCGTCAAGAAGCGGTCAGCGTGCCGCCAGCCTTAACGGCGACGGAATTGCGAATTGCGTGCGCCGCCACCACCACCACCGGTAGCGCGCTCGTCTTTGTGACGGAAGTTGATCCGGCCTTTGGTCAGATCGTAAACCGACAGTTCCAGCGTGACGCGGTCGCCCGCGAGAATACGGATATGGTTCTTGCGCATGCGTCCGGACGCGTAAGCGCCAACCACGACGCCGTTGTCGAGCGTCACGCGGTAACGGCTATCCGGAAGTACTTCGTCGACGATACCGTCAAGTTCAAGCAGTTCTTCTTTCGCCATGCATAACTCCTGGTCGATGGGATAAGTGGGTGTTGGCCGTGCAACTAAGCCCGGCGCAACATCTGATACGGTTGACAGTTGGCTTTCAGGCCAGCTGCTGCGGCACCAGCGGATTCGCCGATAGTACCGCTCAAAGATCGGCGACGGACTGGCCGTCTACACGGCCGTCGATCAATTGCTCGGCGTGGGCCATGCACGCAATGCGCGCCTTGCCCGTGCCGTCGAACGGAAACAGATACTGCAGACGGAACACACGCCCGTCGGCTGCCGGATTGGCGCCCACGCGGCAAATGCGTACCGACGCGTCGTAGCCTGCGTCCGGATTGCGGCCCGTCTGACCGTCCGTCGGGCGGCGCGGATAGACGAGCGGGTGAATTTCGTAACCCTTGTACGTCTTGACAACTGAATTCATGAAGCACGTGTCCTGTATTACGTGGTCCCCGTGTCACGCGTGTTACGCGCGGCACGACAGGCCGGGCAGCGCAGCACCTGAGGGCGCGCCGCCATGGAAAAAGGTTGGCACAGGCCCGATGGCAAGGGCATGAGCGCGGCCCCGCAAAATCGCGGATTCGATGGAGAAGAAACGCGCTGATGTCGCGCGGACATCGGGCGCGTAAAAGCTGAACAACTCAGCTGCACAACTCGCGACGGCGAATGCAGGCGGCGCATTGCCGGAGTGACGGGATCGCCGGCAGGCAGCGGTCGAACAGTCGGGGGTGGTGCGGAGACGCCGATTGATACTGTGCTTGATGCCGGTGTTGCGGAAGCGGAATACAGCTATTCCAATATGATGCACTAAATGGGGCTAATTGGATAGCAAAAACTTCCGCGCGCGGGCAAACCGCCCAGCCGGCGGGGGGGTGGGCAAGAAAAAATTGCCGCGAACGGCGCGCCGGGGTGTGACCGGCACGCCGTGCGTGAGATGGCGCAGTGACGCCGAAGGCGAAGGTGACGGCGGGGCGTCAGCGGGTGGTCTCGGCGACGCGCTTCTGCAACTCGCGTGTAGCCGCGAGCGGGATGCGCGCATCGTCCCAGCCGGCCAGCCATTCGACCTCCTTCGACGTAAAAATTTGCCCGTGATTGCGCAGCGTGTATTGCAACGAATCGATGATGTGATTGCGAATGATTTCCGGCGTGCCGTCGTCATCCAGCACGGCGCGAAACGCTTCGAGCGTGGCCATCTGTTGCTCCGTGAAAGTGTCGATTCTTTTATCGCACGAAAAAAATACGCCTGCCACGCGGACAAAAATCGTTCGGTGCGGATGCAACAACTGGAACGCCTGGGCCGCATGCGATCGAGCGCCCATTAAAGCCCGGGGCGCGATGCGGCCCCGCAATAAAATGGCCGCTGCGCTGTCGTCATGCTGTCGTTATGCCGTCGGGCTCACCGCTGACCATTGGGGTCGTTACAATGGCGAGTTGCAGGGCCTGGCTGCCCGGCATGGTTGTGCTTACCTCGCTTGCCCCCATAACCTCGGCGCCCCTATCGGCTCATCTGGGCGAAAGCGGCGCCGCATCCCTCGAACACTGCGATTTCTTGATGCGCAAGACAACCGTCTCTCCTGTGAAAGACCTGCTGCTGGACCGCTACGCTCCCATCGCGGACGGCATTGCGGCGCTGTTCTATCCGTGTGCCGAAGTCGTGATTCACGACCTGCGCGATCAGACCATCGCGTATCTCGTGAATAACCTGTCGAAGCTTGAAGTCGGCGGCCCTTCGGTGCTCGATGAAATCCACTACGCGGCACGCGGCCGGACGATCGGGCCGTACGAGAAGCTGAATTGGGACGGCCGTCGCATGCGCTGCGTGAGCAACATCCTGTTCGACGACGACGGCAAGCCTGCCGGCATGCTCTGCGTCAACTTCAACATCGCGGTGTTCGAAGATGTGCGCTCCACGCTCGATCTGTTCATCAAGGGCGGCAATCTGACGGACGCGCCCGCGGAGGAACTGTTCCGCGACGACTGGCAGGACCGCATCAACACGTTTCTGCACACCTGGCTGCGTGAGCGGCAAATCGGCATCAATGCGCTCACGCGCGAACACAAGCGGGAAATCGTCGAGGCGCTGCATGCGCAAGGCGCGTTTCGCGGACGCAGTTCCGCGAACTACGTGGCCGCCGTGCTGACGATGGGGCGCGCCACCGTCTACAAGATTCTCAAGCAGATGAAAGAGGGCGGCTGACGGTTTTCAGATCGCGGCTCAGTGCTGCCCGCCGCGGGTCCAGGCACTGAGCCGATGCGCCCGCGAAAATGAGGCCGGGCTGCGGGCTGAATCGCCGCGTTCAGCTATGCAGTCCCATTTTGCCGCTCGCCATGGCAGCGAGGCGAACCACGAGCCCGCGAGGAAGCCACCGTGACAGCCAGGTCGCGGCTCGCACGCTGCTCCGCCCGGGATAGGCGACTGCTTTTCTTTTGTCGAAGGCTTTGAGGGTTTCCTGAACAACCGACTCAGAGCTGTCCATGTCGCGCGGCGACACATTGGTCGACACACCGTCGAAGAAACTCGTTGCCGTGGGGCCCGGACAAGCGGCCATCACGTGAACGCCCGTGCCGACCAGTTCAAATTGCAGCGCCTCACTGAAGAGCAGCACGAAAGCCTTGGTCGCTGCGTACGTGGCCATATGCGGGAGAGGCTGAAAGCTCGCGTTGGACGCGAGGTTGATGATGCCGCCTCTGCCGCGTTTCGCCATCTCGCTGCCAAACTGATGACTGAGCGCGACGAGCGCCTGAACGTTGACCTGAATCTGCGACTGTTCTTTCGCTGGGTCGTGCGAGAGAAAGCTGCCAGTCAGACCCAAACCCGCATTGTTGATTAGCAGATCTACCTGAACGCCGCGGCGCTCGAGTTCCGCGCCAATCTGGAGCGCGGCGTCAGGGCGGCTCAAATCGGTATTGAGCGCCACGGCCTCTACGCCGTATCGTGACGAAAGCCCTTCCGCCAGGGCCTGCAAGGTGTCACCCGAGCGGGCGACTAACACAAGGTTCATGCCGCGCGCGGCCAGTGTCTCCGCAAAGACCTTGCCGAGTCCTTTGGAGGCGCCGGTAATCAGGGCGGTCGAGCCGCGATAAACAAGCATTTTCTGCTCCTTGCTGCGGGGTGAACCTGCACTAGCGTTGCGTGCGCCATCTGAGGTTGCCGGTGATACGCATGACTTGATGCGAACACCGGACTTCCTTCAGGCGTGCCGCATTGTGCGAGGTGGAGCGTGATTTGATAATTGGGGTGTCTTTTGAATCATTTTCAAAAGAAATGGAAATATCGAGGGCCGCCGCGCGACCGCGCGTAGCGCCCACTCAATACCGACGTAACGAGACTTTCTGTCTCACCACTGCATTGCGGTGTCGATCCGCGTTCCCCGTTTGATGAACAGGGTGACCGGCGTTTTCTCGCAGATTTCGGCAAGGCGGGTCCGCTGGCTATCGCCGAGAGGGCCTTCGACAGATACGGTGCGCCGAATGTATTGACCGCCGTCGCGCTCGATGTGCAATTCCGTAGCGACCTTGATCCGTTCGCCCGGCCATGCTTTCTTCTGCATGTACATTCTGAGCGTGGCAGCGGTGCATGCCGCGAGACCCGAGAGCACGAATTCGAAGGGGGCGGGGCCGCTGTCCTGCCCGCCTTCGCGCGGCCCTTCGTCACCGAGCAGGCTGTGCGTGCCCGCGTCGATCTGAACGAGATAGTTCGGCGAATCTGCGTCTGAGATGGCGGTAGCGATCGCGAGAGTCATCATGGTCCTCACTGGTGTCACGAGGGCGTGACGTTGTTTTGCGGGTCCAACCCGGGCATGGGTGGGTCCGGGAGGCTGCATGACGTGGCTGTTGCCGCGTGTGCGCCTCATCGTTCCATGTGAGGATACCTCGCGCCATCTACCGGTGTCATAGACCCCCCGTCTACGCGCTTCGAGCAGATCGACGACAACACATCAGCTCGGCTTGTTCGCACCGCCTTCGGTCAGAGCGCGCAGGCGTTCTTCCTGAGCCCGCAGTTCAGGAGTCAGTTCCTCGCCGAAATCTTCGGCGGAGAAGAGCGGGCGAATTTCGATGTCGGAGTCGACTTCCATCGGATTGGGGCAGCGCTTCACCCATTCGACCGCTTCTTCCATCGACTTGACCTGCCACAGCCAGTAGCCCGCGACGAGCTCCTTGGTCTCCGTGAATGGTCCATCGATCACGGTTCGCTGGCTGCCCGAGAAGCGCACCCGTTTGCCCTTGGCACTCGGATGCAAGCCTTCGCCCGCGAGCATCACGCCTGCCTTGACGAGTTCTTCATTGAACTTGCCCATTGCGGTAAGCAGTTCCGTGCTCGGCATCTTGCCGGCCTCTGACTGACTCGTTGCCTTCACCATCACCATGACGCGCATTGCTACTTCTCCTTGAGTGAGTTGTCGGAACCACGTGGCCTCGATGTTTAATCGGGATCGACGGGTGGCTCTTACTGCTACGACGAACCGGCGTATCCGAAATCGACATCGTACGGCACGCTTCGTTTCCCTCATGTAGCACTCGACGCGACGAGGTGCCGTTCACCCTGCTTGCCTTCATGAAAAATAAGTGTTATTTTTTCATGAAATTAATTTGTGAATTTTTCACGGAGCAGTGCCGATGTTCCATCAATCCGCCGAGCACGTCGCGAGTTACTACGCGCGCACCTATCCTGGTCCGATTCCACTGCGTCCGGTTCTGGAGGATCACCTGGACACCGAGGTGTTAATCGTCGGTGCAGGTTTCAGCGGTTTGCACACGGCGTTGCGCCTCGCGCTCGCGGGCAAGCGCGTCACCTTGCTCGAGGCGAGCCGGGTGGCCTGGGCAGCGTCCGGGCGTAATGGCGGCCAGGCGCTGCTCGGCTGGTCCTGCGATATGCCGCCGCTGGAGGCTGCGCTGGGATTGGAACGTACCCGCCGGCTATGGGACAGCATGCGCTGGGCCGCTGAGGAGATCCGTGAGCTGCCAGAGCGGCATGGCTTCGATGCTGACTATCGTGCCGGCAGTCTGTGGGCGGCAGTGCTGCCGCGCCGCGTTGCGCTGCTGCAGGAGGCTCAGCGGCAGGCCGTGGAGAAGTGGGGTTACGACCGGATGCGGTTCATTCCTCGCGAGGAGATGCCCGAGTGGATTGCGAGCGAGCGTTACCATGCGGCGCTCTACGATCCCGAGGCGGGGCATCTGAATCCGCTGAAGCTGGCCCAAGGCCTCGCGGCGGCGATCGAGCAGGCCGGTGGACGCATCTTCGAGCAGAGCCGGGTGCTGGACTACCGCGACACGCCAAGCGGTTATGTCGCGCGTACCGACAAAGGCGACGTGCGCGCGGACACGCTGGTGCTCGCCTGCAACGCGTATATCGACCGCCTCGATCGCACACTTTCGAGGCGCATGCTGCCGGTCGGCACGTATCAGGTAGCCACGTCGCCGCTGCAGCCGGACGTGGCTCGTTCGCTGCTGCCACGCAACAGCTGTGTGATCGACAATCAGTTCGTTCCCGACTACTTTCGCCTCAGTCCTGACAACCGCCTGCTATTCGGCGGCGGCTGCACGTACGCGGGCGGCATTCCAAAAGATATTGTGGCCGCCACCCGGCCCTACCTGGAACGGGCGTTCCCGCAATTGCGCGGGGTGGAACTGGAGTTTGCCTGGGGCGGGCATATCGATATCAGCATGAAACGCACGCCGGACATTGGCCGGGATGGCGAGCGCTACTGGCTGCAAGGATTTTCGGGGCATGGCGTGCTTCCCACGCTCACCGCAGCCCGCGCGGTCGCCGACGCGATCCTCGGTGACGACGAATTGCTGGATCTGTATCAGTCCATCGACAACCCACGTTTTCCCGGCGGAGCGCTGATGGCAGCGCCGCTGGAGGTCATGGGCAAGACCTGGTATCGTCTGCGCGACAGAGTCTGAAGGAAGAGGCGGAAGATGAACAAGCAGGAAGAAATTGAAGGCCTCGCGATACTGATTCGGGACCTGCGCAAGCATAAGAAAGTGACGTTGGGCGCATTGGCGGAAAAGATCGGCCGCTCGGTGGGATTCCTCTCCCAGATCGAGCGCGGTCTTTCGCGTCCGACCGTGGGCGACCTGACCGCCATCGGCGAGGCGCTGGGCGTACCCACCACCTATTTTTATAATCTGAGCAAGCCGCGTGCGCTGCCTTGGGTGACCCGGCCGGATGAACGCCGCACCCTCTATTACGCGGAGGGCGTGACCGACGTGCTGGTGTCGCCGAACATGTCGGCGGGATTCTCGATGCTGGAAAGCCACCTGGCCCCCGGCGCCAGCAGCGGTGATCGACCTTTGAACGACAGCGACGAGCAAGGTGGCTTCGTCCTCGAAGGCGAGTTGACCATCTGGCTCGACGACGAGGCGCAGCCGGTGACGCTTGGCCCGAACGACGGCTTCCAGGTACCGGCGCATGCCCGGTTCCGCTACGCCAATCTCTCCGACGAGCCGACACGGGTGCTTTGGGTGTTCACCTAGCATTCCGGCCGAGTCTGAACGCAGCGGGGACGCTGCTTTGGGCAAAAATTCGGATGGCTAATCAATTGTCTCGTGAACGCGACGTCCCGTTATGCAGTCGACTGGCCTGCCTGAGTTTGCCTGCCTAAGCTTGCGGGCACTTTGAACTTAATTTCAATCATCACCTTTTGCGTGAGAAGGACAACACCATGACCTCCCCCGGCGCCGATCTGCTTAGCGAAGTGCGGGCCTTCCGCGCGGCCTATCCGGAGGTGCGCTACGTCGACCTCATTTGTCTCGATATCCCCGGGCACTTCTACGGCAAGCGATACCCCGTGGACATGCTCGAGAAAGTCGCAGCCGGCAGCCTTCTGAAATTGCCGCAGAACTGCATCCTGCTGGGTGTGCAGGGCGGCTTGTACCCGATCGGCGACTATTGCTTCAACGACGGCGATCCGGACGCGGTGCGCCGTCTGATTGCGGGCACCCTCAAACCTGTTCGATGGGAAGGCCAGCTGTTGGGGCAGATGTTGATCAGTTCGGACGGCACGGAGGCGCCCATCGAATTCGAACCGCGCGAGGTCCTGGCGCGCGTGCTGAAACGCTTCGAACGTCGCGGCATCCGCCCGGTAGTGGCCTTCGAACTGGAGTTTTATCTGTTCGACGCCCGGCTCGCGGACGGTCTGCCGCAGTTCCCACGCGACCCGTTCTGCGACGACAGGGACGACCAGCCGAACATGCATATCGAGCGACTGTCACGGTTCTCCGGCGTACTCGACGAGATGGTCGAAGTCACCCGCGAGCAGGGCGTGGAAGCCACCGTGATCACGGCTGAACTGGGACCGGGGCAGTTCGAGATCAACTTTGGCCACAATGACGATGGCCTGCGTGCTGCGGACTGGGCCGCGTTGTTCTGCCGAAGCACGCGCGGCGTGGCGATGAAACACGGGTACCGCGCCAGCTTCATGAGCAAGCCTTATCTGCATGCGCCGGGCAGCGGCATGCATGTGCACGTGAGTCTCTACGATGAGGCCGGCAACAACTTGCTGGCTGCAGACGGCCAGCGGCCATTGCGTCACGCCGTGGCCGGGTGCCTCGCGATGCTGCCGCATTGCATGCCGGTCTTCGCGGCCAATCACAACGCTTTTCGCCGCTATGGCTGGAAAGCGAATGCTGCCAGCCGCGGCAGTTGGGGCTTCGAAGACCGCGACGCCTGCATCCGCATTCCCGAATCGGATGATCGCAACCTGCGCATCGAACATCGCGTGGCGGGCGCGGATGCGAACCCTTACCTTGTGCTGGCCGCCATCCTCACCAGCATGGAACACGGGCTGGACGCAGGCCGCGAGCCCATCGCGCCGCTCAATGAGGATCGCGGGAGCGGCATCGATTTTCCGAAAGACATGCTCACGGCCGTCGCTGCTATGCAGAATCATCCGGTGGTGTGCGAGGGAATGGGCGAAGAGTTCGTCATGGTCTACTGCAAGAACAAACGGCAGGACCATCTGGAGTTCATGAACGAGGTGAACGCGCGGGAATACCGCTGGTTTCTTTGAACGCCGGCGCGGTTTATCGCTCAGTTCCGTCATTCATGCAGCCATGCATCGCGACTGTTGGTGACGACCGCATCAGCCTGCTTCAGCGATCTTTCACGCGCCGGTACGGGTTTAAAATGACGGTCGCAACAAGACCATGTGCTCTGTTTCGGAGCACGTCGGGCCGATTATAAAGAATCCGTTGATCCGGAGAGGAGCAGTTGAATGGTGCGTTATCGACACTACAAAGGCGGCATTTACGAGCTGGTTTGCGAGGCCACACTGGAGTCCGATCCGTCGGTCACAATGATCGTCTACAAAGCTGGCAATGGTACGATCTGGACGCGTCCGGCTTCGGTATTCTTCGAGCTGGTTGAAATCGACGGCACCAAGGTGCCGCGCTTCGCGCCGATCAACTAGGCGGGCTCGTTCAAGCGATCGCAAGCGCGATCGCACCCGAAGAGCGTGTACTGCCAGTTCAATACAAACAGGAAATCTGAATGCGTCTATTGCTTGCCATCCTTCTGCCGTGGTTTCAGTTCTTCACGATCGGCCGACCGTTTGCCGGCATCATCTGCCTGATCTTGCAGATCACGCTGATCGGCTGGATTCCGGCCGCGATCTGGTCGGTGTACGCGTTGAGCCAGTACAACACTGACAAGAAAATCGCCCGTGCGATGGGCAACGGGCGCTAAGGCTGAATGCGATGGCGGCGGCGCTAAGTGCTGCCTTGGCGCGGCTGTAATTCAACGGCATCTGGCGCTTCGATCACCACGTCGGTTTCCGCGATTGCCACGCACGGCAGAATGTAGCCCTCCGTTTTTTCTTTGCGGCTCAAACCCGGCCATTCGATCGTGTAGCGCACGCGTCCTGCCGTCATTTTGCATATGCACGTCCGGCACGTACCGTTACGGCACGAGCGCGGCAGGCGCAGATTCGCAAAGCCGGCGGCTTCGAGGATCGTGAGCGAATCGGGCGCTTCGAAGCTTTGGCCGAGCGGCTCGACGCGAACGAGAGGCGGGCGGGTAGGGTCGGACATCGTGTGAATCGGTGACGGATTGCGCCACACTTTACACGCTGACCGGGGCGTTCACAGCACGCCACCGAACGCCCATGCCTCGGCGCCGCCGTTTCAATGCGTCGTGCTCTCACGCCGCAAATACCGATACACCGTATTGCGCGCAAGCCCCAACTCGCGTGCCGCGGCCGACACATTGCCGTCGAGTCGCGCGAGCGTCTGCGCGATTAACGTAGCCTGCCAATCTTCCATCCGGGCGGGCGACGCATTCACCGGCGCAGCCGGCGCGTCGCGCCCGTCACCGCCATTACTGTCGCTAGAAAAGGTCACGGGCGGTTGGACGCTCACGTCGGCCGGCGCATCCTCGCAATCCTGCAGAAAATCATCCGGCAAATCCTCGAGTTCGATCTGTTCCGCGCCTTCGGCCATGATGCTTGCGGTACGCAGCACGTTAGCCAGTTGCCGCAGATTGCCGGGCCAGCGGCATTGTGCAAACCGTTCCAGCACCTCATCGGACACGCGGCGTGGCAAACGCTCGCCATCCGGCTGTAATGCCAGCATGCGCTCGACGAGCGCTGCCAGATCGCTACGCTCGCGCAGCGCCGGCAAGGTAACGACAAGGCCGTTGATCCGGTAATACAGGTCTTCGCGGAAGGTGCCGGCTTCGATCATCGCGCGCAGATTGCGGTGGGTCGCGCAGACGATGCGCAGATCGACCGGAATCGCCCGTGTGCCGCCGAGCGGCACGACAGTACGCTCCTGCAGCACGCGCATCAGGCGCACCTGCTGGGCGAGCGGCATGTCGCCGATTTCATCGAGAAAAAGCGTGCCGCCGTCGGCCTGGACGACCTTGCCGACGCTCCCGCGTTTTTTTGCGCCGGTGAACGCACCGTCCTCGTAGCCGAACAATTCCGCCTCGATCAGCGTATCGGGCAACGATGCGCAATTCAGCGCGATGAAAGGCGCGCCGCGCCGCGGCGAATCGTGATGGATCGCGCGGGCGAGCCATTCCTTGCCGGTGCCGGTTTTGCCGAGGACCAGAATGGGGATATCGCGTCCGCGCAGCTTGGCGACTCTGCGCAGGATGGCGGAGACTTGCGCGTCGCCTGTATCGAGCGTTTCGAGTGTGGCGAGTGGCGTGGGTGGCGCCGCCTCGCAGGGCCGGGCCGCAGCACGCGCGCCGCTGGAAGTGGTCGCACGCGGCGCGTCGGATAGCACATCTGCCGAAGCCACATAGCGCGGCGCCGCAAATTCACCGCGGGCGACCACGCGCACGCCGCTCGGCAACGTCAGCACGACGTTTTCGCCTGGCGCGCGGGCGATCTGTTGCAGCAGTCGGGCGAGCGCGATGCCGAACAACGCGTCGATGGTTTGTCTTTGCAGGTCGGCGAGCGGCTGCCCGAATTGAAACAGCGCGCTGCGGTTCGCGGACAGGAACGTGCCGTCCGGCGCGAGCGCGGCGAGCCCTTCGTAGAGCGTGCCGATGAATTCCGAGCGTGCGTGAAAGTGGACGCGGATGGCGTCGACGAATTGATTGGAGAACAGATGATTTTCGATCATCTGCGCCGACATCCGCACGAGCGCCAGCGTGTGCTTGTGGAAGCCGCGCGTGTCGCCGCTGACATCGAGCGCGCCGATGGTGCGCCCGAACGGATCCGCGATCGGCGCGCACGAACAGGTGAGAATCCGGTTCGCGTGCAGGAAGTGCTCGCCGGCATGCACGACGGTCGGCTGCGCGTCGATCAGGGCGGTGCCGATCGCGTTCGTGCCGCGATCCGCTTCGGCCCACGACACGCCCGGACACAAGGCGACGCGATTGGCTTTTTCAACGAAGTCGCTATCGCCGAGACTGTGGAGAATCACACCGTGATTGTCGGTGAGCAGCACCATGCTCTGCGTGTCGACGATCTGCGCGTGCAACGTCTCCATCACGGGAAGCGCGTGCGTATAGAGCGACTGATTGCGATCGACAAGTTCGCGTAGCGCGGGGCGGCACAGCGGATGAAAGTCCGGCGTTTCCGACGCACGCAGGCCGACTTCGAGCGAGCGGGCATGCGCTTGCGCGATGACATCTGGTCGACCGATGGCGGGCGGCGTGGCAGCACGATGGTTCAAAGCATGTCTCCGGTGATCGGACCCGGCAGGTGCGTTGCCCGCCGCTGCGTTCCGCAGTGCAACATACGCATCCGCGGCCGAACACCGATATTACAGGACGAAACAGCAACTGGGCGAAGGCGGCGCGGGAGGGAAAAATCGGGTCGCGCGGTAGGGAATCGGCACGTCAAAATGCCCCGTCAGGCACCAAAATAGAACAAACAAAAAGGAAAACTTGCGCAGCGGCCGAACTCGTCTACAGTGAATCCAATCACCTCGCGGGTCGCGAAGTATGGCGTATTCGCAACTGTGAAGTGACGGACCCGCGCCATCAGCATTCGACAAGGAGGAAAAAGCGCTGCCGGAGCGACCAGACTCAACCAGCGTGCGCAGTACCAATCGACTCATGCGCAGCACCCAACCTTTCAGGTGAATCCCATGCAGATCCTATTCCCGAACGAAACTCCTGAATATTCAGGTCGCGAACTTACCTTGGCGTTCCCGGCGATGGTGGATGGGGAAAGGGTGGAGTGCATGATCACGGCTGAGGCGCTGGAAGATCATTTCGGCGCCGCCTCGCCACGCCTGGAAGACATGGTCGACGCATTCGACGCGCACCGGGCCCGGATCGAAGCCGCCACGCGGCGTCTGCTATCCGAAACGCGGGCGCAATGTCTGGTACTGCGGAGCGGCTACGTGCGTTTCTACGAAGCGAACTGGCGCAACTGAGCGAACTTGCGCCGCACGGTGGGTTGTTTCATGACGCTGCGCGCGCAAGCGCCAGCGCCTCATGCGCCAAAAAAACGAAACTGATCAAACCATTCGCCGCAACGTCCGATCCTTCAACACCACGTGATGCGCGATTGCCGCAAGCGCGTGCATGCCGATCACCCAGTAAAACGCATTGCCGAGCCATTCATGCGCTGTCTTGAGTAATGGCCGCGCAATTGGATCCGCGCCAACCAACGTGTAATTGATGTTGATCCAGGCCAGCGTGACGGGATGCCCACCGGTATTGATCATCAGGATGCCGAGCAGCGGCTGCGCGAAGATGAAGACATAGAGGGCGAGATGAGCGGCGCGCGCCAGAAACGCGAGCAGCCGGTTGCCTTCGGCTTCCGCGGGCGCGCCGGCCCATAGCCGCCATACCACGCGCAGGACCGCCAATCCCAGCACCAAGGTGCCGGCGCAAAAATGCACGCTGCTCCAGAACGCCCGGCTGTCAGACCCTTTCGGCCCGCGGATTTCGATTGCCAGATAAGCGAGCGCGATCAGCAGAAAGATCGCCCAGTGGAAGAAGATGGCGGGCGACGTATAACGGTCTGAGGCGCGGCGGTAGGACATGCAAGAAACTCCCGTGACCAGCTGGTTGGTTTTTATCAATCATCGGATGATAAAGGGTGCCCGAGCAGAACGGGTACCTTCAATAAAACGATTGTTGATCCAGACCGAACCGTGGCCAAACACCGCGCCGCCGCGCGGTGCTTCCAGCTTATTCGCTGCCGAGGTAGAAATACCGGAACAGGAAAATCGCCGCGATGATCCACACCACCAGTTTCACTTTGCGCGCCTGGCCGGTCAGCAGTTTCAGGCCGGCGTACGAGATGAAACCGAATGCGACGCCATTGGCGATCGAGTAGGTGAACGGCATCAGCAGCGCGGTGAGCGCGGCCGGCACGACTTCGGTGGCGTCGTCCCACGGCAGGTCGAGCATTTCGCGCAGCATCAGGCACGACACGTACAGGAGAGCCGGCGCCGTCGCGTAGCCGGGCACCACGGCCGCCAGCGGCGCGAAAAACAGCGCCGCGAGGAACAGCACGGCGACGGTGAGCGCCGTCATACCCGTGCGGCCGCCGGCCTGCACGCCCGACGCGCTTTCGATATACGCCGTGGTCGACGAGGTGCCGAGCATCGAGCCGGCCAGAATCGCCGTGCTGTCGGCGAGCAGGGCACGGTTCAACCGGAACATCTTGCCTTCGACCAGCAGCCCGGCGCGATTGGCCACGCCCATCAGTGTGCCGGTTGCATCGAACAGTTCGACGAGGAAAAACACGAGGATCACGTTCAGCACGCCGCCCGAGAGCGCGCCGCGAATGTCGAGCTGGAACAGCGTGGGCGAAATCGACGGCGGCGCGGAGACGATGCCGTGGAACTGATTGCCACCGAAGAAAAAGCTCAGCACCGTCACGCCGACAATGCCGATCAGGATCGAACCGCGCACCCGCAGATAGTCGAGCGTGACGATTGCGAAGAAGCCGATCACCGCGAGGATTACATGCGGGTTGTGCAGGTCGCCGAGCGTGACGAGCGTGGCCGGATTGCCGACCACGATGCCGGCCGACTTCAGCGAAATGATTGCGAGAAACAGGCCGATGCCGCCGGTGATGGCGATACGGATCGAATGCGGAATCCCGTTGACGATCACTTCGCGCACGCGAAACAGCGTGACGATCAGGAACAGGCAGCCGGAGATGAACACCGCGCCGAGCGCGGCTTGCCACGTGAAGCCCATGCCCTTCACGACGGTGTACGCGAAGTACGCGTTCAACCCCATGCCGGGGGCGAGCGCGATCGGATAGTTCGCGTAGAGACCCATGATCAGCGAGGCCAGCGCGGCCACGATGCAGGTCGCGACGAACACGGCGTCTTTCGGCATACCGGCGTCGCCGAGAATCGCCGGATTGACGAAGATGATGTAGGCCATCGTCAGGAAGGTGGTCAGCCCGGCGAGCACTTCGGTACGCAGGTCGGTGCCGGCGGCTTCGAAGCCGAAGTATCGTTTTATCGAGTCCATGAGGCGGGTCTCTCGTTGTTCATCTCGTTGTTGGAAAAGCGTTTCTTGTGGTTGATACAGGCCATGCGCAGCAGATAAGCAGGCGGCCATGCCGTCCGGTACGGCGCCAATGCCCGATGTTCGATGTTCGATGTATCGGGCAGCCCAGCCTACCGGCGGATTGTAATCACGATTGACGGCGGCGAACCAGATTGTGTGGCTGCGGGCGTGGCCGAAGGGGCGAGATGATACCTTGCCAGCGCGCGGGGTGGCGCGGCAAGCGCATTTGCGATGTTGCGGCGGGGAAGGGGCTTTCTTTCGGGAGAGGCGGGAATGGACGGTAAGACATGCAAGGCCGGCGTCGTCTGCGATCGGGGTAATCGCGGGCGTCCCGGCCTGCCGTCTCAAGGCGAGGGCGAGGCGCTGATTACTGCGGCATGCTCCCGCTTGCTTGCTGGGCACGCCGTGCGGCAACAATGCGTCCTGCGCGCAGCGCGTTGTCCGGATAGTCGATCCAGTCGAGCGGATCGTAGCCGGCGGCGCGCCATTCGGCCAGATCGGCCTTCACCTGAGCACGCGTTTTCGGCGCCGAGGGGTCATAAGGACGCGAGGTCTGCGCGAACGCGGTGCTCATACTCACGGCGGCCAATAGCGCGCCGAGTCCAACTAAAGAAACGATTTTCATGACTAGCTCCTATGGAGCGGTTGAAAACGACCGTCACATTCTAGTTTTCATATGCGTGCCGATTAAGTCGATTGCTGGCAATGCACCGTTTCACCCCGTGATCCAAGGCGGGCCAATGTGAAGCGGCGCGTCCCCCGGTTCTTCAGGAGGCCGACGGCTTGCTGAAGCGGTCCAATACCGCGCTCAGCAGATCGATCGGCAACGGAAACACGATCGTCGAATTCTTGTCGGCGGCGATCGTCGTGAGGGTTTGCAGGTAACGCAACTGCATGGCTTGCGGTTGCTTCGCGAGCGTCTGGGCCGCTTCCAGCAGATGCTGCGAAGCCTGCAATTCGCCTTCCGCGTGAATCACCTTGGCGCGCCGTTCGCGCTCGGCTTCGGCCTGGCGGGCGATCGCGCGGATCATCGTTTCGTTGATGTCCACGTGTTTGATCTCGACGATCGCCACCTTGATGCCCCACGCGTCGGTCTGCGCATCGAGCACTTTCTGGATATCGGCGTTCAGTTGCTCGCGAGCGGCCAGCAGGTCGTCGAGTTCATGCTTGCCGAGTACCGCGCGCAGGGTGGTTTGCGAGAGCTGGCTGGTTGCCTCGAAATAGCGCGCCACCTGGATCACCGCTTTCTCCGGATCGACCACGCGGAAATACACCACCGCGTTCACCTTGACCGACACGTTGTCGCGTGTAATCACGTCCTGCGGCGGGACGTCGAACACGACGGTGCGCAGATCCATGCGTACCACCTGCTGCACGATCGGGATGATCAGGACCAACCCAGGCCCCTTGACCTTCCAGAAGCGCCCGAGCATGAACACCACACCGCGTTCGTACTCGCGAAAAATCCGTATCGACGAAGCAATCAGTGCGGCCACCAGCAGAATCAGAATGCTGCTGAAGCCGAATGTGAATCCGATCATGAGCGTTCTCCTTGTTGTAGTGCTTCCGCGGGCACCACGGTCAGCGTCAGTCCGCGCCGCGCGGTAACGCGCACCGCGTGACCGGCCGCGACCGGGGCCGTGCTGGACACCCGCCAGCGTTCACCATGCACCTGCGCCCAGCCGGCCAGCATGCCGCCCGCGGCTGCGTCCCCAGGCAACGGGCCGCCCTCCGGCAACAGGCCATCATCGAGCACGACCCCGAGACTGCCGATCAGCGCTTCCGAACCGGTCACCACGGGCCGGCGCCGCGACCGCAAGACGAGCCTCGATACGCCGAACACAAACACGACGCTGAACACCACCACGGCCGCGATCAGGGGCAGCGGAATGCCGTAGCCGGGCACGTCGGTATCGATCAGCATCAGCGCGCCGATCACGAACGCGACCACCCCGCCGAAGCCGAGCGTGCCGAAAGTCGGCAGAAACGCCTCGCCGATCAGGAAGGCGGTGCCGAGAAAGATCAGACCGAGCCCGACGTAATTGACCGGCAGCATCTGCATCGCGAAGAGTCCCATCAGCAGACTGATGGCGCCGACTACGCCGGGCAGCACGAAGCCCGGATTGGCGAATTCGAAGAAGAGGCCGTACATGCCGATCATCAGCAGCATGAGCGCGACGTTCGGATCGGTGATGACCGCGAGGAACTGGCTGCGCCAGTCGGCTTCCAGCGTGACGACCGCTGCGTTGGCGGTGTGGAGTTTGACGTCGCCGCGGCTCGTGGCGATCGTGCGGCCGTCCACCTGGCGCAGCAGATCGGGAATGTCGCGCGCATTCAGATCGACCACGTGCTGCGCGAGCGCTTCGCCGGCCGACAGGCTGACGGCTTCGCGCACAGCGCGCTCGGCCCAGTCGGCGTTGCGCCCACGCATTTGCGCGAGGCCGCGGATATAGGCAGCTGCGTCGTGGACCTGCTTGCGCATTTCTGTGGATTGGGTGTCGAGCGGAAGGGCAGCGCTGGCTGGGTTCGATGCGTCGGCTGCGTTCGCCGGGTTCGCCGAACCGGCTGAGGCAGGTGCGCCGGGGCCGTTCTTTTGTGCGCCCGCGCGACTGCCGGCGCCAGCGCCACCTCCACCGCCCGGCAGGCCCGGCATACCGCCGCCGCCCGCAGGCGGCTCCGCACCGCCGATGCCCATCTGAATCGGCGTCGCCGCGCCGAGATTGGTGCCTGGCGCCATCGCGGCAATATGGCTGGCGTAGACGATATAGGTGCCGGCGCTCGCCGCGCGCGCGCCACTCGGGGCGATATAGGTGGCGACCGGCACCGGTGAGCCGAGAATCGCCTTGATGATCTGCCGCATCGACGGATCCAGTCCGCCGGGCGTATCGAGTTGCAGCACGGCGAGTTGCGCGCGGTCGTCGGCGGCGCGCTGCAGGCTGCGCACAATGAAGTCGGCGCTGGCCGGACCGATCGCGCCGTTCACCGGGATCACGATCACGCTGTTCGGTGTGACGGCGGCTTCGGCGGCCTGAAGCGATGGCGCGTTTTCGCACAACGCGAATCCAAATGCCAAAAGTACGCCGAACGCGGTCATGCCGCGCATCAACCGGCCCACGCCTGGGCCACGGATAGGCGCAGGGCGCGGACCAGACTGCCGGAACGGGAGACGCGGATACGGACTCATCGCTGACGGCTGCCGCGCCCTGCCGACGGGTATCGGCCGGCGCGGGCCGATACCCCAAAAAGGCTGGCCTGCTCCTTACAGCTTAGTCCCAATACTGTTAACAAGCTCAAATTTGTGTTAACTTTCAAGCCTCTGAACCAACAAGAAGAGCTTGAAGGATGGCAAGAACGGAAGCAACGCTGCCAGGCGGGGCGCGGCTCGCGGACTATCTGGCGGTGGGGTATCTGGCGCTGAACTGCTCCCTGGGACAGGTCAAGGAGGCGCTCACGAAGTGCGGCGTGCAGACGCGCGTGCGCCGCGACATGCCGCGTGAAGTGCTGGTGTATTTCGTGATGGCGATGTGCCTGTATCCGCGCGTGGCCTATGAGGAAGTGTTTCGTCTGGTGATCGAGGGACTGCGGCGCATCTACGGCGACCAGGTACGCGACGCGCAGGTCAGCAAGGCGGCGATCTCGCAGGGTCGCGCACGCCTGGGATGGCAGGTGATGCGCGAGCTGTTCGCCCGGCAGGCGGCGCAAACACCCACGAACCGCAGGCGGCGACTATGCGGGCTATCGGGTCATGAGCGTGGACGGCTCCACGCTGGATGTGCCCGATGAGAAGGCCAATGCGCAAGCGTTCGGATATGCGCAGGGAGGGCGCGGTGAGGCCGCGTATCCGCAGATTCGCTTCGTAGCGCTGGCCGAATGTGCGACGCACGCGCTGTGTGAGGTCCAGATGGGCGGGGTATGCGAGCACAGCGAACAGGCGCTCACACGCCAGCTGTTTCCGGCATTCTCGGACGACATGCTGGTGCTGGCCGATCGCCTGTTCTATGGCTATGACATGTGGCGCGACGCGGTGGCCACCGGAGCGAAGCTGCTGTGGCGCGTGAAGTCGAATTTGCGGCTGCCGTGCGAAGTGCCGCTGGCAGATGGTTCGTACCTGAGCACTGTCTATGCCAGTGACACCGACAGGCGACACCAGCGCAACGGCATGCAGGTGCGGGTCATCGAGTATCGCCTGGAAGGTGTGCCTGATGCCGAGCCGCAGTATCGCCTGATCACCAATCTGCTGGACGCAGCGGTGGCGCCTGCCATAGAACTCGCGGCGCTGTACCACCGGCGCTGGAAAATAGAAGAGATGTTTGACGAGATCAAGACACATCTGTGCGACGGCAAGAAGGTGCTGCGTAGCAAGACGCCTGATCTGGTCCGTCAGGAGTTCTATGCGTTAATGCTTACCCACGCGGCGATCCGTCGACTGATGTATGAGGCTGCCCAGGACAGCGGGCAGCACCCGGAAGACTTATCGTTCGTTCATGCCGTACGCGTGTTGAACCGACGCCTGCCCGAGGCGGCGGCCGTTCCCCCCTGAGCAGTGGCAAAGTTGGAGGCTCAGCTTACTGCGGGAAATCGCCAGTGGGCGTGCCGTGCAAAGCCGCGGCAAGCGTAATCCCCGCGGCGTGAAGCGAAAGATGTCGAACTTCCGGATACGCCGACGATCGGAGCCGCTGAATCAGCGAATTTCACCGAAAGCGGTCATCAAGTGAACAGTATTGAGCTTAGTCCGATTCCGCGCGATGCGTGAAATCCGCATGGGCCGGCCGGTAATCGCTCGGCCGCATGCCGGTCCACTTGCGAAACGCGCGATGAAACGCGCTCGGCTCGGCGAAACCCACGGCGTTGGCGATGTCGGCGATCGTGCGATCGGTGCCCTGCAGCTCGCCGATGGCAATGTCGCGCCGCAAATCGTCCTTGATCGACTGGTACGTATAGCCTTCGTGTTTCAAACGCCGCCGCATCGTCGCTTCGGCGACGTGCAGACGCAGCGCCATCTGGTCGGCGGCGGGCCAGCCGGCCATCGGCAGCGCGCGCAGCATCTTGCGCACCCGTGCGGCGAGCGAGCCAGGATTGCGGTATTTGACGATGAAGCTGCCGGGCGCATCGCGCAGGAACGGCTTCACCGACTGGGTGGTCTGGACCACCGGCAGGTCGAGAAACGCCGGCGAGAGATCCACATAGGACTCGGCCTGATCGAACGCCATGTCGTCGCAGAACATCAGGCGGTATTCATGCGCAGCAGGCGGCTCAGCGCAGCGAAAGCGCGCTTCGAGCAGGGGAATGCGCCGCCCGACCAACCAGCACAACAGGCCGTAGACGAGGATAAAGTAGGTCGCGTAAGCGAACATGGCGGGCAGCTTCGCCCCTTCGCGTCCGATGTACCGCAGCCGCACGCGCTGCGCATCCGTCTCGATCTGCGCGCCAAGATCGTCCAGCACGAGCCGCATGAAGCCGACCGCCCGCGCGAGCGCTTGCGCGCCATTACGCGCGGTCAGCGCTGTCCGCGTCATCGCAATGAAGCTGCCGCTTTTCATACGGTGCGAGTCCTGACCGAAGAACTCGTCGTCCAGCGCGCGGGCGATGCCGGCCCACAACGCGCCGTACTGCGCCGACGAAACCCGGCTTTTCGGCGACGCCAGCATGGTTGCCGCAATGCCGGCAGCCTCGGCGAGCGGCAGCGCGTCGAATCCGCGTGCCCGCGCCAACGCCAGGGTTTCCTCGACCATGCTGACGGAAATCGTGCCTCTATCGTTCCTGGGGTTCTTGAAGGTCTTCATGTTTTTCATGGATGTCTGGCAAATGCGCTCAACATTTTCCTTCTGGCGAATCACTAAGCCTTTGAAAATGCGGCCTGAATCGGCTTTGCATGATACCGGTATGGCAAATGCGCTCAGTCAGAATGATCGGGCTGAGCATCGAACCTGTCCAGCGGCTTCCCTACACTTGGCCTGAACCGATCGCGGATCGCCTCGCCGCCGCGACTCGATGCACATAACAGGATTGAGCCATGGACAGCTTCTACACCGACGAACAGCGGATGATCCGCGACGCCGCCCGCGACTTCGCCACGGAGCGCCTCGCGCCGCACGCCGGCCAGTGGGATCGCGACGCGAAGCTGCCGGCGGAAGTCGTGACGCAAATGGGCGAGCTGGGTTTTCTCGGCATGATCGTGCCGTCCGAGTGGGGCGGCTCCTATACAGACTACGTCGCCTATGCGCTCGCCCTCGAAGAGATCGCCGCGGGCTGCGCCGCCTGCGCCACGGTGATGAGCGTGCACAACTCGGTCGGCTGCGGGCCGATTCTGAACTTCGGCACGGACGCGCAAAAGGATCGTTATCTGCAAGATCTCGCCACAGGCCGTCGCATCGGCGCGTTCTGTCTGACCGAGCCGCAAGCCGGCTCCGAGGCGAACAATCTGCGCACCCGCGCCGTGCTGCGAGACGGCAAATGGATTCTCAACGGCAACAAGCAGTTCGTGACCAACGGCGCGCGCGCCAACATCGCGATCGTGTTCGCCGTTACCGATCCTGACCGCGGCAAACGTGGCCTGTCGGCCTTCATCGTGCCGACCGACACGGCGGGCTTCAACGTCGGTAGACCTGAGCACAAGCTCGGCATTCGCGCATCGGACACCTGTCCCATCTCATTCGACGATTGCGCCGTGCCCGAAGCCAATCTGCTCGGCGAACCGGGCGAAGGCCTGCGCATCGCGTTGTCGAATCTCGAGGGCGGCCGCATCGGTATTGCCGCGCAGGCGGTCGGCATCGCGCGAGCCGCCTTCGATGCCGCGCGCCTCTATGCGAACGAACGCATCCAGTTCGGCAAGGCGCTGAAGGATCACCAGACCATCGCCAACATGCTCGCCGACATGGCGACCCGCCTGAACGCGGCGCGCCTGCTCGTGCATCACGCGGCGCGGCTGCGCTCGGCGGGCAAGCCGTGTTTGTCCGAAGCCTCGCAAGCCAAGCTGTTTGCGTCGGAACTTGCCGAGGAAATTTGCTCGAATGCGATCCAGATTCACGGGGGCTATGGTTATCTCGAGGACTACGCGGTGGAACGGCACTATCGCGACGCCCGCATCACGCAGATTTACGAAGGAACCAGCGAGGTACAGCGGATGGTTATCGCACGCCATGTTTAAACGCAAATTAGGCGGCGTTTGAGCGCAAAATAGCCTGCCGGTAATGCAAAACAGAGGCAAAAAACAGAGCGCGTACCGCGCCACTTGGAGACGACGATGACTGCAGCGAAGGGCTTTCTCGAAGCGCGCGACCTGTTATTGCGCCATCGAACCGACTACGACCGCGCCTACCGCGAATTCGTGTGGCCGACGCCAGGCGAGTTCAACTGGGCGCTCGACTACTTCGACGTAATCGCGCGAAACAACGACAACCCGGCGCTGTGGATCGTAGACGATCCGGCAGGCGACGGCTTGCGCTTCTCCTACGCGCAAATGTCGGAGCGTTCGTCGCGCATGGCGAATTTCCTGCGCGGTCTCGGCGTGGGGCGCGGCGACCGATTGCTGCTGATGCTGCCGAACCGCGTCGAACTGTGGGACGTGATGCTCGCGGCGATGAAGCTCGGTGCGATCGTGCTGCCGGCCACCACCCAGCTTTCCGCCGACGACGTGCGCGATCGTGTGCAGATCGGCGGCGCGCAGTTCGTGGTGGTCAATAGCGCGGAACTGGCCAAGTTCGATGCACTCGAGGTGCCACTCACCCGCATCTCGGTCGGCACGCCGCGCGACGGCTGGATCGATCTTGCCGCCGCCTATGACGCATCGCCGCAATTCACGCCGGAAGGCGTCACGCACGCCACCGATCCGCTGCTGCTGTACTTCACGTCGGGCACGACTTCGAAGCCGAAGCTGGTCGAGCACACGCACCTGAGTTACCCGGTCGGCCATCTGTCGACGATGTACTGGATCGGCTTGCAGCCCAACGACATCCATTGGAACATCAGCTCGCCGGGTTGGGCCAAGCATGCATGGAGCTGCTTTTACGCGCCGTGGAATGCGCAGGCCTGTGTATTCGTTTTCAACTTTCCGCGCTTTGTGCCCAAAGACACGCTCGACGTGCTGGTGCGTTTCAACATCACCACGCTGTGCGCCCCGCCTACGGTCTGGCGCATGCTGGTGCAGGAGCATCTCGCCGACTATCCGGTGAAGCTGCGCGAGATCGTCGGCGCGGGCGAGCCGTTGAATCCGGAAGTTATCGAACGCGTCAAGCATGCGTGGGGGATTACGATTCGCGACGGTTTCGGCCAGACCGAAACCACCTGCCAGATCGGCAATTCGCCAGGGCAACCAGTGGTGCCGGGTTCGATGGGCCGCCCTCTGCCGGGCTACAAGATCGAACTCCTCGATGCCGACGATCACCCCGTTAGCGAAGGCGAAATCTCGCTGCCGTTGGCCGAACGTCCGCTCGGTTTGATGACCGGCTACGCGAACAACGCCAATGCCACCACGCAAGCCATGCGCAACGGTTTCTATCATACCTCCGACGTCGCGCTGCGCCGCGACGATGGTTACTACGTCTACGTCGGCCGCGCCGACGATGTTTTCAAATCGTCCGATTACCGGCTCAGTCCGTTCGAGCTCGAAAGCGTGCTGATCGAACACGAAGCGATCGGCGAGGCAGCGGTGGTGCCGAGCGCGGACGCGATGCGTTTGTCGGTGCCGAAAGCATTCGTCACCGTGCGTCAGGGCTACGAAGCCGGCCCCGAACTCGCGCGTGCGGTCTTCGCGTTTTCGCGTGAAAAGCTCGCACCGTACAAGCGCATTCGCCGCCTGCAATTCAGTGAATTACCGAAAACCATCTCCGGCAAGATCCGCCGTGTCGAATTGCGTCGCCGCGAAATGGAGCGCGAGGCCGAACCCGCGCGCCTGCCCGGTGAGTATTGGGAAGAGGACTTCCCGGATCTGCGTTGATACTTTTTATTCCCAGTCACTGCCCAGCCGATACGCGGCTACTGCACAGGAGTTCCAGCATGAGCGCAATTGCTTCGAGCCATCCCGCCACCGTCAAACTGCTGATCAACGGCGAGTTCGTCGAATCCAAAACCACCGAATGGCGCGACATCGTCAATCCGGCCACGCAAGAGGTACTCGCCCGCGTGCCGTTCGCCACCGCCGATGAGGTGAACGAAGCGATTCGCTCGGCGCATGCCGCGTTCAAGACGTGGAAGGACACGCCGGTCGGCGCGCGCATGCGCATCATGCTGAAATTCCAGGCGCTGATTCGCGAGCATTCGCCGCGCATCGCCAGGACCTTGAGCGCCGAGCAGGGCAAGACGATTCCCGATGCCGAAGGCGATATTTTCCGTGGGCTTGAAGTGGTTGAGCACGCCTGCTCGATCGGCACCTTGCAGCAGGGCGAGTTTGCCGAGAACGTGGCGGGCGGTGTGGACACCTACACGTTGCGTCAGCCGATCGGCGTCTGCGCCGGCATCACGCCGTTCAATTTCCCCGCGATGATCCCGTTGTGGATGTTCCCGATGGCGATCGTCTGCGGCAATACGTTCGTGCTGAAGCCGTCCGAGCAGGATCCGTTATCGACCATGCAACTTGTCGAACTGGCGCTTGAAGCCGGTGTGCCGAAGGGCGTGCTGAATGTCGTGCACGGCGGCAAGGATGTGGTCGACGCGCTCTGCACGCACGATCTCGTAAAAGCGATTTCCTTCGTCGGGTCGACGGCCGTCGGCACGCATGTTTATCGCCTCGGCAGCGAACACGGCAAGCGCGTGCAATCGATGATGGGCGCCAAGAATCACGCCGTGGTGCTGCCCGATGCGAACCGCGAGCAGACACTGAATGCGCTGGCCGGCGCCGGTTTCGGCGCGGCGGGGCAGCGTTGCATGGCGACCTCGGTGGTCGTGCTGGTCGGCGCGGCGCAGCAGTGGCTGCCCGATCTGGTCGCGAAGGCGAAGACGTTGAAGGTCAACGCAGGTAACGAGCCGAATACGGATATCGGCCCGGTGGTCTCGCGCGCCGCGAAGCAGCGCATTCTCGGCCTGATCGAAACGGGTGTGAAAGAGGGCGCGACGCTGGCGCTCGACGGCCGCGGCGTGACGGTGCCGGGCTACGAGCTAGGCAACTTCATCGGCCCGACGGTCTTCACCGATGTCACCACGGAGATGGAAATTTATCGCCATGAAATCTTCGGCCCGGTGCTGGTGGTGCTGAATGCCGCCACGCTGGATGATGCGATCGCGCTCGTCAACCGCAATCCGTTCGGCAACGGCGTGGGTCTCTTCACGCAAAGCGGCGCGGCGGCGCGCAAATTCCAGAGCGAGATCGATATCGGCCAGGTCGGCATCAACATTCCGATTCCGGTGCCCGTGCCGTTCTTCAGCTTTACCGGCTCGCGCGGCTCGAAACTCGGCGACCTCGGCCCGTACGGCAAGCAGGTCGTGCAGTTCTACACGCAGACCAAAACCGTCACCGCCCGCTGGTTCGACGACGACACCGTCAACTACGGCGTCAACACGACCATCAGCCTGCGCTGAGCCCTCGGGTCTATTGGAGACGGCATCATGAGAATAGGCTTTATCGGACTTGGCAACATGGGCGCGCCGATGGCGCTCAACCTGCTCAAGGCGGGTCACGCGGTCAATGTATTCGACCTCAACGCAGAAGCGGTGCAGGCGCTCGTCAAGGCGGGCGCCAACGCGGCAGGGTCCCCGAAAGCGGCGGTGACCGACGTCGAATGTGTGATCACCATGCTGCCCGCGGCCGCGCACGTGCGCAGTGTGCTGTCAGCAGATGACGGCGTGTTCGCGGGCATCACGGAAGGCGTGACCATCATCGATTCGAGCACCATCGACCCGGCCAGCGTGAAGGCGTTTGCCGAACTTGCCGAGCAACGCGGCAATACCTTTGTCGACGCCCCCGTCTCGGGCGGCACCAGCGGCGCGGCGGCGGGCAAGCTGACCTTTATGGTCGGCGGCAGTGCGAGCGTGTATGAACAGGTGAAGCCGGTGTTGTCGGCGATGGGCAAGAACATCGTGCATTGCGGCGAGACCGGCACCGGCCAGGTCGCGAAGATCTGCAACAACCTCGTGCTCGGCATCACGATGGCAGGCGTGGCCGAGGCGATGTCGCTGGGCGAAGCGCTCGGCATCGACGCAAAAGTGCTGGGCGCCATCATCAATACCTCGACGGGCCGCTGCTGGAGTTCGGATACATATAACCCGATGCCCGGCGTGATCGAAACCGCGCCGTCCACGCGCGGCTATACCGGCGGCTTCGGCACCGATCTGATGTTGAAGGACCTGGGCCTCGCCACCGACGCCGCGAAATTCGCGCGTCAACCGGTGTATCTCGGCGCTTTGGCTCAGCAGCTTTATCAGACGATGAGCACGAAGGGCGCGGGACGTCTGGACTTCTCGGCGGTGATCAAGCTGTACCGTAAAGATGGGGATGCGTGATGATCGAACTCGACTACGCACACGACGGCGCCGTTGCGCTGCTGACGCTTAAACGGCCGCCCGCGAACGCGTTCACGCCAGAGGGCTTGCTGCTGTTGCAGCAGACCGTCGAGCGTCTGAACGGCGAAGCGCGCGTGCGGGCCATCGTGATTACGGGTGACGGCCCCAAGTTCTTCAGCGCGGGTGCCGACCTGAATACGTTCGCTGACGGCAATCGCGAGGTCGCGCGCACGGCGGCGACGCGCTTTGGCGCGGCGTTCGAGACCTTGCAGAACGCACGGCCGGTGGTGATTGCCGCGATCAACGGTTACGCGATGGGCGGTGGACTCGAATGCGCGCTGGCCTGCGATATCCGCATCGCGGAGCAACACGCGTTGATGGCGCTGCCCGAAACGGCGGTGGGCTTGCTGCCATGCGGTTGCGGCACGCAGACGCTGCCGTGGCTGGTCGGCGAAGGCTGGGCCAAGAGGATGATCCTGACCGGCGAACGCGTCGATGCAGCGACCGCATTGCGTATAGGTCTGGTCGAGGAAGTGGTGGAAAAGGGCGCCGCGCGCGAGGCCGCGTTGACCATGGCGGCGCGTGTTGCGAGCCTTAGCCCGCAAGCGGTCGGCTTCAGCAAAACGCTGATTCATCAGGGCCGTAACGGCGTGCCGCGCGCGGCGGCTTTGGCGGTGGAGCGGGAACGCTTTGTCGATCTGTTCGACGGCGCCGATCAGCGTGAAGGCGTCAATGCGTTTCTCGAGAAACGTGCGCCACGGTGGCAGGTGACGCAGGCTGGGCAGGAGACCGATCGATGATCGCCGTGCAGAGCGTCGCGCTCGATACGGGCGTCGAAGCGGAGCGCGAGATTCTGTTTCGCGTGGTCAACCGTGTGGCGATCATCACGCTGAACCGGCCTGCCGCGCTCAATGCACTGTCGCACGCGATGGTGCGCGAGCTTGCCGTGCTGGTCGAGCATTGTCGTACCGACGACGGCATCGTTGCTCTCGTGCTGAAAGGCGCGGGCGCCAAGGGTTTTTGCGGCGGCGGCGACGTGCGCGAGGTGCATCGGCTCGCGAAGAATGGCGATAGCCGGTGGCTCGCGTTTTTCGTCGATGAGTACCGGCTCGACTATGCGCTGCACACGTTTCCGAAACCGGTGGTCGCCTTGCTCGACGGTATTTCGATGGGCGGCGGCATGGGGCTCGGGCAGGCGGCGCGGCTGCGTATCGTCACGGAGCGCAGCAAGATCGCGATGCCGGAGACGCGTATCGGATTTCTGCCCGATGTCGGTGCGACGCGCTTTCTGAGCGTGATGCCGGCGGAGGTCGAACTGTATGTTGGGCTTACCGGCGTGACTTTATCAGGTGCGGATGCGGTGCGTTTGCAACTGGCGGATTTGTGCGTGCCGGCGGAGTGGCTTGGGACGTTTGAAGAGCGACTGCAGAGGATGTTGCATGCGGGGGATTTGATGGTTGCATTGAGGGCTGTGTTCGAGCCGCCGTGCAATATCATTCCGCATGCTGCTTTGGGGCCTTTTACTCAGTTGATTCTGAGGCATTTTGATCGGCGTTCTAGCGTTGAGCGGATTGTTGCAACGTTGCGTCATGATCTGCAGCGCGAGCCGCCGCGTGAGGTGAGGCAGTGGTTGCAGTCTGCTTATGATGCGATGGTTGGGCATTCGCCTACGATGCTGTATGTCACGCGTGAGGCTTTGTTGCGTGGGCGGCAGATGAGCCTGGCTGAGTGCTTTCGGATGGAGCTTGGTATTGTTAAGCGGGTTGTCGAGGAGGGGGATTTTTGTGAAGGTGTGCGGGCGCAGTTGATCGATAAGGATCGCAAGAGTCGATGGGCGCCGGCGACTATCGCCGAGGTTCGGGCGGAACGGGTTCGGTACTTTTTGACTTCGCCGTGGAAGAGGGAGACGCATCCGCTGGGTGGGTTGGGGGCGTGATGTGGTTGGTGGTTGTTCTTCTGTTTTCCTATTGGGTTGGCCTTTCCTTGATTTGTTAGTGGTCTATTAGCGTCGCCCCTGTGCGGGGCGGCACCTACTTTTCTTTGCCTGGGGCCGCCGCAAAGAAAAGTAGGCAAAAGAAAGCGGCTCACACCGCCAGCTCATAAGCGGGGCCCCCGCGCAGCCGCGGTAGTGGTGCATCTGGAATCTGTGTTCTCGCACATTCAGCCCTGGTGACAAGGCCGTCATACTTCCGGCGGCGCTGCGCGCGCCGACGGGTGCTTCTGCGGGGAGGCTTGCTCGTTAGCCTTCTCCTACTGTGTCGCCTCTCAGTATGCCTGTCGATGGTTTTGCCGTTTGCGCGCCGTGCACTCGGGAAACCCAAAATACCCCGATTAGCGCAACCGCGACGCCGAGCCATCCCACGGTTCCGTACCCCGTGATCTGGCCGGTCGGTGAGTTGCTCAGCATCAAGCCGCCAATCCATGCGCCACATCCCGTGCCGACTGCCTGTAGGGCACTGTTGGCGCTTAGGAAGGCGCCCCGGCGCGCAGGTTCCGGGACGGTCGTTAGGAGTGCCTGCATAGGTATCATTCGTCCCGACATCAACACCATGAAAAATGGGAAGAACATCACCAGCGCATAGAACGGCAAGTCCGGCAGATGCGTCACGAACAGAACGGGCAAAAACGAAAGGATCACCGCAATCCGGAATACGCGTCGCGTGCCGAATCGATCTGCAAGTCGGCCAACCCGGCGCGATGTGAAGAACGTTGCCGCGCCACCCGCCATATACAGCCACGACAACTGCGCGGGAGCCACGCCGTGATTGGCAACCAATACCGGTGAGATAAACGGAATCACCACCATATGCGCGATCATCATCATGAACGTCAGCGCAAACGCATTCATATGCCGAGGGTTGCTCAACAAGCGCCACAAATCAGGCAATACCTCGCCAAGCGATGGCTGGCGGCGGCTCAAATGCTCGGCAAGCGACGGGACCAACCGCCAGCCAACCACCCAGATCAACAGCGACAGCACCACCAGCAAATAGAACGGCGCGGCCCAGGTGAAGTGCGCGCCCAACATCACGCCAGCCGGCACGCCGGCAATCGCGGCCAATGAAAAGGCAGTCATGATCGTGCCAGTCGCGGCGCCGCGGCGTTGCACCGGAATCACGTCGCCGACGATCGCCATGATCACGGACCCCAATACGCCCCCCGTAATGCCCGCAAAAGCGCGCGCGACAAGCAGAAGAGGAAAGCTGCTCGACAATGCGCATGCAAGGTTCGACAGCGCGAACAGCGCATAAACGGTCAGCAACAAACGACGCCGGTCGAAGCGGTCGATATAGGTGGCCGCGAACAATCCCGACAGCCCCGAACACCATGAATACGCAGACACCGCCGTCGCAAATGCGGCCGGTGTTGGTCGGGGAACCATTAATCTTTAACTTGGGAAGGAGATAAGTGCCGATTCTTCCTTTTTTTAAGCCCAACATTGCGTTGAAAACGAAGGTCAGGAAGCAAATAAGTCTGTATTCTTGGTGAAAGGTAGTTTACGTACTTTGGCTGGGAGGCTGGTACGTTTTTGCACCCCCACTTCGTGGATGAAAGGGGGCCGGGCACGCTGACGGTTCGGCTATTTTGATCATTTTGATATGCGGATTTGTAATTTTAGATATATCTAAAGATATCTTCATACAGTTGATCACCTTATACATCGCCATCGATATATCGGGAGACAACAAAGTCTGCGGGAAGCAGAAATTGGCCGTTCAGAGACAATAAAGTCTGCGGCAACGCCAATTTTCGTTGTGCGATGCACAATTTTTAGAGAGGTTTAGAGCGGTGATTGGCCTTCAGTGCGGCTGCGGCGATGCAAGGCGCGAACAGACAAAGCTTGGTGAGATGCTTGGAGAGATCGAAGCCACGCGAAAATATCGGAAGCGAGCGATCGCCTGTCGTGAGTCGCTGAGGCAAGTCGACATCTGACCAACTGGGTCGTGCCTTTAGCCTTGACTATGCGTGAGAAAGCCACACGGTCCAGCTTATTGCGGGAACGCCCGGCACAGTGAAAGCGGTAGTTGGAGGGTTGCCGATCCGCTTGTCGGCGACAGGCAACGGAACTAGGAATAACCGCAAATCCGCTTTGGTGCCGCTTCCTGGCTTGATGGCAGGGGCGAAATCTCTAACACAAGAAACTCGGGTCGTTTCGCAGCTTGGGAACGGGTATGCCGCGAGCAAGGACGACCTACGACCCGCGCCTTAATGGCAAGCAGTGCAAATCTGGAGAATGCGGGTTTCGCGCGTGCCGTCGCGATCCCGGAGGACCTCACCGGTCGCGCACTGCGGAGTGAACGACCAAAGTCGCGCTACCGACGTGCAGGGCCTTTGTTGCCCGTTCTGTGTTCGTGTGCGGGTGGCAACCGGCTGCATAGATCCTTGACCAGCGTTCCCACCCACGCGCGATCGTCGCTGCCGAGCCGCGCGAGCTGCTCCGCGATCTCCAGGCTGACATCTGTTGGCCGGTCGGACGCGCGCCTGAGGAGCGTCGAGACCGGAATCTTGTAGAGGTCCGCTAGCTCCAGTAGACGCGGGATGGTCGGCCAATGCGCGCCGCGCTCAAAGCGACTTACCGTTTCGACAAAAACGCCGAGATGCTCGGCCACCTGCTCCTGCGTCAGTTCTGCATCGGCTCGGGCCGCTGCCAATGCGCGCCCCAGATGCTTTGCACTTTTCTGCTCGTTCACGGCAGTCAAAAGTCACCATTTCATGTTGTCATCCAACATGGAATAGTCTCTTCAATGCGCCGATCTGATAACATCACTTTATATTGGTAGACAACATTAATTGTCGTCTTGTCGTGTATTTTGCTTTCCAAAGTCACCGTAAGGGAGAGATATGTTGTTCACAGATGCAAACTGGGCCGAGTCGAGTGCGTTCCGGCGCGCCATCGCGAAGCCGTTCCAGCCTTGGAGGTGTGTGGGATGGACAGGCGACACGATCTGTTTTTGGGTTTTCCCCGCGCCCCAGCCTGACCGGACCGACGCGCTGCCCGACGGGTTGCTGGTCGTCGACCCGGTGGCGCTTCTCGATATCGCGAGTGAACTGACGCCAGGGACCTTCTCCGTGTACGTGATGGATGCGCCCGCCGATGACCGGCCATCTGCGCGAATGCGGCGCGTGACAGGCTTGCTGACCCAGCAGCAAGTTATCGCGCCGGCATATGACTACTGGTACAGGACGGAAGAGGGCAATCTGCATCCCTGCTCCCGGCTGCAGCATTGTCTTTCCAACGACGCCTCGTTGCAGCTTGCACTCAACCTGGACGCACAGGATTGCAATGAACCGGTTGTGGACGCACGGTAGTCGAATCCGACATCAGGGACATCACCAGGTTGGTCCACCTTCCGATGGATTTCGCGCCACGCGGAGAGCCGCTCGATGTGGGCCTCCTTGCCGAGTACGGCGTGACGTCGGTCGAAGCGTCGGATCTCGTAACGGGGTGGCTGGCTGCGGCAACTTTCTGACGACGCCTACCTGCTCAGAGGTGCTTCGCCAGCTATCGAGGGTGCCGTTGCCTTTTTTAGTCCGACGCGTTCCCGGCCTTCATGTGAGCGGCAAGGCCGCAGCGGACATGCAAGGCGTACGCTATTTTTTACCTGTACGCACGTCTCCGGATCAATTTGTGGGCGCCGTGCCCTTCGGGTTTCCTTCGTAGGCGAAAGAGGTGCTGTTGCTCACATGCGAGCGCGACCGGCTATGCGACGATGCCTTGCCGGCGAAGTTTGCGATTCCAGCCTTGCACGCTCGTAGTGCGAGCCGGCGGCAGTCACAGAGCGCGCCATCCTGTTATATCCGGCCGGTCTTGTGCACGACGAAAGGCTGCGCGAGGACAACGTCAATCCCGTGCGCATGCTGCGAGACGTCCGCCTCGACGTGCAGCAAAAACTGGTTAATCACTGCCCGTGGCGCGATGTTGTCCGGGCGCTCAAGTTTATCGGGGAAGATGAAGATTTGGATTGGGCGAAACAGCTCGTGTGCCGAAACTTTTCACCGTGAAAACGATGGACCATCAACTGCTTCTGATCGAATCCGCTCTGCGACGAAGCTGCCTGAGGCAACGCAAAGCTCCGCGCCACAAAACGTCACGCCTTGGAGATATCCATATCTCGCATACGATGCAGCCGTCTGAAATGGAGGGTACCCGAGCAGCATCTGTACGACCGGCGGCGCGGCGCAATGTTCGGGGATGGTCAGGCACCGTCCAGTGCATCGCGTGGCATCAAGGGTAACCAACAGAGGATCCAACATGCTGAACGCAACAGAAATCGTGCAGTTCCTCATGGACTTCGCGCCGCGGTCGCAGCCGCTGGGCTTACGCTACTTCGCGGAGCTTGAAATTGACGCACGGCAGGTTGGCGAACTCGTAAAACAAGGGTGGCTGCGACAGCTGTCCGAGGACGCTTATCTGCTACGTGGAGACCAGCCAGGCATTGACGGAACAATTGCTTATTTGCAGGCATACACTTCGAATCTCCACGTGGGAGGAAGGACAGCGCTGGAATGGCACCGAATGATGCATCATCTGCGCTTTCGCGACCGGATTGATTTGTGGGGTCGCGGATATTGCAGCATTCCTTCCTGGGCGGTGGAGCGGCTTGTGTGTTTCTACTATTCCCACCCTCTGTTCGATACGCGGATGGACGAAAGCTACGGATTGAAGCCGCTTGCGTGGCGCCATCCACAAGTGCTTGTTTCGGTTCCGGAACGCGCAATTCTCGAATACGTGAGCGTCTCGCTGGATTTGGTCTTGATAGAAGACGTGAGAGCTCTCATTGGGAGCCTGAGGAATATTCGGCTGAACATCCTGCAGGATCTGGTCGATTGCTGTCTCCGAAGAGATGTAGTATGGGGGCTGAAATTTCTCGCAGAAGATGAAGGCATGAGTTGGGCTCAGCAGTTGCGCGTCTGAGCAGACCGTGGTGTGATGGCAGCGGTGATCGTGTCCCGAGGCACACTGGGAAATTCCCGCGATGGGCTCGTACGATCGTTTGAGCGTCAACCTGATTTGCGGGCTTTTGGGATCACTACAGACAGTGGCGTGAGCGGTTCGATCGAACGCTTACCATAAGTGAGCGTGTCTGGTCCGACCTGACGGCACCCTCGGTACGGCTGCTGTTACCTTGCCGTCAGGCGATGATGTTGTGATCGTTCCACTTGACGTGGTCGGAGTCGCGCCATGGGCCATCCATATAGGCTGATTCGTCCTGAGGAACTCGCCGCGCCCGGCAAAATGGAGCCCGCTGTTGTTTTGCGGGTATCGTTGAAAGCGATTGCGAACGTCGTCGCAGAGACGGTAGGAAGGAAGGGCGCCAACCTTGTTTTCCGCGACCGGGATAGCGATGCGATGTATCTTCGGGTAGATGATGTGCCGCTTGTTTTCGTCTCATTCAATGAGCAGCCGCGCGAGGTGCATGTCTACGTGGCAGATCGGAACGTGCAAGGGGAGAGCGACTTGTTGGAGCTGCCAGGTCGGCTACCGTTGTCTGGGGTAGAAGGAGATTGGTGGGCGCGCGAAGATCAGCCGCGCTGGCCCGGAAACAAGGCTGAAACTTTTGTCATTCGCCAACAAGGCCGCGGTCCCCGGCTGGGGATCTGAAAGTCAAGATCCTTCGGAATTGCTCCATGACAGACCATCCTGAGCATGACCCGGCCACGACGGTGGCGATCGGGTTCCGCGACGAGCTGCTTGGAAAAGGATGGCCCGACGCTCGTCGTGTTGCCGAACTGGCGGGCCTTTCGCCTGAACAGGAGGATACGGCGTACGCGATCCAGGCACGAGCGACAGGCGCTCTTCTCGGTGTCTGGTCTGCGCCCCAGCATCGGTTCATCTATCCGGACTTCCAGTTTAATCGCTCGGGCACCCTCCGGAAGGACGTTGCTGAACTCCTCGCCGTCCTGCCAGCGAACAAGGACGATCGCGGAGGCTGGCGACGTGCTTTCTGGCTCTATTCGTCGCATGCACTGCTCGATGGGCAGACGCCGGCGGACGTATTTGCGAACGCCCCGATTCGCGTGATCAAGGTTGCAAGAGAGGAATTTCTGGGCGATCCCGAGACGTCCTGGTGAATCGGCGACCGGCCGGGCCGATGCGAGCTCTCACGGCAACACCTTCTCTGTTCGGTAAGAGAAGTCATTGCCCGTGAATGTTTTCGCGCGCGCGAAAAAATTGCAGGTGAGCTACGACCGATTACGACGCGGATTTCGCTTTGCGGGCCGTTGAACTGGGCTGACTCGATCGTGCGAACCTCGCCCAGAAGAGATGGTAATGAACACCAGACGGCCCGCTGGCCGGTCCACTGGCAGAAATTTCCGGAGCGAACCATCGTGACCGTGCAACTCATCCAGAATGGCCTGGAATATCGTAAAGCCCGGCAGACGCTCCTCGATCTGGTCCGACCTGCCCCGGCGCCCGGCACGCTGGAGGACGACCAACTGCTGGCGCTGGCGAGCGAAGTGGAACGCTACGAGGTGCAGCATGTTCTGGATCTCCCCGCTGGCGCCCAACGGACGATGGTGGCGAAGCGCGGCTGCAGCGCTGACGCTCTCGGGGCTTACCGGTTCCTGCAGCCGGAATGGGAACGACGGCGGCTGCGGTTCGCGCTGGGCCTGCACACCCCTCTGACCCGGGACGACCGTCAGGTTCTGCAGCGAGTCGTGCCTGTTGTTGAGAACGCAGGTGAGCCGTACGCCGTGCGGATCGCCGACGTGCCCCAGTCCTTACAGGACGAATTGAGGGAGTGGTGGCGGATGTGGGGCCTGCCATTGTTCGACCCGGATGGCTGCGGCGACTGCATTTGTGCCTGGGACTGGTCCGACTGGTTCGACGGGCGGGTGCCGGACCTCCCGTAAATCGCGACCGCCGCAGGACAGTACAGTGGCAGTATTTTCCCCGGAGGGAACCATGGCCGGGCATGGCATCGAAAGCGACGATGAGTATCGCCAGGCGCTTAGAACCGTTTCGATGCTGATTGACCTCGATCCGGCGCGCGGCTCGCCGGACGGCGACCGGCTGGCGGCGCTCGTGCGGTTGATCGAGCAGTACGAGGCGACGTTCATACAGGACCGCTGTCGCGAAACGGCCAGTTGGACCCGGGTAACGAAACCGGGAAGGCCGGGAATGAGCATCTCAGCTAGGGAAGTCCGTTTCGATGACAGCACCATGTGGGTCGAACAGGTCGACGACGGTCGCACACTCGGCGCGCCGCGGGCCTGATTCCCTCGCCTGCTGCTCGCCACACCCGAGCAGCGAGCCGCTTGCGATATTGGCCGCTATGGCCTGCACTGGGACGCCATCGACGAGGATATTTCCATTGAAGGGCTGTTGGCCGGTCGTGGCGACACGACTCGTCGGTCGCGCCTCGCAGGGTAATGCATCGCGCGCTTTCTGGATGCAGAGAGGCACGGCAGTTGCACGGCGTGCCAGCAAGGCATCTCCAAGTGTTTGCGTCTAATTTAACGGAAACAGCCAAATTCCGGGGGGCGTGGGGCGATATCTCTGGCGGACGCGTTGCGGCGCCTGCCCCGGGCGACGCCGACGCCGTCGGGCACAGCGGAACGAAGGACGTGCCCATGAACGACCCGCGTGTCTGGCCCGTCGCGATGCTCGCGCTGTGGCGGCTCAAGAGCTGTCACTGATTGGCCAGGATGCTCTGGCTCCGGCCGGCTCTGTGTGGCCGGCAGGTTTTTTGGAAGATGGTCGAGGAGAGCACAATGGAAATGCCCAGGCTGGTAGCGGCGGAAATCGAGAAAAGGTATGGCGTCCGGCTGATTTCGCCGCGACTGCCGGTTAGGCCCGCCAAAATCGACCTGAACGGGTCGGAGCGACGTCGCGTATGGATGGCGGCGGCTCGGCGCGTCATGGCCACGCATGCGAAAGTCCTTGCGGCGCTCGCCAAACGATGAGCGCCCGGCGCTCGACCACGTTCCGGCTCGATATGCCGAAAAGTCATCGCCCGTGAGATTCTCGCGGACGCGAAAACAGCGAGTGACACGTGAGCACGACGGCAACAATCAAGGCTTTACGGCCGGATGATTTTCGCGGACGCGAAAATGATGGAGACAATCCCATGACAGCGCCTGGGCAGGAAGGCGGCCCGTCGGATGTCAACGCCACTGGCGCAGATGAGCGGGCTGCTCGTTGGCAGAAGGAGAACGCCGAAGCGATCGCGTGCTACAACGACTACATCGAGAAGAATGGTCTGCCTCTCGACGAGTTCAGGATGTTCTGATGGCCAACCAGTTCCAATCCTCACCCGCAGGCGCGGCTACACGCGTAGGAATCTCACCCCGCTGCGGCGGTCGCACGCCTGTACTTTGCGCCGGACGACAATGGCAATGACCCTGCTCCGGCGCGACACAGGAAAGAAGTGCGTGCTTCTGGCGATCGCCCGATGATTATCGAACGTCGGCACTTGTGCGCGGCACGCCGGCCAGGTTAGGGTATGCGGTCGTGCTGTGCGCTTCCTGTGTCACGTTGGCGGGAAGGTTAAATTTACTTGAACTTCATAGGAGAATGTCTGATGAACAAGCAGGAACTGATCGATGCCGTCGCGGCGTCTACGGGTGCAGGCAAGGGCGTCACCGGCGAAGCGATCGATGCGGTGATCGGCGCCATCACGCAGGCCGTCACGAAGGGCGACAGCGTGCAGCTGATCGGCTTTGGTTCGTTCAGCCAGGGCACCCGAGCTGCCCGCACGGGCCGCAATCCGTCGACGGGTGAAGAGATCCAGATCGCGGCGGCCAAGACGGTCAAATTCACTGCCGGGAAGGCGTTCAAGGACGCGGTCAACGCTGGCAAGCGTTAGGTCACGCATCCCATCACCGGTTACCTCGTCGGGACTTGCACCGCGGCGCCGTTACCGGACATACGGTGCCAACACCCTGGCGACGAACGCGGAACCGGTGTGTTGCCCGAACCGTTCCCGGAGTCGCGTGTTGAGCGCGTCGCGGGAAATGCCGTTCACTAACGCAGCATCGGTGAGTGCCGCATGGGCATCGAGCACATCTGTGACCGTGATCTCGTAACCGGCGCCGGCGTCGATCCAGTGGAGTGCGGCCATGCCGCAGGTCATGGCGAACGCCGGTTGCCGCTGCGCGAACTCCTGTGCAGCCCTTATCAGCGTGCGCGGATCGGCCGGGCTGGTCTGGATGAGCGCGGCTGCGAGATCGAAGAGTCCCGCATCCTTCGCGGCGGCAAACCATTTGCCTTCCGCACCGGGTTCGCTTGCGACGAGATCCTGCAGGATTGCCGCCGACGAGCGTTCCGGATATTTCTTCGTGATCGCACGAAAAGTCGCGAGGTACGTTCCTCCGCGGTTGGCCGCGATTGCATACCGGCGATAGGCCTCATCCTTCATGCCGGAAGTGAGCAGGATTGTCTCGCAGGCGAGGGCGATCGCACTTTCCGGCGTGTATGTATCGCGCGATTGCTCCGCGTAACGCAGCGCGTCTGCGGGCCGGCCGAGCGCGACCAGTGCCTTGACGCCCCATTGCCGGTATCCCCACGACCTCATACGCGCCGAGTCCACGAGTGCGAGCAGTTCTTCGAAGCGCAATGCCGCATGCAGGGCACTCATGCATGCGGTCGTCCCGACAAAAAATCCACCTTGTCCATCGGGGCCAATCACATGTGCGGTGATGGGCAGCAGCCTGTCCGCCCAGACGGATGCAATCCCGGGCGTCGCGCAAAGTTCGCCCCATGTGTCGGCAACGCGTTCGATGTACGGCATCTGATCTTCCTGCAGCGCTTCGAAGAGCCGTTCCAGCCATGCCTGTCTGGTCACCGCATCAACTTGTGCACGGGCAATTATGGGAACGAGTGCGTCGATGGTCCGGCTGACCGCGGTGCCTATCGCGCCTGACGAACTATCGACCTGCTCCAGTGCCGGAGAAAGTCTTTCGAGCAGGAGCACGGCGCCTTCGGCGGCAAGAACCGCATCGGAGCGTGCCATTTGCCGGATCTCGGCGAGCGCTTCCTTCAGGCGCTGGATGGGCAGTGCGGATTTCCAGCCGAAGGCGTTACGCCGAAAACGGGCAGCGAAGGTCCATCGGTGTGAGTTCAAGTGTGATATTCCGTTTGTCGGCGTTCATCAACGTTCAGCGCGTCTTCATGTACTGCCGGTAGAGTGCCTCGTGAAGGTCACGCAGATCGCGGCGGCTGTCCATCAGTTCGTGGTGACGGCCTTCGCGCTCGAGCATGAGCAGTCGCAGCACCAGTCTTGCTGCGCGCTCAGGCCCGGTGTCACGTGAGGGGTCTGTCTGCTTCAGCAGCGGTGCCAGTCCGGTTTTCTGGATCAGCGCCCAGGCCGGAAACCAGGCGAGATCTGTGATATCGCCCGTTCCTTCAAACGAAGCATCGAATGCCCGGCGCAGCGCGTTCAGCGAATTGTCTTCGAGCTGCCGAAGCAGGTCATCGAACCGGCTGGGAGAAAGCCATGCGAGTTCGGCAAGGAGCGGCAACGCGGCCTCAAGACCATCGAGCCGGTACCGGCATTCGGCCATCCACATCAGCGGCGCCGGAATACGTCGCCAGGATTCGATGCGCGTGACGGCAGATTCAGCCGCTTTCCAGTTGCCCGCTTGAAGATAGAGCGGGGCGGCATGGGCGTTGGGTTGGGCTGCACGGAATGACAGACTGGCGGCGCGCTGTGCGAGCTCGTCCCAGAACGGCGCGAGCCACATAAGGGCAGTCCGCTCGCCCATCACGCGGATCGCCGCTGGCCGGAGACGGGCCAGTACTGTTTCCCGTTCGCCGAGTGCAGTGTCGTGATTCGCGAACGATGTGCCGCAACGTTCTTCGAGGGCAGTCACGAGCGTGTCGAGTGCCACCAAGGCTTCGTCGTCAGGATATTCGCGTTTGAGGATCTGCAGCGCTGGGCGGGCGGCGAGTGCATCGTGGCGCTGCAATGCCGACAGGACATCATTGCGCAGCATCACATCACGGCTGTCGTCAAAAATATCGAGTTGCATGGGTCGAAGTCGGAAGATCTGGTCGCCGGGATTCATGAGGTTAGCCCACTTTACGACGCGCCTCAACGGGTGCCTGTCTTCAGGGATCGACGCGATGACAGCGCGCCGGCCGCTGGCCTCCCAACCACGAGTGCCATCGGGTCGCGGCAGCGCGTCAGTGCTCCGATCGGTCGGTACGCGCATCGCCTTCGCCTTCGGTCGGTCCTCGGCATCGAGACGGTGGGTGGATGGCCAGACGCCGGTGTTGCTATTCGACCCTCTGGGTCCCGCAGTTTCGCTTTGTGTCACGACCGCTTCCAGGGTGAGCAGCCCTTTCACATCGGCGTCGCAGCGACGCCGCCTGATCAACCTGCCGCGATCAGGATCGCTGACCTCCTGATCGTCGGCGATGCACCGTTCGTCATCGCCGGTCGCCCGGCGGCACGTGAGGCTTCTGCACACCGCCAGAGAGCGGCGCCGGTGAGGCCGCAACGCGGAGATATGTCGGATACAAAGACCGACGTTCAAGAGCCCTGCGTGATCAATAAGTATTTGCGAACCATGTGATGCTCGAACTTTAGGGTAAGGCATCGGTCGGTCAACTGTCACGACTTGGCGCTGCGCACAGACTTGGGGTCGTTCTACGAAATCGCCACCGGTACACGTCAGGAGATGGTGCGCACGCAACGCTACCCGCCAGGCCGGATTTCCGAGACGCTGTCTCGGAAGTTGCCACCCACGGTCGTGTCTGAAAAAACCCGAGACGCCGGCTCGGACGTTAAGCCTTGAGTAGTTTTGGCTACGGCGTTCCCAATGTCATGGTCGCAACATGTTCTCATGGTCGCACTACGTTCTTTTGGTAAGTCGCACCCGTTCGGTGGAAGAGCGCGAGTTCTACGAAGGCGAGACCCTACGCGGAGGCTGGTGCGTACGTCGGCTCGATCGCTAAATAGCCACTCAGTTCTACACCCGTGCCCTGCTTTCCAAGAACAAGAGCGCGATGCTGGAAAAAGGCAGCCGCCCGCAAGCCAATGATCTGGTTACCCAAGACGAGGCGATCAGGCCCCCCTACGTTCTCGAATTCCTCAATCTTAAAGACGAGTATTCCGAATCACACCTCGAGGACGCGCTGATCCACAGGTTGGTGGACTTTTTGCTGGACCTCGGTGGCGACTTCGCTTTCGTTGGGCGTAGCGTCGCCTTCGCATCGGCGAGAGCTGGTCCCGCGTCGATCTGCTGTTCTTCCACCGGCGTCTTCGCTACCTGGTCATCATCGACCTGACGCTCACGGAACTAATCACGCCAATGTCGGGAAATGCACATGTACTGCAAATATGCTAGGGGCTGTTTACATTTAAAGATTTGTGTTTACATCTTGTCTTTTGCACGACGAGGCGGGATGGCACGAACGTTACTGAGCGATGAAGTATGGAACAAGGTCCGAGACATCTTGCCGGGCAAGGAAAGCGACCGGGGTCGGACGGCATCGAACAATCGCTGGTTTCTCGAAGCGGTGCTGTGGATTGCCCGCACCGGCAGTCCATGGCGCGATCTTCCCGCGGAGTTCGGCCGATGGCATACGGTATATATCCGTTTCTCGCGCTGGCGAAGCAAGGGCGTATGGCAGCGGGTTGTGAATGCACTGGCAGACCAGCCGGAAATCGAGCACGTCCTGATCGATTCAACGATCGTGCGCGCGCACCAGCATTCGGCCGGGGCCTTAAAAAAAGTGGGCCACAAGCGCTGGGGCGTTCCCGTGGCGGATTGAGTACCAAGCTGCATCTGGCCGTGGACTCGACAGGTCGTGCGTTGCGACTGATCATCACTGAAGGACAGGTTGCCGATATCTCCTGTGCCACAGAACTGGTGGAGCATCTGCGCACCGGGGCAGTCGTCGCAGACAAGGGCTACGATTCGGATGCCTTCGTGAATCACATTCGAGCCGCGCGGGCGAAGGCCGTCATCCCGCCGCGCTCGAATCGCAAGGCAAAGCGCCGCTACAGTCGAGCGTTGTACCGCACACGCAACCTCGTCGAGCGTTTCTTCAACCGTATCAAGCATTTTCGCCGTGTCTCCACTCGGTATGACAAGCTCGCCGACAGCTATCTCGTGTTCGCGTCCCTTGCATGCTCGTTTGGACCACTCGTAAATGTGAACACGGCCTAGTGAGCACTGGATGCTGCCCGGTGAGAATTCATCGGTGGGCTTGATCCTGTGTGTCCGCACCAACGCGGCGGTGGCGCGTTACGCGTTGGAAGGATTATCCAATAAGGTACTGGCCGCCGAATATCAGACCGTCTTGCCCGATGAAAACCTGTTGGCCGAGGAATTGGCCAGTGCTCGGCGAGAGTTGGAAGCGTGCTCGCTGGCGCCGTTCAGCGATGCACCGGCTGGTGTCAGTGGACCGGTTTGCGGACGCCACTCGACACCGCAATGCGGAACCGCTTCGATACATTTGCATTCGAGCAGCGTTTTGCTCAGTTATCGGCTCTGATCGACCTGCCGCGGCGCGTACCGTGCGTCAGTCGTGACGACGTGCGACGTTACGTCAGCGATCTTGGACTCGCCGGGGTGCGGCAGGTGAGAGATCCGTTCAAAGAGAGCGTTGCGCACGCGTGAAGCTGTATCGGCAGACGAGCGGACCGGCGAGTTTCCAGAATAGGTTTATCAATGACTGAACGGGCAGCGTATGTTAGTGCGTTCGGTTCGGTCAGTTCGGTCTGGCGGACCGCAGCCTGGACTTGTCGGTTTGTCTGCGGTCGTGACCGGCCTGGCGATCGCCTGCGTTAGCCTTCCATCAGCCAACGAGGACACTCTTCGACCGGAAGCGGTCGCGGATTCGGGCATTCCCGATCACGGTTGCGCATACGTGCACGACTGGTTCGACTTTCTCAACGGTCACCGCTGATGAGCGCACCGTTCCCTGGGCCGCCGGAAAAAACGGTGCCGACGCACCCTCTAGGGAAAAACCGCTAATTAGTTGATTTCCGAATCAAGATTGAATCCTGACGACCAGCGGCTTATCTTCATTCCATCCTTGACTCCCTTTGGGGAGCGGAAGATGAGTCGATAACTTACACGGTCAAACTATGTCGTCAAAGGAATTCAATATGTCTACCGCGCCGATCGAACATGATCTGTCCGCCCTGGTGGCCACGAATCTACCCCAGCAACGGGGCCTCTATTACGACGGGGCGTGGCAGGCAGGGTCGGGGAGAAGCGAGCGCAGCTACAGCCCGGGAAGCGGGGAGGATCTGGGCACGTGGTCTGTGGCGAGTGAACGGGACATCGACCGCGCTGTCGCATCGGCGCTTCGCGCGTTCCCGGCCTGGCGTGCTACGCCTCCGCTCGAGCGCGCGGCGAAGCTGCGTCGCGTTGCAGAGATCATTCGGGCCAACGCCAGAGAGCTGGCGCTTATCGACGCAGCGGACTGCGGCAATCCGGTGCGCCAGATGATGGACGACGCTCACGTCGCCGCCACGCAACTGGAGTATTTCGCCGGCCTCGTGCTCGAACTGAAAGGCGAAACGATCCCTACCGAGAACGGCTCGCTCGATTACACGTTGCGCGAGCCGCTCGGTGTGGTGGCGAGAATCACGCCATTCAATCATCCGTTCATGTTCGCCGCAGGCAAGATTGCCGCGCCGCTCGCCGCAGGCAACACCGTCATCGTGAAGCCGCCCGAGCAGGCGCCTTTGTCGACGCTTCGGCTGTTCGAGTTGCTCGAAGATGTCTTCCCTACCGGTGTGCTCAATTGCGTGACGGGAGATCGCGATACCGGTGCATACCTGGCAGCGCACAGCGACGTTGCCGCGATCGCGTTGATCGGAAGCGTCGCGGCGGGCAAGTCCGTCATGCGTACTGCTGCCGAAGGACTGAAACCGGTATTGCTCGAACTGGGCGGCAAGAATGCGATGATCGTTTACCCCGACGCGGACTTCGAAGCGGCAGCGGCGAGCGCCGTTCGGGGGATGAACTTTACGTGGTGCGGCCAGTCCTGCGGATCGACCAGCCGACTCTTCCTTCACGAGTCTATCCATGACGTGGTGCTTGATCGCATCGTCGAGCTGACAGGGGCAGCGCACTATCCGGGACTGCCGACGGATCTGCGCACGACGATGGGCGCAGTCATCTCGGGTCAGCAACTCGACAAGGCCATGATGTATATCGCCGGGGCGGTGCAGGAGGGCGCGCGCGTAGTGTTCGGCGGAGGCCGCCCGCGCGATCCGCAACTTGCGAAAGGGTTTTACCTCGAACCAACGATCCTCGCGGACGTCTTGCCAGCGATGAGAATTGCCCGGGAAGAGGTTTTCGGCCCTGTGCTCTCGGTCTTGCGGTGGTCCGACGAAGAGGAACTGTTCGCGGCGGTCAACAGCGTGGAATACGGGCTCACTGCATCGATCTGGACTAACCGCCTTCAGGTGGCGCACGCGGCGGCGGCCCGGGTGGAAGCGGGGTATGTCTGGATCAACAATTCTTCGACTCATTTCATCGGCGCGCCGTTCGGCGGCTACAAGCATTCCGGAATGGGCCGTGAGGAATGCAAGGAGGAGTTGCTGGCTTTCACGCAGGTCAAGAACGTCAATATTACTTTTCGGTGATAGTTAATGACGATGCTAATGAACAGTCAAACGACCCGTACGTGGGGCAGCGATTACATCGCAGGACTGATGAAGCACATTGGTCTCGAGTTCATCGCGCTCAATCCCGGGTCGAGCTACCGGGGTATTCACGATAGTCTCGTCAATTATCTCGGCGACGATGGTCCGAAAATACTCACTGTTTTGCACGAAGAGCATGCAATCGCGATCTCGCATGGATATGCGAAGGTCACCGAGCGGCCAATGGGCGCCTTCGTGCATGCCAACGTCGGCTTGATGCACGCGTCAATGGGGATCTTCGACGCATACTGCGATCGTGTCCCGGTCATGGTGTTCGGCGCCACCGGCCCGGTCGATGCGGCGAAGCGGCGTCCGTGGATCGACTGGCTGCATACGACCAAGGACCAGGCCGCGATGATTCGGGCTTTCGTTAAGTGGGACGGCGAGCCGACGTCGCTGGAGGCCGCCCGGGACGCCATGATGCGCGCGCACCGGATTGCCTGTACCGGGCCGCGAGGGCCGACCTATGTTTGCTTCGATAGCGAGCTCCAGGAGGCCGAGGTTCAGTCTGCGCCACCGCTGCCACGGCTTGCTCGCTATCGCGTACCGAACCGGCCGGCGGCAAGGCCGCACGACGTCAAGGCCGCCGCGGAGAAACTGCGCACTGCCGCGAATCCCCTCGTTCTCGTAGGCCGGGGCTCGCGCGACGAGGGAGACTGGGCGCGACGCGTACGGCTTGCTGAACATGCCGGCGCCAAAGTGCTGACGGATTTCAAGCTGGCAGCCGCGTTTCCGACGTGGCACCCGTTGCATGCTGCGCAACCCGGTTATTTTCTGGACAGTGATGGCATCGCGGCCTTGCGTGCCGCTGATCTGATACTGAGTCTCGACTGGATCGATCTCGCCGGAACGCTTCGCGAGGCATTCGGTGACGGCGAATGCCCGGCGCATCTGATGCATGTTTCACTGGATGAGACCCTGCACAACGGCGTGGGCGGCGAGCAGCAGGCGGTTGCGCCGGCGGATACGTATCTATTGTGCGACCCGGACGAGTTCGCCGGACAACTGCTTGACGAACTGCGCTCAACGAGCGCGCCTTTGCTGGCACCGCAATCTCGCCAGAATGATTCGAGGGGCCTGCGGCGATCTGGGGCCCCGGGAATTGACGGCATGTCTTTAGCCGACTTCTCTTCTGCAACCAGCGTCTTTTTGCAACGGGAGGCGCCGACCTGTCTGATCCGTACGAATTTGGGGTGGCCCGGGGGAGCTCATCCGATCGGGCATCCTCTTGACTATCTCGGTTATGACGGCGGAGGTGGCGTTGGCTCTGGGCCTGGCATGGCGGTCGGAGCGGCGCTTGCGCTGAAGGGAAGTGACAGACTACCCGTAGCGGTGCTCGGAGATGGCGACTATCTGATGGGGGCAACAGCGCTGTGGACGGCGGTGAACTACGCAGTACCGCTGCTGATTGTGGTGGCCAACAACCGGTCGTTCTTCAATGACGAAGTGCACCAGGAGCGTGTAGCGCTACAGCGTGATCGACCGGTGGAGAACAAGGGAATCGGGCAGCGTATTGAGGGCGCCGACATAACCATGCTGGCGAGGTCGCTCGGGGCGCAGGGTATCGGCCCCGTAAAGTCGGTCGACGAGTTGTGGTCGGCACTGGACGCAGGAGCCAGTGGCGTGCGAGCAGGACACGTCGTGGTGATCGATGCGTATGTGGCCCGCGAGTATGCGAAAACAATGGCCAACGGGCTTACCCGTGGAAAAATGGAGACAAATCATGAACTTGGATAACCTTATTTCGACGGGCAGAGACACCCTCGGAGGGCGGTACATGCGGATGTTCTGGCAACCCGTTTCCTTGCTGGAAGACCTCAAGGCGGGGCAGGCAAAGCCGCTGCGGATCATGGGTGACGACTATACGATCTACCGTGGAGAAAGCGGCAGCGCCTACCTGATCGCCCAGCGTTGCGCGCATCGCGGAACGCAACTGTCAGCGGGTTGGGTTGAGGGCGAGACTATCCGGTGCCGATATCATGGATGGCGTTACGACGAGACCGGCCAATGTGTCGAGCAGCCGGGAGAGGGTAACCGGCTGTTCTGCAGCAAGGTGAAATTGCGCAGCTGGCCAGTGCGAGTCTTTCACGGCCTCGTTTTTGCCTTTCTCGGCGACGGGGAGCCGCCTCCCTTCCCGACATTTACTGAACTGGACGCAAACGCACTGGTTGAGACCTACGTCTACACGCGCCGCTGCAACTTTTTTTCCGGTGTCGACAATGCGCTCGATGCGATACATGTTTCCTACACACATAAGCAGGTGTTCCACAAGATCCTCGATATTCCGGATCTGAGCGTGGAAGAGATCCCTGAGGGCGTAGTGTTATTCGAAGACAGGCATAACGGCGAAATCCGGATTTCCGAATGGCTCGCCCCGAATATCCTGCGCGTCAAGACACCATTCGGCGAAGAACAGGTCGAAGGAGAATGGATCGACTACTGGGTGTGGCGCGTGCCGATTGATGACGGTAGCCACTATTCCTTTGCGCTGACGCACGTTCATGTGGAGGGTGATGCAAGGCAGCAGTATCTCGAAAGACGCCGCCATGTGCGGTCGCTACCGGTGCCGCCTGTCGATGATCTGGCGGAAGAGGTGCTCCGAGGCGCGCTCACCCTGGAGGAGGCGAAGGCTCAAATGGGTGAACATGATCCGTACTACGACATCATTCTCGAAGATCACGTCGCTCTCGAAGGACAGGGCGTCGCGCCTGATCGCGCGAAGGAGCACCTCGGCCGGGCCGATGTGGGGATCATCTCGGTCCGTAAACGTTGGCTTGCCGATCTCGAATTGATCAGCAATGGAACGGCGCCTCATGTTTGGAGCTACGCACCTAAGAGCCGGATTACGGCAGGGGTCTAGGCGCGCCGGAGAAATGCCAGTGAATCACAAAAGAATCAGTTCAATTGGAGTTTATCTATGACGATGCAAGAAGCCTCAACCCCAATCGACTTTACCCGCCTTGCGCCACCGTCTGGTGCGCGCATGCTTGTAATAGGCGGCTGCGGCGGAATTGGGCAAGCTCTGGTGAATGCGGCGCTGATGAACGGTCTTGAGGTGGCAGTGTTCGACTTGCCGGCCTCGCTCAAGCGCCACGACCTGCCACCGGCAGTGCTCAAGTTCGAGGTAGACGTGACTGACGAGGATCAGGTGAAAGGAGCCTATGGGCGGCTCGGCGAGCGTTGGGAAGGCATTGACGCTCTCGTCAACACCGTCGGGGTTGGTGTCTCGCCGCCGCGGCGCTTCGAGACGTTTTCCGGGGCGGACTGGAGTCGCTTCCTGTCATTGAACCTGCTGCAAATGGCACTCATCTGTACGAACGCTTTGCCGCTCTTGAAGAAAGGCCGAAATGCCAGTATCACGGCAATCGGGTCGTTGCACGGAACTTTGCCCCCAGAGGGTTTCGGTCCGTATGGAGCGGCCAAAGCCGGGGTCGCAAACATGATCAAGGGTCTCGCCCTTGAAAACGCTCCGGCCATTCGAGCCAACTGTGTTGCGCCGAGCGGCATGCTGACGCCGTTCCTTGCGGGAGGGACCGGCCATGGCGGCGAAGACGGGGACACGAGCTGGCTTGATACGGAGGCGTTGACCGAAATAACACCACTCAAGCGCCTGTGCACGCCCGAAGACGTAGCAGCGGTATGTCTGTTTATGGCGAGTCCTGGCGCCCGTTACATCACCGGTCAGACGATCCAGGTTAGCGGCGGGCGTGTAATGCCCTGACTAAAGATCGTTTAGCGGTTCGACTTCAAACCTGGCGATGGGCGCTCCGTTTCAGCGCCGCGCCAGGCCACTGTTCTTGCGGGTGTTCAAGATATGGAACTACTGAACGACAATCTCTACACGGCTTCGCTGATTCGCGACCTTCGGAGCGTGGGCGCCGACGTGAATCCTGAAGTCATGGCTGAGACCCTGGAACTCTACAGGCCATTTCATCGATCCGGTCCAGGTCGGGTTACGCGTAACGCGCGGTACGGTCCTGACCAACGGCACGTTTGTAACATTTTTTCGCCTGCCGAACCGGATGGCCAAGCTCGACCGATCATCATCTTCGTGCATGGTGGGGGCTTTGTCAGGGGCGACAAAGAGATTGTCCCAGAGCGGATTTACGACAATGTCGGATGGTGGGCTGTACGGAATGACTTCATCGGCGTCACGATGAACTACCGACTAGCTCCGGAACACAAATGGCCAGCAGGCGGTGACGACGTCGGGAGCCTCATTGACTGGCTGGCTGGAAACGCGCTGCCCTGTGGCGGGAAACTGGATCGGCTAATCGTGGTCGGCCATTCTGCGGGCGCATCTCATGTGGCGACGTGTCTCGCGCGGCTTGATCGGCTCGGGCCGGCAAGAGAGAAGGTTGCCGCGGCAGTGTTGTGCTCCGGTCTATACGATGTCGAAGCGCTGTCCAGAGTGGGGCGTGTTCCGACCGCATATTTCGGCACGGACAAAGCGGAATACGCCGAGATGTCGTCGTCGCACCGGCTCGCCGCACTGAGCATCCCGTTGCTGGTTACCATTAACCAATTTGAACCGACGCTGTTTCAGGAGCAGGGGGAAAGCGTAGCTATCCGAATGCATTGCGCTTCGGCGGATTTCCCCGTGCGATACGCCTTCTTGTCCGGACATAACCACTTCTCGTGTGTGTTCAATGTCAACCTGCCGGTGCACGATCTTCTCGGTATGCACATGGCCGCGTTCGTGAACTCAGTGTTGTAGGCCGTGCGCAGTCGGATTCGATTGGCGAGGCGCCGAAACGTGAAGCCTCGCGCTTAGAGCCCGACGTATTTTGCGTGCGGCCGAACGAGGAATCCCGCCATTCGCTGCTCGTAGGCGTGTGCGATCCAGCCCGCGCTTCGGGCCAAGGCCATGATTGCACCGGGCGAGCGAGGGGGATGGCCGAGTGTGATCGACAGGACAGATAGGCCAATCCCCAGGCTAGGTGTCGCACCCAGTTCATCTTGCGCGGCCCGTACACAGCGTAACGCGCGAACCGCCTCCGGATCAGCTTTACGAACCTCCTCACATAGTTGCAGCAAGAACTCGCCTCGCGGATCTCCCGATGGGTAAACCGCATGATTAAATCCGGCCATCGGTTCCTTGTTCTTTGCCGCGCGTCTCATACGCGCCAGGTACTCTTTCGGCGACGTCGCCCGTCGCAGAAGGTCTTCGGCGATATCGCATCCCATGCCTGTCTGGATGCCTTCGAACGAGCCCAGCGCTGCGCTAACGCATGAATGGATGTCAGCACCGGCGGACGCCGCAATGCGAGCAACGAAAGTCGACGGCGCCAGTTCGTGGTCTGCACAGAGCACGAGCGCTGCGTCGACCGCACGCGTCGCCTCTTCCCCTTTAGCACCACCCAGGGCTCGCACTACCCACTGGGCGATCGACTCGCCGGTCTTCATCGCGCAGTAGGCTGGTCTGTCTCTTAGCATCCCAGTGGTGCCGACCATGGTCTGCACGACACTGCGTGCAGCCAGCGTTGGTGCGCCGGCGGCCATCTCCGGGTCATAGCCGAGCGATGCGGCCCGTGCCTCGACAAGAAGGGAAAACAACCTGCGGGGGTTATTGATAGCGGCGATAGGACACAGAAGACGCGCGAACTCGAGAAAGCGTGGATCGACTTGAGGCGGCGCCCACTGCGGTGGTATCTGCGGGAGGAGGCCGCTCCACAAGAGCTCTACGCACTGTTCAAAGGACCGCCCGGAGCGGGCGAGCTGGGCCGCGGATTGCCCCCGATACCGGGGGCCTTCGGGGGTGAGATCCGTAATCGCGGACTGCATGACTGCACCGCCACCAGTCCGGAGTGCGCGCTGCGAGGCATAGTCGAGTGCCCGCCTGGATCGACCTCGCATCTGTAACGCCTCGATGTCTTCTCGGTAGTAAAGACTGGCTTTTCGTTTATCCGGGTTGACGGTGCGGATCAGTCCGCGACTTACATAGGCATAAAGCGTTTGTGCCTTCACGCCGAGGGCGGCCATTGCGTCCTTCGCGTCGATAAGGTCGTGAGATGGGTCTGTCATAGGCATGCGACCGATTGATTGATTCGAAAATCAAGATTGAACGCCCGTCACGAGAAGTGTACACCGTCATTGTTGGAACAAGCGTGCGCACCTCGCTACCTTTGGGAGGTCAAACGATACCGGTCCGGGAGTAATGCGCGCAACTGTCATTCAGAGGAGCAGGGAACAAAGTTAGATCGCGATGATCGTTCATACAAAATAGGATAACGAAATAAGTAGACAACATGAAGAGAGTGAACAGAATTTCCATTGCTAGCCTGCTGTGGTGCTTCGTGCACCTGTATGGCGTATCTGATCAAGGCCTGATCGCTGTGACCAATGCTGCCGGAGGACACGTCTATCAATCTTCGAGTGGCTGGCTGTCCGGGTCCCGATGGGGCATGAAAGGATCTGAGGATCTTGGGGGGACGGCTGAAGACCATCTTCGTTCTGGAAGAGGGATTTGACGGCTCTACCGGGTTGGCATTGCAAGGCGGCAGTGAGTTCGGGCGGCAGTGTCGCGCGCAGTTGTAAATTGATACAGCAACGCAGTTAGGAATTGATACGCCTCGTTGTAGGGTTGCTCCTTTTGGGCGGCCCGTGATCAGCTACGAGGAGTACATGGAAATCGAGATTCTGCGTCGCCAGGGAAACAGCCTCCGGGACATTGCTGTCGAGACCGGCATGGCAGTCAACACAGTCAGGAAGTATCTGGAATCGGGTCCGCCGCAGCGTAAGGCCCGTCAACCAGTCGTCGGCAAGCTTGCACCCTTCAAGGCCTATCTGCAGGGCCGCGTCGAAGCAGCGAAGCCGGACTGGATTCCGGCGACGGTGCTCAAGCGGGAGATTGAGCAGCGCGGCTACACGGGCGGCTTACGCCGGGTGCAGGAGTATCTGCAGAAGCTTCGATCCGCTGCACGCCCCGACCCGGTGGTCAGATTCGACACGGAGCCGGGACATCAGATGCAGATGGACTGGATTGAGTTTCGTAAGGTCGAACCGATGAAGGACGCCGCGCGACTGATTCGCCGACACTTCGAGGGCATTGTTGCCTGGACTCAGACGCGCCACTCCAACGGCTTCATCGAAGCCATCAACGGCCTGTTTCAGGCCGCCAAACGCAAAGCACGCGGGTACGCTCGCTTCGAAACCATGCGGACTGTCCTGTTCCTCATCGCCGGGAAACTCGACTTATCGCGCTTTAACGAGCATGCCCGATGAGTCCCGTTACCCACTCCGTTTTCAAAAGAGCCGATATTCTCACTGGAGCATGTGCTCAATCTTGGCGCATATGCTTGCGTAGGCGTACGCATTCGCAATGGCCCATTGTTCGTGGCCGCTACGCGGTTTGCTGACCAGGACGAGCTGATGCAGGCGTAAGCCGATCCCGCGTCGCCGGTGCGGACCACCGAGTTCCTCCGTCGCCATTTGAGCCGTGAGCGTTGTGACAGGCACAGATTGGATGGGAGTTCGAGGAGCCGAAGATTGGTGAAGGCGTGGCTTAGGCGAAGCGGCCGGAGCTTGCGAGTTGCTGGTCCGTTCTAGGTGCCGGCGCGATTGCGGTCGTTGCGCAGGTGAATCCGTTGTGTGAGCGGTTTGATCGGTCGACCCTGTGTCTCGGCCATTAAATTCAATGGCACCAATGCAGTCATCGCCATTGAAATGGTGCGGCCCTAATACGCCAGACCAAGTGCGGTTTCCCTCAGCAGGGTGCGTAACCAGGAGATCGCTGGATCTCGTTCCTGATATTTGTGCCACTGCACCTTCTCCACGAACTTCGGGATTTTGATCGGACATTGCAGGACCCGCAGTGGAAACCGCTGTGCCATCTGAAGGGCTAGCCGCGTGGGCAGCGTGGCGATTCTCGACGTACCGAGGAGCAGTTCCGGGACCAGGGTGAAAGTCGGCGAAATGACATCCTGGCGGCGAACCTGTTTGCCGGTGGAGATCATCTGCGCGTCCAGGGTCACGCGCCTGCCGCCGCCCCATTCGACACCGACATGCGCCGATTCAAAATACTGATCGGTGGTAATCGTATTACCTTTGACCGGGTGGTCTGCGCACACCAGGCACGTAAACGTGTCTTCAAACAATTTCTCGGCAGGGTGCCCAGCAACCGTGTTGAACTCGGGCGCAATGAGCAGCTCCACCTCACCGCCTTCCAGATGCTCCGGCGACTGTGGGCTGAGCGCCCTCAGGTCGAACTGCATCAATGGCGCAAGCCTGGCCGCTCTTCTTACGACTTCGGAAAGAAACACGCTGATCACGTAGTCGGACGACTCTATCGTGAAGCGCCGCGTCGAGGTGGCCGGATCGAACGTCGGTCTGGCGCGTGTGATGGTCTGAATTTGCAGCAGAACGTCTCTGACAGGTTTGACGAGTTCCGTGGCTAGCGGTGTCAGGACCTGTGTCTTGCCCACCGGCACCAGCAGCTCATCTTCGAAGTACTCGCGCAGGCGGGCGAGGGAGCAGCTCGTGGCGGGCTGGCTGAGAAACAGCCGTTCGGCCGCGCGGCCAACGCTGCGGGTGGACAGGATCGCGTCGAGCACGACCAGTTGGTTGAGATCGAGTTTGTTAAAACGCATCGTCGTATGACATTTACAGGATAGATGCTCTGCATTTAAACAATAAATTTTGTAAATGTCTCGCGAAATCTATACTTGCTGCAAATAGCGGCCCTCTGTGGCGCGCACAAAACCTTCGGAGACAGAGAATATGGAGGACCGCCGTAATCGCCAGTCAATCCTGCGGCAGTGGGGGCTGGTTGCCTGCCTGACTGTGGTGAGCATGCTGGCCCAGATCGACAAGAACATTCTCGTGCTGATGGTAGGGCCGATTCAACGGGACTTCGGGGCGAGCGACGTCCAGATCAGTCTTCTGATCGGCGCGGCATTTGCGGTTGCCAATATTGTGGTTGGGCTGCCCGCCGGCTGGCTGGCGGACCGGTTCAACCGGCGCGTTGTGATTGCCGTGGGCGTGGCGATCTGGTCGCTTGCCGTGGCTTCCAACGCAGTCGCGTCGGCGTTCGTGGCGCTCCTGGTGGCGCGAATCGTCGTGGGCGGCGCGGAAGCGTTGATTCCACCTTCGTCCTACTCGTTGATTCGCGACGGGGTCGACGAACAACGCCGGGCGCGTGCATTGTCCGTGTACACAATGTCGCTGATGCTCGGAACCGGGTTGTCGCTCGTACTGGGTGGCCCGTTGCTGGGTGCAATCCAGTCCGCCGGTATCCGCTCGATTCCCTTCATCGGCATGGTTTCGCCGTGGCAGGTTACGTTGTTCCTGATCGGCATCGTCGGGCTGCCCATGAGTCTGCTCATTTTTCTTGCGAAGGAGCCGGGCCGGCAAGAAGAAGCATCCGCGGATGCGAGTCGGAGTCTGGCGGGCGTCGGCCGCTATCTTGTCGCGAATCGGGCGATATTTCTGCCGCTGACCTTGTTCGCCGTCTCCCACGCGATGATTACTTTCGGCCTTGGGAGCTGGATGCCGACCATGACCGCGCGCCGCTTCCATCTTGGTCTGCGGGAAATCGGCCTGATGCAGGGTGGCCTGCTGCTGACGATGGGGCCGCTCGGTCTGTGGTTCGCCGGCATGGCGATGGATCGGAAGGGAGGCAGGAGCCTCGCGGGCGTTGCACTGGTCGGTGTGCTCGTGACGATTGCCGTGACGGCGCTGACCGTCGCGATGTGTCTGATCGGATCGGTGAGCGCATTCTGGGCCGTCGACGCCATGGTGGTGCTGTTCTCGTGGACGTTCATGGCAGTCACGTCGACAGTCGTGACGAAAGTGGCGCCTGCGTCGATAGTGGGCGCTGTCATGGCGATCGTCCTCGTTCTCAACGGGCTGATCGGACAAGGTGGCTCTCCCACGTTGATTGCATTGGTCAGCCAGCATGGTTTTGGAGGAAGCCCCGATGCATTGCCCCGTGCGATGGCTTCGGTATTCGCCGCTGCGGGCGCGGTCGCGCTTTGGGCCGCTATCGTTCTCTACCGCACGTTTCTTCGACAGGGCGGCGTAGTGGGTCCCGTCGCGCTAGGCGTTCACATTGGCGACGTGCGATGAAAATAGAACCGTAGGCCGAAAGGCTTGCCGACGATCGCGACCGGATATAGCGATCGGTGTGATCCCTGTTCGTGCTGCGAATCGCAGTTATAGCGGTCGTATCTGAACAGGGTTTGTGGAGGAGGTCAGGAGACATGGAAATGAAAACAAAATTATTAATTAGTATAACGATTTATATGGCTATTTCAGGCAGTGCTTATGCCCAATCGAGCGTAACCCTTTCGGGGCTGCTCGGAACCGGCATTTCGTACAGCAATAACGCGGGGAAGGGCAGCAGTCTGTATCAGATGACCGGTTCCCATGCGGTGCCGTTCTGGGCAATATCGGGCAGAGAAGAACTGGACACGGATACATCCGCGTTCTTTCGGCTCAGTCAGTATGCTTTTATTAACAATGGCACGAGCTCGCCTTTCGAAAGCTACCTTGGTCTGAAATCCAGCAGAGTGGGGACGCTCACGCTGGGGTCCATGTACGACCTTCTTGCTGATCTTGTTCCCTTCACGTCTGAACGCTTCACCTCTTTCCTGGCGACTCATCCTGGTAACCTGGACCGGACCGTCGGTAATTCGCTCAACAACCTGATCAAGTACAAGTCGCCTGTCTTCGGCGGCGCGCTTCAGTTTGGCGCCCAGTATGGGTTCGGCGAGCAGGGGTCGGCGACCAACACGGGTCGTACGGTTGGCGCGGAGGCCAGCTTCACAAGCGGCCCGTTCCAGTCGGTGCTGGTGTGGGAATCCGTAGACGGTGTGCCGTATGCGCCATACACGCGGTTAGGTGTGAGCGAGTTGTACGGCATCAATTTCGGCGCCAGTCCTTCGCGGACCGTTAGCCAGAACCAGAACACGACCACACTCGGCGTGGCCTACGCCGGCGACACCGTGCGTGTGATGGGTAACTACAGCTATACGCGGCTGACGGCCGCCGGCCAATCGGAAACGGCGCAGACCATCGATGTGGGCGCCTACAAGTACATCACGACGCAAATGCGCATCGGTGGCGGCTATTCATACACGAAGCTGGATACCTACAAATGGAATCAGCTTCACGCGCACCTCGACTACGCGCTTTCGAAGCGCACGAGCCTCTACCTGCTCAGCGTGTTGCAAATAGCAGGTAGCGGGCAACTGGCGGTGCTTCGGAATCAGGCGCCAGCGTCAACGTCACGACAACTGGAGATGGAAGTTGGGATGACGCATCTTTTTTAAGTAGAGGACGGCCGATGGGCGCGTCTGGCGTCGCCGCCACACGGGCCCGGTCGGACCCGGCGTTACAGGATCGCGGTGCAGGATCCGAATCCATAAAGTAGACGGAGAAATACGATGCAGTGGGATGTCATAGTGGTCGGCGGCGGTCCGTCGGGCCTTACTGTCGCGGCGGAACTGGCGGGAACAGGCGTTAAAACGCTGGTGCTCGAGCGGCGCACGGAAGGTGTCCAGTCACGCGCCGGCACGATCCTGCCACGCGTGCTGGAGTTGTTCGACGCGCGTGGCATTGCGGACAGATTCATCGAGAAAACGCGCAAGATCGCCGACTACCCGTTCCGTCCATCCCACATCTGGGCAGGTTTCCATCCGATCGAATGGAAGTATCTGGAAACGCGTTTTGGTTTCACATTGGGGCTGCCGCAGAACCTGACCGAGGAAGTCCTGTGGGACTGGGCGGTGGAGTGCGGTGTGCATGTGCAGCGCGGCGCTGAAGCGCGGGACGTCCGCCAGCAGGCTGATGGTGTCGAGGTCGATGTGGCCGATGCCTCCGGTGTCATCTCGACGCTGCGCGCGCAGTACCTGATCGGCGCCGATGGCGGCCGCAGTACGGTCCGGTCGAAAGTCGGCCTGCCGTTCGAGGGGCGTTCCGGCACGTTTCGCGGCATTGTGCTCGATGCTGAACTGAAGGCGCCGTGGCCTGGTGGACGGATCAATGTCGACAACGAAATGGGCTGGGTACGCGGCTACACGTTCGGCGAGGGCATTACCCGATTCAATATCGTGCACCGTGACCGCCGTCATGCGCCGAAAGACGAACCCGTCACGCTCGAAGAAGCGTTGCAGTGCATTCGCGATGTGCACGGTACGGATTACGGCATCGAGAAATATCGCTGGGCATCGCGATTCGACGATCAGATGCGTGCGGTGCCGAGCTTGCGGCAGGGGCGCACCTTCCTGGTTGGTGAATCCGCGCGTATCCACTACCCGGCAAGCGGCGTAGGCATGAATTTCTGCCTGCAGGACGCTTTCAATCTCGGCTGGAAACTCGCCAACGTCATCAACGGCGTGGCTGATGCGGCCACGCTCGACACGTACGACACGGAACGTATTCCCGTCATGCATGCGCTGCTCGACAGCGTGAAGGCGCAGTGTGCGTTGCAGTTCAATTTCGAACCGGAGGCGGTGGCCCTCAAGCGCCGCATGCAGGAGCACATTGTTCCGTTGCCGGATGTGCAACGCAAACTGGTGCTGGAGCTGTGCGGTCTGGAAGCGCCGTATCCGCGCGACACGGATAGCCATCCGCTAACGGGCCTGCGTTGTCCCGACTTCGATCTCGTGTTGCTTGACGGACGTTCCGTCGCGGTGACGGAGACCCTGCGCAGCCGGCACTTCGTGCTGCTGGATCTCGAGGGATTCAGCCGTCAGTTCAAAGCACTCGATGTGTCCGGCCTGCCGGTCACCGTGGTGCAGGCGCGCGCCGCGCACATTCCCGCCTCGATGGACGGCGTGAAGGCGCTGCTGGTGCGTCCGGATGGATACGTAGCGTGGGCCAGCACCGAGGTGAGGTGTGCTCACGAAGCCGCAGCGCAAATCGGCAAATGGCTGAAACGGTGACATCATGAACGAACAACGAACTTTGCTGACGGGTGGCTGGATCCTGAGCATGGACCCGGCAATCGGCGACCTGCGTAAAGGTGACATCCTCGTCGAGGGGACCGACATCATTGCCGTCGAGTCCCATATCGACGCCCCTGATGCAGAGCACGTCGACGCGCGCGGCATGATCGTGCTGCCTGGATTTGTCGACACGCATCGGCACACGTGGCAAACCTGCGTGCGCCATCGCTATGCGGATATCGATCCGCAGATTTACTTCGCCGAAATGCTGGGCGCGAAAGGCGCCGCGTTCCGGCCGGAGGATGTCTACATCGGGACGATGCTCGGCGCCGTTTCCGCGCTGGATGGCGGTATCACCACGATGCTCGACTGGTCGCACGTGCAGAACACGCCGGACCATGCGGACGCCGCTGTTCTGGGCTTGCGGGATGCAAACATTCGCGGTGTGTTTGCGCACGGTTGGCCGCTGGTGGACGGCGCGTCGTGGATGTTCGACAGCCAGCGCGGCCACCCCGATGACATTCGTCGTTTGCGCGAACGGTTCTTCTCGTCCGACGATCAACTTCTCACGCTGGCGATGGCGGCGCGCGGCCCTGAAATGGCGCAGCGCGACGTCTGGTTTGCCGATCTGCAACTCGCCCGCGAACTCGACATCCGTTCGTCCATCCACATGGGCGCCTATGCACGCAATGCGTCCGTGCGGGCCATTGCACAGATGCATGACGCCGGCGTACTGAGCGACGACCTGACGTTCGTGCATTGCTGCTTTTGCGGTGCGGACGAGATCGCGATGATGGCCGACGCGGGGGTCAGCGCATCGCTCGGTGTGCACTGCGAACTGAACGCGCAAGGCATCGGCGACATTCCGCTCGATCGACTGCTGGCGGTTGGCATCCGGCCCAGTCTGAGCGGCGACACCGAAACCAAATGCTCAGGCGATATGTTCACGCAGATGCGGCATGCGTTCGCCTATTACCGTTCGTGGATGGGCGGCAACCATTCGAGCGTGGCGAACGCGCCGGCCACGCTTTCGATGCGTGACGTGCTCGAATTCGCCACGGTCGCGGGGGCGCGCGCGAACGGTCTCGATCACAAGGTCGGTTCGCTCACGCCGGGCAAACAGGCCGACATCATCATGATTCGCGGCGACGACCTCAATCTCACACCGGTCTCCGACGCGGTGGGCGCTGTTGTGCTGGCTGCCCACCCGGGCAACGTGGACACGGTTTTTGTCGCAGGGCGGCCTGTGAAGCGGCATGGCCACATGCTGGATGCCGACCTCGATGCACTGCGGCAACGCGCGTTTGCCTCCCAGCAATACATTCTCGGCTTGCAATGAGGGACGTCGACATGCCTCTGCCGCTCGATCCTGAACTGGCCGCTGTTGTGTCCGCGATGCGTGCCGCCAATGCGCCGCCACCATTTTCCGGCACGCCTGAGCAGGCCCGCGAGCGAATGCGGCGCGCCATCATGGCGTCGCGCGAACGTTTCCAGTTGCCCGTCGTCGGTGCGCTCGAAGATGCACTCGCGGAGTTTGGCGGCGCCCACGTACCGGTGCGCATCTATCGGCCGCAAGATGCGCGGCCCGGGTTGGCGACGATGGTGTTCTTCCACGGTGGCGGATTCGTGCTCGGCAGCGTCGAACTGATGGACGACGTTGCACGCAAGCTATGTCGGGACATGAACGCGGTGGTCGTATCTGTCGAGTACCGGCTGGCCCCGGAACATCCATTTCCTGCTGCGCACGATGACGCGTTGACGGCCACGTTATGGGCTATCCGTAACGTCGCGGCCTTGGGGGGCGACGCGTCGCGTGTTGCGGTGGCGGGGGAGAGCGCCGGCGGCAACCTGGCTGCTTCCACGGCCCTGACGCTGCGCGACCGGGGAGTCCGCCTCGCGGCACAACTGCTCGTGGTGCCGGGTGTCGATCTGGCCCGCGACATCTCCCTGATCGAAGCGAAACGGAGCGACTTCCCGATGCTGTCGCCGTCGGACTTGCGCGATATTTCGCGGCTTTATATGGGGGCTAACTTGGCGCAGGCCGCAATGTTTCCGCCATCACCCCTGCACGCTGCGGATTTCACGGGCTTGCCGCCCGCGTTGATCGCCGTTGCCGGACAGGACCCGCTTCTTGAAGAAGGTCTCGTCTACGCGGAACGTCTTCGCGCTGCGGGCGTTCCGGTACAGGCGCATCGATTCGAAGACATGTTCCATCCATTCTTCGCATTCTTCGACACTTCGGCGGCGGCGCGCCGCGCGAGTGACGAGATTTGCCACGCCTTTGCCGCGTGGCTTGAGCAATACGCGTTGCCTGTCGCTCAGTGACAGGCACACGCCTTTTCATTTCAATGTACTGGAGATCGTTATGCGGTATGTGTCCTTTGTTAAGGATGGGAAATCATTGCTTGGAGTACGCGAGGGCAAAGACATTCGTGTGATTGGGGAAGATTCGCTCGAGTCTCTGCTCGCACGCGGTGTCGACCTCGCTACCTATGGGCGCGACCGGGCGAGTGCGGAAGTCGTGAGCGCAGACGACGTGACTTTTCTGCCGCCGCTTACCCGTCCACCCAAGATCATTTGCATCGGCCTGAACTATGCGGATCACACCAGGGAGAGCAAATACGAGCAACCTGACTACCCGACGATCTTCTTCCGCCTTCATACAAGTCTCATTGCCCATCGGCAGCCGATGATCCGGCCGAGCGCATCCGATTCGCTCGACTTCGAGGGCGAGATCGCTGCGGTGATCGGCAAGGGCGGCCGGTATATCAGCAGGGACGATGCGTTGTCCTGCGTGGCGGGCTACACGCTCTTTAATGATGGCTCGGTGCGCGAGTACCAGTTCAAGTCTCCGCAATGGACGGTGGGCAAGAACTTCGACGGAACAGGCGCCTTCGGTCCGGATCTGGTCACGGCAGACGAACTGCCTGCCGGCGCGAAGGGGCTGCGGCTCGAGACGCGTCTGAACGGCGAAGTCGTCCAGTCGGCCAGCACCGACGACATGGTGTTCGACGTCGCCACGCTCATTTGCATCCTGAGCGAGGCTATTACACTCGAAGCGGGAGACGTGATCGTGACGGGTACACCGTCGGGTATCGGTTGGGCGCGCACGCCGAGACTGCTGATGAAACACGGAGACGTCTGCGAAATCAGCGTTGAAGGCATCGGCACGCTGTACAACGAGATCGCAGACGAGAAAGTGGCCTGAAGGACCACATCAATGGATCGCAGGCGCGGGCGCAGGCGAATCCGATTCCAGGAGATTGTCATGACCAGATCTGCCGTGGCGGCCTCCCGCGCGGGCGTGCATTCGATCGACCACTTCGCGCTAAATGTGCCCTCGCTCGTTGAAGCGGAGCGATTCTTCAATGCCTTCGGTCTTGACGTCACGACCGTGGGGGCGGGTACGCAAGCACTCGAACTTCGGAGTGCGGACGGGCATCGTTGGGCGCGCATTTTTTCGGCCGACAGGAAGTCGTTAGCCTATTTAAGCTTCAATTGCTATGCGCGGGATTTGCCTGTGCTGCGTAAGCAGGCCGCGGCGGCGGGTGCAATATTCGTCGCTTCGGCAAACGGTAACGAAGGCACTGGCTTCTGGTTTCACGACCCGGACGGCAACCTGATACAGGTCGCGGTTGGCCCCAAAACGAGTCCGGGCAGCAAGACGATCAGCGTGAACACTGGCGCTATGGCGGATGTGCGAGGGGCCTGCACACGTTCCGCCGTACAACCTGTCAAACCGCGCCGGCTTTCTCATGTTCTGCTCTTCACGCCGGACGTGCTGCGCGCGGTCGATTTCTATGAGCGGGCGCTCGGTCTGCGTCTGTCGGATAAATCGCGGGATCTGATCGCATTCACTCATGCCCCGCACGGCTGCGATCATCATCTGGTGGCGTTCGCCAAAAGCCATGCGCGCGGCTGGCACCATTCGTCGTGGGATGTCGATAACGTCAACGTCGTCGGCCAGGGGGCGGCACAAATGGCGGCGGCTGGCTTCTCCAAAGGGTGGGGGGCCGGGCGGCATGTGCTTGGCTCGAATTACTTCCACTATGTTCAGGACCCTTGGGGTTCGTTTTGCGAGTACTCGGCGGACATCGATTTTGTCTCGGCTGGACACGAGTGGCCCGCTGGCGACTTTGATCCAGAAGATTCGCTGTACTTGTGGGGACCGGACGTGCCCGCGAATTTCGTTCACAACACGGAAACGTGACAGCTTTCGAGGACGGCAACATTGCCGCTCAGCGCCTTCTCGCTCCGCAATGCGGTTACCGTACTGCACTGCGGCTGTTCTCCGAGCGGCTCCGCACGCGCTATATGCGCTTGCGCCTCGCCAAAATGTCTGTGCAGGCAAGCCAAAGTCTGAACCATAAGGGCAATAACCGTATGACGCTCCTGGTCAATTACGTCGCGACTTCTACTACCAGTTCGCCAAGCCTCAAGACTTGCCTCGGTACCGTAGACGTGACCGGCGTGGCGATTCGAAGTCTCTTTATCAGTGATCGTGTCGGGTGCACTGCAATTCGTTCGATGTCTGAAAGCGAAACCGGTTTGCACAGCATTCGCCCACAGAATTTTCAGAAAATCCCTACCCTAATCTCTCTGCAGAAACCAAATCGCGCGGCCGTATACACACTTATCCTGTACGGGACGTGGCCGTTAAATTTCAGCATTGCGCAAAGAACTACGACGCATGCCTTTCACGGAAACGACATGACCAATCTCGTACGTAAAACCGGTTTCACGATCGCAGTATTTTTCCGATCGCGCTAGATTGTCCGAAGCAACGATCGGTTACATAACCAGTACATTTTTGGTGAGCTTATGAGACCAGGACTAGTGAAGAATATTTTGCGAAAGCTCGCAGTCGTTGGCATCTCAGCCATTGCGACATGGGGATGCCTCATGGGGGCCGCGCGTGCGACAACCCCCGTGATTGATACATTGAGTTTCGGCGATCCTGCGGCCGAGTCCGCGCATGCCTTGACTACGGGTTTTTTTCCTATTCAGGCAAACGTTTCACCGATTCCCACCAACCCTTCGGTGGGTGCTCCAAGTGATGTGATCGCGGGGGGCCTCGGCCAGAAAGCACGGCGACTGCTGCCCCGCACGCCGAACCCGGACTATTACGGCGGCGAGATGACGTTCACCATGGCCGTCGATCCGGTCCGACAGAACTATTTCACGATCAAGATGTGGGGTTCGGAGACCTCGCAGTCGTGGCTGATTCTGAACGTCAATGGCTATGAGGTCGGCGGCCGTCGCATGACTCACGACGAGGAGATGCTGTCGAACAACAATGGCTGGTACCCGGATCGCTTCATTTACCGCACAGTCCGCATTCCGCTCAAACTCACCACGGGGCAGAATCACGTCACGATAAAGGTGCGCTCGGTCGGCTTCATTGCGTATTACGGCCCTGTCAACTACGACACATACCAGAAGCGAATGGATGCGGCGACAGTGGGTATTTACAGTGCCTACATGCATACCACCGGATATCTGGATGTATCCTCCGAAGTTCAGGGTTCAGCGCCGGCGGCGACCACGAAGACGACCTCGTCAACGGACGAGGCCAACTGGCTGTCGGGCTTCAAGGCGAACGTCAACAAGCAACTGACCTCGAAGATGTCGACGTCCCCGTCGTCGCTGACGCCAAACGATCTCGATTATCTCGCGCGAGCCTACTCGGTGACCTGGACGACCGCTTACAGGAATCAGGCGGCGGTAAATCAGGTCGTCGCGGGCATGGACGCCTTGGTATCGGCCTACGCTGCCGCGCCGACCACTTACATCGGGTCGCATGGCAACGACAGCTGGGGTGGCTATTTTGGTAAATCCGGCAACGCGATCCGGCTCTTGTGGCCGCAGGTGCGCGATCTGATGGCCCAGACCGTGAACTATGGCGGGAGTATTGGGACAACTACGCGCCAGACGGCGTGGGCGAACGCGCTGCGCGCCAGCGTCGATTACGGCCGGTTCCACCGTCTGGTATTTGCCAATCAGGAGATCTACACCACAACCAGCATCTATCTGGCGAATGCTGGCCTTTTGCTGGTCGACTCGTCCCAGGCTCTTCTCGAACAGGAAGCACGCCGGTACCTGTACGAGGGTTTCGGCATCAGCCCCTGGCTGGGCAGCGACCAACCCGGCGAAGGACCGGTCCCGGTACGCGGTACGTCGCCTAACGGTCCTAACTGGTATCAGGTCACCAGCCGCGGAACGACGAAAGAAACCTGTCTCGTCGGCGGTGATTATGGTGAACAGGGCGGCGCCGCATTCTATCTCGGACAGGTTATTGGCGACGACCAGCTGAAAGCGCAGGGCATCAAGATGTTGCGCGCTCGCGCGGCGCTTCGCTATCCCGCCGTTGATTCGAATGGCAACCTCGTGTCCTACGTCGCTGAGCCGATCGGCTGTCGTAACGACTGGGAGCTAAACTGGCATGTGGCGTATCTGGGCCATCTCGGCGATCCGGTGCTCGTAGGCGCGGCCGGTGCTGCGGTGATCGGTAACGACCTGATGGGATATGCGCAGCAGGCATTTGGCGAAGGCCAACTGCTTGGCCAACTGACGGTTGGGGGAGGTGGCAGTGACATCGTGCAGTTCCCGGATGCGTACGCGGCTTTCAGAGCGCAACCGACAACGGGCATCGTGCTTCCGATGACATCTGGACAGCCCGATTTCGCGTGGACCGACGAAGAAAACATGGTGGTCGCGGCAAAGCATGGTGAAGAGCGCTTGTGGGCTGTTTTGGACTGGACGTGCTCGGACGCCATCAACAATCTCGCCAAGATTTTCGTGACCACTCCACAGAACGCGCGTCTCGCGGAGGTGAGCCTCGATGACCTGCGATATACGCCGGCTGGGTACACCGTAACGCGCAACGGATCGGTTGACAACACACCGCCGCACGGCAGGCAGCCGCCAGACAATCCCGTGCTCGCAAACATTGGAGATGTGCTGCCCGCCGCAATGCGACCGGAGCTTGCGAAAGTGCCGCCTAACAACTTCGACGGTGGCCGCGGTACCGGTTACACACTCAGGTATGGGCACTGGCTCATCGCCATCAATGCGCATCCGACGCAGACTTACACGATGCGTGCGCCGCAGGGATTCACTGGGGGCGTCGACCTGGTATCGGGAATAAGCATGGGTGCAACCGTAACGCTGCAGCCTAAGACCTCCGCTGTCTTTTATCTGGGCAACACCAACTGAGGAAGAACTGGTTTCGGCTGCCTTGAACGACCCCGCCGTTCGGGCAGCCGATGGGGTCGCGGCTCACGAGCTCCGCGTTTTATACAGTTTTGAGAAGCGTGGGCGGCAAGCGCCCAAGTGAGTCCGCCTAGCGTCGGGGCAGAGTAACGTTCTTCCGACTTTCATCGGCTTAGCCGAGTGGCGTCGTTTGCGCGGGGACTTCCGTGATCCTCGCCGCTTGGGATCGCCTATGTACGTCTGGCCGTTCAGGGCCGCACCTCGTCGTCCGAGGCGTAGGGATACTACGGAAGTAATCCCGATGCAGGAGGGTTATAGTTAGGCATCGACTGATGCTAAATTTGCATCACCAATATCTTATGCGCGACCGTAATTGTTCTGTCAGGACTCCCACGGTAGTTGACGCCCTACATTGCTTTGCTATGAAACTTCAGTCGCTCCATGAATTCCTGGCCGTCGCCGATCGCGGCAGCCTTCGGGCAGCAGCCCGTCACCTTGGTACCGGACAGCCCGCTATAAGTCGAAGCATCCGTGAGCTCGAACGGGAACTTGGCGTCGTGTTATTTGAGCGCAGCGCCGCCGGTGTGCGCCTCACGTCCATGGGCGAAACGTTCTTGCGCCGCGCGAGTGCAGTGCGTACTGAACTGCAGCGGGCAAAAGAGGAGCTTGACCAGATGCGTGGAGAAACGCACGGTCACGTGACGCTGGCTTGCTCTAGCGTTCCTCATCTGGCTTTGCTACCCGACTCACTGCGGCCGTTTCGCCGGCGATTTCCGGGCGTGAAACTGAACGTCATCGACTCGGTTTTTCCTGGCATCGAGCTGCGCCTGCGAGACGGCACCGTCGATTTTTATGTGGGCCCAGTCCCGAAGGACGTCTCCGGTGAGCTGGCAGTAGTCAAGCTGTTCGATAACATTCGCGTCATTGTGGGACGCAAGGGGCACCCGCTGGCCAATGCGGGGACGCTGCGCAACCTCGTCGACGCAGAGTGGATAACGACCTCGATTACTCACAAGGCGGAGGAGGAGCTCGGCCCTCTCTTTGCCGAACACGGACTGCCTGCGCCCCGTCTCGTAATGCAGGCTCACTCGGCGCTGACCTTCCTGGTTGCGATGGCCAGTTCCGAGCTTCTTATGATGCTTCCGATACAGTGGCCCAATGCGACGCTGTGGAAGGACGTCCTGCAGGTCATCCCCGTTAGTGAGGTTCTGCCGGCTCCACCCATATGCCTTGTCTACCGGCATGGCTTGCCGCTGACACCGGCCGCCTCCCATCTTTGCGACCTGATCCAGAGGGCGGCACATCATCTCGCAACGCAATAGTCTGCCCGGTGTGCGGGTCGCCGGTCGCTGAACGTGGCTTACTCACGCCGATCGCTTGAGCGAGCTCTGCCAAGCGGCACGAAGAGATCGCTGACGAACCTATACCACCACGCTCGCGTCGATCGTTTCATGACGGCGTTCAATGTCGGAGGGATTTCATTCGCAGGCTGTCAGTTCTTGCCCGTTCGGCCCAGATTGCAGGGAGGGCTGCAACGCAAACCCACAATGTACTGCTCCATTTGGTTTAAGTAATTACCTAGTTCGACACTAGATTTACCTGAGGTCGACCTCGGCCCGAGGAGTCACGTGAAATATTGCATTTGATCGCTGGCGGAATATGTCCCGATGACGGGCCGCCGGGCGCACTGTCGCGGTGCACATCTGCAGTAAGCCTGATCCAAGGGGTGATCAATTTTCGGGATCGCTCAAGCGATTTCGCCATCTTCCAGAATCGGGCTGGGATTCCTAGCATGGACGCATGATGTCATCTGAAAGACACGCGCCGGATGCTCGGGGTTCTTATCAATTGACCACAATTAAGAGAACGGAGACAGTGTGTTTAAAACTAGCAAATTCAATCCATGGTTAATAGTAGTTGCCTCGTTCTGCAGTTTGTTTCTGGGAATGGGGACAATTGGCTATGTACTCGGAGTTTTCCTGAAACCAATAAGTGTCGAGCTGGGTATCGGGCGATCGATTATCTCGGCGGGCATATTGACGGCTTCCCTGGTAAACGCTGCTGGGAGCCCTTTCATCGGGATCGCTCTTGATCGGTGGGGGTCGCGGAAAGTGCTTCTTCCCATGGCGGCATTGTTCGCGGCGGTGATAGCATCTTTTTCAATGCTTGTTCCTTCATCTGTTTTGATAATGGCGCTCTTCGTGCTGCTGGGATTTTCAGGCGTCGCGATGACCCCAATTCCATACGCGCGGGGTATCAGTCTATGGTTCGATGAACGACGTGGGTTGGCACTGGGCTTGTCTATCGCAGGCATTGGACTCGGCATTGCCATCGTGCCAAAACTTGCGGGTTTTTTAATTGCGACCCAAGGCTGGCGCCATGCATTCCTGATATTGGCAGCCATTGTTCTTTGCGCTGCATTTATTCCCATTGCGGTCTGTATGAAAGAGCCTTCCGAGGTCAACACTGACCAGGACTCGAAAGCCGCGGTTACGATTCCGGGGGTGGAAGCAAGGGCCGCATTCAAGACGTGGCGGTTCTGGGCCATGACTCTCGCTTTTTTCTTCGCAATTGTCGCCATCAACGGATGTGTAAGCCACCTGGTTGCACTGCTAACGGACCGGGGAATGCCAGCTGCGGACGCGGCCTCGGCTATTGCCCTAATCGGCTTGTCGGCGCTGATTAGTCGCCTGGTTTCCGGCTGGCTGCTCGATCGCGTATCTGGTGTGAAGCTCGCTGTATTTTTCTTTCTCGCCCCTGCCTGCGGAATTGCATTAATTGCAAGTGGGGTCATGGGCTTCATTCCTTTTGTCGGTGCCATTCTCTGCGGGATAGCGATTGGGGGCGAAGTCGACCTGCTGGCGTACTTTGTCGGTCGTTATTTTGGCCTGAAACACTTTGGCGAAATCTACGGATTGATCTTCGCGGCATTCTCTGCAGGATTTGGCGTCGGGCCATTTATAAGCGGCATCGTTTTCGACAAAACTCACAGCTACGGCTTCGCATTTGCCATTTACATTGGGCTATTGGTTTTGGCGGCGGCCTTGGTCTCACGCCTCGGCCCGTACGAGTATCCCGCGCGTCGCCATGCCGTGAGACAAGCCGGCCCGATGCGTTCGGACCGCTCCGATCAACCACAACCACATGCTTGATACGAGAAACAGTCGCGGATGGTTTTGATACACCGCTACGGGTTTCCATAGCGGGTAGGAAAGAAGCGGCGGGACGACGCGTGCATTCTGGCGACAGTGCAAGCCATGCGTTCCCTGTCGAGGCGGTCACAATGGACGATCATTTGGATGAGGTTTGAAGAGAATGGAGAGCTTCCGGTTAGTAACCTACAGCACCAGCGGCGGACCGCGAGCCGGGATCGTCGCGGCCGACCGCGTGTACGACGCAGCAGACCTACTTTGGGATCATGGTTGCCCGACTGTCCTGGAACTTCTGCGCAACTGGGAGAACGTCCTGCCGGCTCTACGTGAGGCAGTGGCGAGGCGCGAAAGCCATCCGAGCAGCGCGCTCGAAGGTGTTCAACTACTAGCTCCAATTCTTTACCCGCCTGCCGTGTTTTGTGCCGGCGCAAATTACACCGATCACGTCTCGCGAATGGCAGCCAAGCTGGGACTGGAGCGCTTTCCGAACCCGAAAAGTGTCGGAAGCAAGCCATTCCACTTCCTCAAAGCCTCGCGGTGCTGCGTCGGTCCGGGTGCCGAAGTGCGGGCACCGTCGCGCGACGTGGACTGGGAGGTCGAACTGGTGGCCGTAATTGGCAAACCCGCGCGACACGTGAAGGTTGACGAAGCGCTGTCTTACGTTGCCGGCTATATGGTTGGCAATGATCTTACTGCACGCGACCTGGCCCGGCGCCCAGAAATCCCATCGTCTCTCCCGTTCAGCTTCAGTTGGCTCGACGCTAAAAGCTTTGAGGATTCGGCTCCCATCGGACCTTGGATTGTTCCGGCGGAAGATGTCGGCGATCCACTCAAATTAGATCTGAAGACCTGGGTCAACGGCGAACTTAAGCAGGACTCCAACACGTCGAAAATGATCTTCAGTGTTCAGGAGCAGATCGCTTACCTGTCTGAGCAGATCACGTTAAACCCTGGCGACATCATATTTACGGGTACTCCAGCGGGTGCTGGAGCGGAAACCGGTGAGTTCATGAAGCACGGCGATACGGTAACGGTGTGGATCGAGAAAATCGGTCAACTGACGACGAAGATCGTGTAGGGGCTAAATAGGTGTGTTGCGGTCCCCCTCACAGCGCTGCGCCGCAGGAATGAACAGATGCGCGAGGGACGGGAGTGTGTGCAATTTGTATGTAATGGCCAAGGAGCGCCAATGTTTGGAAATCATTCCGCCAGCTACGACATCGCTATCATCGGTGCTGGCCCCGTCGGCCTTACCGCTGCCAATCTGGCGATGGCGCATGGTCTGACCGCCGTGGTGGTCGAAAAGGAGGCCCGCCCGTTTCCCCTTCCACGTGCGATCCACTTCAATGGAGACGTACTGCGCGTCTTTCAGGGCGTGGGACTTGCAAACATGCTGCAGCCACAGATCGGCACACAGCGGGGCACGACGATTTACGGCGCGGACGGAGAGCCCACCAAAAGGTTGCACTTCTTGGAAGACGACAGCACGGGATGGTGCAAACAGTATTCCTTTTACCAGCCGCTGCTCGAAGCGACGCTGAGAGACAACCTCGTCGAGCGCCAGGGAATCGATGTGCGGCATGCCTGCGAAGTCGTAGGCATGGTGCAGAATCCGTCGGGCGTTACTCTGAACGTTTCAGGCGCCAGCGGCGACGTCGAAATTTCCGCCAGGTACGTGCTTGCGTGCGACGGCGCCCGTAGCTTCGCGCGCTCATCGCTTCAGATTGAGATGGAGAACCTCGGCGTCGCCGAAAACTGGATCGTTGTTGACGTGTTCTTCGACGAAGGCAGTCCTCTGCCACCAGATAGGACCGTCATCTATTCCGACCCGGACCAGCCCGCAGTATATGTCCCCGGACCTGGCCTGCACCGACGATTCGAATGGCAACTCGGTCCCGATGAAGACCCACAGGCCGCGAACACGAGGGAAAACGTCGCGCGAACCCTTGCGCGGTGGACCGACCCCGATCGGGTCGAAATCATCAGGCACGCGGCCTACACGTTTAATGCGATGATCGCTGAAACTTGGCGCTCGGGCCGAATCTTTCTGGCTGGCGACGCGGCTCACAGAACGCCGCCTTTCCTTGGGCAGGGGATGGGCCATGGCGTTCGTGACGTTTCGAACCTCGTATGGAAGATTGCAGCGGAGATTCGGGGCGCCGCCCCCGCACTGCTCGAGAGTTACGAGGCAGAGCGCAAGCCACATGTCCGCACCATCATCCAAAGAGCGATCGAAGTAGGCCGCGGCATGGGCATACGTGACCGCACCGACGCGACCGCGCGCGATCTCGCAATGCGCTCTGCTGGCCCTTTGGACCGGACCGAAACAGACAAGCTGATGCCGCCCGTGGCCGCAGGGTTCATCGGTCGCGGCAAGGCCGCAGGCACGGCCTTTCCGCAGCCGTTCGTTTCATTCGAAGGCCGGTCGATGCGACTGGACGATGTCATTGGAATCCGTTCTGCCGTCATAACACGCTGTGACCTGGAGCCGTCAATTGCCGAGCGCCTGGCTACCGATAATTCGGTTTGCTGGCTGAGCGTGAGTCCCTCCGCCCGGGCCCCCGGGTCGTTGCACCTTGAAAAAGCCGAGGCTGTGGTGGCCTGGTTCGATACGGTCGGCGCCGATATTGTCGTTGTGCGGCCCGACCGCTGCGTGTTCGACCATGCCGGGGAGGCCGAGGCCGGCGAAATTCTGCAACCTTATCTGTCGACGATCCATGTCGCGCAATCGTGAGTCGGACGACCCGTAAGGGAGCGGATTGAACTAGCACGTAACACAAACAGATTTTATGAACTTGCTGCGCTCGTCACGAGCGGTAAATGGAGACATGACAAAATGAACCGTCTTTCTAACAAGGTATGCATCATCACAGGCGGCGCTGGCAGCCTCGGTCTGGCCTCTGCCCGTTTGCTTCAAAGCGAGGGAGCGAACATCGTGCTCGTCGACCTTTCTGAGGATCGTTTGCGCGAAGCTGTAGAGACTCTCGACCCGTCGCGCACACTGACAGTCGCTGCCGATGTAAGTGACGTAACGGACGTTCAGCGCTACGTGGCCGCCACCGTGGACCGTTTCGGTGGCATCGACGTGCTTTTCAGCAACGCGGGAAATGACGGCCCCGTGCTGCCTCTTACCGCATATCCCGAGGACGACTTTGACAGTGTTATGAAGGTCCATGTCCGGGGCAGCTTCCTCGCATGCAAGTACACCGTCCCGGCGATGCGCGAAGGTGGAAGCATCATCATCACCTCGAGCATTGTCGGCGTGAAAGGCGCAGTGAACAACTGCGCCTATTCCACCGCGAAGCATGCGCTCGTCGGTCTCGCGCGATGCCTGGCGAAAGAGGTGGCCTCCCGGGGTATTCGCGTGAACACAATCAATCCCGGGCCAGTGAACAACCCGTTCATGAAGGCAGCCGAAGAGCGGTGGACGGCCAGGACGGGACAGGATCGCACAGCTTTCATGAACAGCCTGATTCCCTTGGGCCGGCATGCAGAACCCGAGGAGATTGCCAAATCTGTCCTTTATCTCGCATCGGACGATAGCTCCTTCACTACGGGCTCCGCGCTCATGGTCGACGGCGGTATGGGCGGCTAGTGGACGGTGACGACCTTTATCATTAACGTTTACGGGCTGTCATAATGAAACCCTCTGCTTCAACCATTCAGCAGCCGCAGCGCACGTATTCGGTGGGCGGCGTCAAGCTCCCTCGTCCGTTCCAGATCCGCCGGCTTGGGCACTTCGGCTACAACGTCCGCGACCTCCAGGCGTGTCTGAAATTTTATCGGGACGTTCTCGGCTTTAGAATTTCCGACCCCATCGACTTCAGGCCGATGATTGATGACGTGGCTGTCAAAGCAGCTTTGGGCGAACACTCTGGCTATTTTATGCGCCACAGTGGAGATCACCATTCGTTTGTGCTGTTTGACAAACGCGCCATGGACGCGCGCAGGCCGAACAATCCATTCCCCGAGGTGCTGGTGAACCAGATCACCTGGCAGGTGAACAGCCTCGAGGAGGTGGTGGACGCTGCCCGGTACTTTGAGGACAAGGATGTCCCTCGCCTGCGGAGCGGCCGCGACACGCCTGGTTCGAACTGGCACACCTATGGATTCGACCCGGACGGCCACATTGTCGAAGTCTATTACGGCATCGAACAGATTGGCTGGGACGGCTACAGTAAGCCGCGTTCGATGTACGACCGGGGCTTTCGCGAGGTGCCACCGCTTCCGCAGATCTGCGAGCAGGAAGAAGTCATCGCAGCGCTGGACAAGAAGATAAGCCCTGCTGATGGCTACGTTGACCGCGGTGTCGACGTAGCGAAATATGAGGTCCAGGGAATTCTACTGCCGAGGCCTTTTGTGGTGACGGCGATCGGGCCGCTCAAGCTTTTTGTCGGCGACGTCGAGGTGGCGAGTCGCTTCTATCGTGAACGACTGGGACTAAGCGTGACCGAAGAACGGTCGGTGGAAGGGTGCCGGGCCACGTTCCTCCGAGCGGGAGGCGAGCATCACTCGATTGCGCTTTTCGACATCGCACTGCGCGAGAGGCTAGGCGTTCGTGCTGACTCGACGACGCTTTCGTTCGGCGTCCGAGTAGGCTCCTACGCGCAGCTCCGGGCGGCGGCGGCCTGGCTGACCGCGGCCGGGGCTCGTCGCGTCGATCTGCCGTCCGAGATTTCGCCAGGCCTGCGGTACTCGGTTTTCTTTGAGGATCCCGACAACCATCTCGTGGAACTGTATAGCGAAATGGACCAGGTAGGCTGGGACGGTCGCGTCCGCGAGCCAAGCTTGCTTCCCAACAGGGACGTTCAGACGTGGCCAGAGAGTATTGAACCAGTTGGCTCGACTTTTCTGGGCGAGCCTTTCTTTGGCCCCATGCTTTGAGAAACCGACTTTTAACTGAGAGGGGGCGTTGATGACGCATTCCGCAACTCCATACTCTGCTGAAGACGATGCGCTCGAAACCCTTAAGAAGAGTTTCAACCGCATGACAATGTACGTAGTGACGCTGGATACCAGCGCGCTTGACCCTGATCCAGTGAGGCTATTTAGCCATCTTACGTGGCTGAAAGAGCAGGAGGCGGGGGGTGTCATCGCTTTTACGGGTCTTCGATTCGATGGAGGCAACAGGCCGGTGGATGGCATGACCGTTCTGCGCGCCGGAAGCTTCCAGGAAGCAGAACGCATTGTTGCAAGCGACCCATTTGTGGCCGCCGGCGCGACCGCGACGATTCACCGATGGGACGTGGCGGCCGGTGCCATGTCGTTTTCTGTTCGATTGTCCGACCGGTCCGTGGGTGTGATATGAGCGCGGATGCAAAGCTTGAGAGCGCGATGACGAGCAGCAACATTGTCGACGTACATTCCCATGCGCTGCTGCCGATCTGGCGCAAAGCCGCGGCGCGGGCGCAGGGTCGGGGGGACGACACGCCGGAGATACTGGGTAGGCCCGCGCCGCCCTGGAGCGAAGCGGCTCACCTTGCCGTGATGGACGCTCATGGCATCACCATGAGCGTTCTTTCGTGGCCTTCCGCCGCTGAGGGTATCCCGAGCGCGGAGGCGGCGAGTCTCGTGCGGGGCATGAACGAGGCCTTGGCCGAGATCGTGTCGCGCCAGCCGACACGGTTCGGTGCGTTCGCCTCATTGCCGCTGGGCGATCCCGACGCACTGGCGGCGGAGAGCGTCTATGCGCTCGATGTGCTCGGGCTGGATGGCATCTCCTGTACCCCCCAGATGCAGGGCTACTATCTGGGCGAAGCACGCTACGACGACTGGTTCGCTGAGCTTGATCGCCGCGGCGCGGTACTTTTCGTCCATCCCTCGGCTCCCCCTGGCCAGGACGCGCTCCACTCAGTCGTCCATCCAGCGATCCTCGAGTTTATGTTTGACACGACTCGCGCGGTAGCAAACCTGGTCTTCACGGGAGCGCGGCGACGATTTCCAAACATCCGCATCGTCTGCGCGCATGGCGGCGGGGTCACTCCTTATCTGGCCCACCGGATGGGCCTGCTCGGTCCCGCGAGGGCGACGTTGTATGGGGGCGAGTCTCTCAGCCGGGACGAGATCCTTCACGACCTCTCCTCCTTCGATTTCGACCTGACGGCCTCAACTTCGCATGTGCAGCTTCAGGCGCTTTGTGAACTGGTCGGATCGGCTCGATTGATGTTTGGGTTTGACTTTCCTATGATGGCCACGAGCAGCATTGCGCCCGCCCTTCAGGCGCTGCGGGACACGCATATTTTTACCGCCGATGAAAAGATGGCCATCGCGTCTGGTAACGCACTCAGATTGTTGCCGAAGGCAGCGCGCCGGCTGAGTACCGGTAGCTGAAGACGTTGGCTGCGCCACACGCCGTGTGGTCTGGCAGAACCAAGGCTCGAAGCGGCAGGCACTCGCCTGGCGTGTGCCGATGCGACAAGCCTTGATCTCAGCGGAAAGAACTAGCGAAGTGAAGCTCATAGAGGCGGGAGCGGCTGCCGAGCGCCCGGAGCGCCGCCATCGGTAGAACGAGGGCGCGCGGCGCTGACCTGGCACCGCAAACTGCTGCGCGCCCTTGGCCGTGCAACCGGTCCGCCTCCACTTTTCCACTTCTGGTCTTCGGTGGTTCGCTGAACACGCTGTTCGCATCGCCAGGCACTGGTCCGGTGTAGTGAACCGCACTGCGTGTCTGCCGGCCCGAAAGGCGTCCGTCCATTTCCGTCTCCGACTGACAGACGCTGCGCGCGAACGGCGCGCCACGCCATCGTTTGCATCGGGGAGCAACATCTCAGTGCGGCGGACCTTTTCTCTATAACGAGGCTGTATACGGACGTGACAGTTCAACGTCGAACGATGGTCTGACCCACGGCGCTTACGGTAACAACAACTTTCACTCCGCCACCGAGGCAGTGTCGAACGGCAACCCGATCTATGGTCACAGTCAGGCGGGTCTGTTCACCGGCATCATGACGCTGTTTTGATTGATGAGCGGACGGGCAGCCAAGCGTTGATTGGCTCTTGTTCGCAGATCTTTCCGTCGTTTATCGGCGGAGCACGCAGGTGTGAACGTCCTCCACCACGACATATCGGTGCTTTTCGGACGCTTGGCCGCTGGCGTTACGGTCTCTCAACCCGGCGCAGCGGCGTCTTGTTGAAGCGCTTTTTGGCCGAAAGGCGCTCTTACTCGGGAATACCCGCACTTCCACTTACTTGAACGAGGCCTCTCTGCGTGCTAACGTGCCGTTACGGACGTTATCGATAACGTTACTTTAACTCTGCAAGCACAAAAGCCTTGGCATAAGTGGAAGGCAGTTGGGCGAATCCGGAGGGAGGTGACATCTCGATGGAAAAAGTATCAAGAGCCTTGTGGTGACGGATCGAGGGCACCACACGATCGAGATGCGACCACATCCTCCGCGAGGTACAAACCCGCTGGAGTCATTGCGCGCCTCGATAGTTCACTATGATTTGAACGGCATTGGTGAGCAGGTCGCTGACTCGGAAGGAGTTCACCAATGATCACGTTGGATACCTACGGCGCAATCTACTGGCCAGGTGATTGCACTGAGCTAAGCGATGCGACTCGCATGGAAATCGCGGACACGCTTGACGGAGGTGAGGTGCCCATCTCGTCCATTAGCGTCCTCGAGGTCGCGCAGTTTGCCGAAATCGGACGGCTCGCGCTTTCGATCGAAGACGTATGGATGGTTCCTGTGGTCACGGCAATCGTTATGCTCGCAGCGTCGATGCCCCCTGTTTTGCGGGTTGCCCAGCGGCTCAGTGCAGCCCACGGCACGTTGGGTGTTCCACTTGCCACGCTGGACCTGCGGGTTCGCAAACTCACGCAGGTCGAAACGTGGGACATAGAGCGATTGCTATGGAGATTGCAATTGACGTGTGTCGCAGGATCGAGTCGGCTGAGTGGCGCATGAAAAGCACGGATATCTCGACACTGTTGCCAATCGCACCGGCTGTTCGACTCGGGCGATGGGCCGTTGGCCGAATCGAACGGTCACAGGTAACACGCCGTTTAAATATATACCAACGGAGTACAGCACATGTTCCCATCGACCGCACGTCGCCTTCGCAGCCAGGAATGGTTCGACGATCCTTCGCACGCGGATATGACTGCGCTCTATGTCGAGCGCTTCATGAACTACGGCCTCACGCGCGAAGAGCTGCAGTCCGGCAGGCCGGTCATCGGCATTGCGCAGACGGGTAGCGATCTCGCGCCCTGTAACCGCCATCATATCGAGCTGGCTGCGCGCACGAAGGCGGGCATCCGCGACGCGGGCGGCATTCCAATGGAGTTCCCCTTGCATCCCCTCGCCGAGCAGAGCCGCCGTCCGACGGCCGCGCTCGATCGCAACCTCGCGTATCTTGGCCTTGTCGAAATCCTGCATGGCTTTCCGCTCGATGGCGTGGTGCTCACCACGGGCTGCGACAAGACCACGCCCGCATGCCTGATGGCGGCCGCCACCATCGACATGCCGGCCATTGTGCTATCGGGTGGCCCGATGCTCGACGGCTGGTACCAGGGCAAGCGCGTCGGTTCAGGTACGGTCATCTGGCACGCGCGCAATCTGCTCGCAACGGGGGAAATCGACTACGAAGGTTTCATGGAACTGACGGCGGCGTCGTCGCCCTCCATCGGCCATTGCAATACGATGGGTACGGCGCTATCGATGAATAGCCTCGCGGAAGCACTCGGCATGTCGTTGCCCGGATGCGCGAGCATTCCCGCTGCTTATCGCGAGCGCGGCCAGATGGCGTATGCGACAGGTAAGCGCATCGTCGAAATGGTGCGTGAAGATCTGAAGCCGTCGCGCATCATGACGAAAGAGGCCTTCGAGAACGCAATCGTGGTCGCATCCGCGCTCGGCGCATCGAGCAACTGTCCACCGCATCTGATCGCGATTGCGCGGCACATGGGTGTGGAGCTGAGTCTCGAGGACTGGCAGTGCGTCGGTGAGCAGGTGCCGTTGCTCGTCAACTGCATGCCTGCAGGCGAATATCTCGGCGAGAGTTTTCATCGCGCGGGCGGCGTACCTGCTGTGCTGCGCGAACTGGCGCAGGCGGGACTTGTTCACGAATCGTGCATCACGGTTTCGGGCCGCACGGTAGGCGACGTTGTTGCGACTGCACCCGTTGCGGATTGCGACGTCATTCGCACGATGGCCGAACCGCTCAAGCATGGCGCGGGTTTTATCGTGTTGTCGGGCAACTTCTTCGACAGTGCGATCATGAAGATGTCAGTGGTGGATGACGCGTTCCGACAAACGTATCTGAGCGAGCCGGGTAAGGAGAATACGTTCGAGACGCGCGCGGTCGTGTTCGATGGTCCCGAGGACTATCACGCGCGCATCAACGACCCGGTGCTTGAAATCGACGATCGCTGCATGCTCGTCATTCGCGGTGCGGGAACGGTCGGTTATCCGGGCAGTGCGGAAGTGGTCAACATGGCGCCGCCTTCGGAACTCGTGCGCAAGGGAATCACGTCACTGCCGTGCATGGGCGATGGACGCCAGAGCGGCACGTCAGCGAGTCCGTCTATCCTCAACATGTCGCCGGAGGCGGCCGTCGGCGGCGGCCTGGCGCTGTTGCGCACGAACGACCGCATTCGTGTCGATCTCAACGCACGCAGCGTGAAACTGCTCGTCGACGAGGAAGAACTCGAGCGCCGTCGCGACAGCATGAAGTTCGAGATTCCAGGTGCGCAGACGCCGTGGCAAGAACTGTATCGCCAGACTGTCGGCCAGCTTTCGACGGGTGGCTGCCTCGAACCCGCGACGTTGTATCTGAAGGTGATTGCCGAGCGCGGCAATCCTCGACACTCACACTGAAAGCAGAGATGAGCCCGTTCTGTGTGCAAAAACCGGCTCGATTGGATCAACAATTACGGGAATATCTTCCATGGGCGCATCATCTCAACCGGGCTTTCTGCCTCAAGACGTCGAACGAGCGCTCCTTGTGGGTCGCGTGTGGCGTAGGACTGGAGACCGCGAAGGGCCGTGCGTGGTAATTGTGCGTGCTGGCGAAGTCTTCGACATTACAGCCAGTGCACCGACTACAGCTGACCTTTTCGAGCGTGAGAACATCGTTCACTTTGTAAGCACCGTGGACGGAGAATCGCTTGGGCCCGTTGATTCGCTGCTAGCTTTAAACCAGCCGGGACCAGAGGTTCCAATAGTGCAGTTGCTCGCACCTTGCGATCTTCAGCCTATCAAGGCATGCGGTGTGACGTTCGCGGTGAGCCTTGTCGAGCGCGTTATTGAAGAGCAGGCTGGCGGTGACCCGGCGAAAGCAAAGGAAGTGCGTGAGTCCATTGCCTTCACGATTGGCAGTGATCTGTCGAAAATCAAGCCGGGCTCGGAAGCAGCGATGAAACTCAAAGCCGAACTCGGGCGGCGCGGCGCGTGGTCACAGTACATGGAAGTCGGTATCGGGCCGGATGCTGAGGTTTTCTCAAAGTCACAACCAATGTCAGCTGTGGGGTTTGGCGCAGATGTGGGGCTACTTCCGTCGTCGAGCTGGAACAATCCGGAACCGGAAATCGTGCTCGCAGTGAACAGTCGTGGAGAAGTGGTCGGCGCGACGCTCGGCAATGATGTGAATTTGCGCGATATTGAAGGACGTTCGGCGCTTCTGCTCGGAAAATGTAAAGATAACAACGGTTCGTGCGCAATCGGTCCTTTCGTACGTCTGCTTGATAACTCGTTCGGTATCGATGCGGTCCGTGCCGCCAGCGTCTCGCTGCGCGTCGAAGGACCGGATGACGGTTTTCTGCTCGAAGGTGTGAGTCACATGCGGGAAATCAGCCGTGATCCACTCGATCTTGTCGCCCAGACCTGGGGGCGCCATCACCAATATCCGGATGGGTTCATGCTTTTTCTTGGCACCATGTTCTCGCCAATCATGGATCGTGATACCGCGGGCGGTGGTTTCACCCATCACCTAGGCGACCGAGTGACAATTTCGACCCCGCAACTGGGGGCATTGATTAACACAGTACAACTGAGCACGGACATCGCACCGTGGAAGTTTGGCGTGCGCGCCCTCTACCAGAACCTTCGGGCGCGTGGTGTGTTTTAGATGATGCCTTGCACACTACTTCATCGGAAAACAACACTCGACGTTATTGAGCCGGTGGTCGATGGAAATGAGCTTCGGGAAGACGAGCGCTACTTCGCGATTGCGCGTGAAGTGGACTGTGGCGAACGATACCGAGTCCAGTTTTTCCGCAGATGTCTCCACGACCTCGTTCAAATAAGCGGCGCACTTCCGTCGTCACCGTCTTCGCGGGAAAAGTGACTCAAGCTACTGCCGATGAGAGCCTTGTATGGCTTCTTTGTGGGTGTTGAGAGTGATCAATTAAGCCGGATGCGGCAGCCGGCTACCACGCTTGTGTGCGTTCGCAATGGGGATATTCATTCAACTTCTGTTCGGTGCTGCGGCGGAACAATAGAGGGCTGACTACGCTTTGGTCGGACCTCGCGCGGTATCTTTCCTCGACGGGTTGCACCCTTACTTCGCGAATCAGGCACCCGCCCTGTTGAGTCGCGAACCACGAGTTCGGCAGGAAGGGTAATTCGGGCGGCGGCCGCTTCAGCGCCATCGATGCTGGCAAGAAGCGTATTGACGGCTGCTCGCGCCATTTGCTGGAATGGCTGCCGGATCGTCGTAAGGGCTGGGTGAACCTGTGCCGCCATGGGAATGTCATCGAATCCGATGACGGAGATATCGTCAGGTACACGCAGACCTGACTCGCGCACGGCTGCGATAACGCCAAACGCGCTAAGGTCATTCGCGGCGAAGATCGCGGTTGGTGGGTCCGCCAGTTTGAGCAGGCCCGACGCCGCTTCAAAGGCTTTCATCTGGGAGAGGTCACCCGTGGTAACAAGGGCAGAGTCACGGGGTATTCCGAGTTGGTCGATTGCGTCGTCGTAGGCTCTGCGACGGTCCCTTACGCCTTCTATGGTTTCGTCGCCCGATATGAAAGCAATACGTCGATGCCCCAACTCGGCGAGGTGCTCGACGGCGAGGCGAGCACCTCCGTAGTTGTCGACGGAAACTGATGGGAAGGTTGTCAACGAACCACGTTGATCGATAAGTACGACAGGGACGTGAGCTGCCGCCAATGCGTCGAAATATATGGATTCTCTCGGGAGAATGGCGACGACGCCATCCGCGAATTGCTGAAGAAGGTTAATCAGGCTTCGATGGGTATCCCTGTCCTCATCAAAGATTGTGTAGACCAGCGTTTCGTAGCGAACCGCACGGGCGGCCCGGCCGACGCCAAGTATCAGTTCGCTCGCAAACTGATTGTCTAGCATTGGCGTGATGATCCCGATAATACCGTTGCGTCCGCCTGAAAGCTTCTGCGCGCTGCGATTCACAACATAGCCGATGTCGACGGCAATCCTCAATACCTCGTCGCGCGTCTGACGCGAAACGCCCGGGCGGTCATTGAGCGCACGGGATGCCGTCATCTGCGATATCCCCGCGATCTTTGCGACATCCGCGAGGGTGGGATTTTGCTTGTTCATAGCCGAATGAGATCCGGAAAACGCGCTCTTGCCTTGATGCGTGCCCCGTTGCGCAAAGGACATGCTCGCAACGGTAGCAAGACGTTATCGCTAGCACAAGTTTGTACCTTGAACATTCTACCAGTAGCTGTTCGGTCGGCCGGCGAAATGAAACGGAGGGCGTTGCGGCTTATGGCTGCCAGGGCGGGACGGCGTCCCTCCGGCGACCAACCCGTCCCGGAATCATGGGTAAACCCCCATGGCGTCCCGGTCTTCGTCCGACTAGCATGAATTAACGTTAGCGATAACGTTAATAAGACTAAGCAAACCTCAAATGAGGAGACGAAAATGAAGTGGTTTTCCCGCCGCAAACACGCGGCAGTCCACGGCACCGCGGCATTGCTATGTTCTGTAACAGCGGCATGGGCTGCGACCGGAAATGCTCAAACCTCGAAGACGATTACCTCGTGGGACCATCAGACCGATGGGAATGGGCCCAAGATCGTGCGGGAGGCTGCTGACCGCTTCGAAAAGCAGAATCCAGGCTACAAGGTCGAAGATTCACATGTGCTCAACGATGCGTACAAGGCCAAACTGAAGGTGGCATTCGGCGCCGGACAACCGCCTTGCCTGTTCGACACGTGGGGTGGTGGACCGTTGCGCGAATACGTAAAGGCAGGGCAGGTTGTCGACCTTACTCCGTATCTCCAGAAGGATCCCGTGTACCGCGACCGGTTCCTGCCGACGTCTTGGCGCGCCGTTACATACGACAACAAGATCTACGGAATTCCGACTGAGAATGTTTCGGCGGCCGTTGTCTTCTACAACAGGGACCTGTTCAAGCAGTACAACCTTACGCCGCCTGCGACGTGGGGTGATCTGATGAGTGTGGTCAAAACGCTCCAGTCTCACGGCGTCGCGCCATTCTCGCTCGCTAACAAGAACAAGTGGACGGGGTCGATGTACTACATGTATCTCGTCGATCGCCTCGGTGGACCGGATGTATTCCGCAAAGCAGCCGATCGCCAGCCGGGAGGCAGCTTCGCCGATCCCGTTTTCGTGGCGGCGGGCAAATACATCCAGCAACTGGTCAAGGCTGGCGCATTCGCGCAGGGTTATAACGGGCTCGACTATGACATTGGCGCATCGCGGCGCCTGCTTTACTCGGGTCGTGCAGCAATGGAGTTGATGGGGGGCTGGGAGGCATCGACCATTCAGAAGGAAAACCCTGCCTTCTACAAAAAGCTCGATTTTTTCCCGTTCCCTAGCATTCCTGGCGGCAAAGGGGATCCGCGCGATGTGGTCGGCACAGTTGGCGACAGTTTCACCAGTATTTCGGTGCAGTGCACAGAGCGCGACGCCGCTTTCAAGCTGATCAAGACGATCACCGACGACGGGTCGATGCAGGCTCGGGTTGCAGATGCACGTATCCCTCCTGTCAAGAATATTCCGGTGACGGACCCGTTCCTCAAGAGGTTGCAGGAGTTGGTTGCGCAGGCACCGAACGTACAACTGTGGTACGACCAGGAGCTTCCGCCCAGGCTTGGGGAGTTGCACAAAGATACTTCGCAGGCGTTGTTCGGACTGTCGCTGAGCCCGGAAGAGGCCGCGCAGCAGATGGAAGCAGCCGCCAAGGCCAATGCCGGCCAGTAAACGAAAATGATTGCCCGATGATACGGCGGGCCAGGAGACAGTTGTGAACATTGCAATCCCGCTTGCGCCGGTAAGGGCTCAACGACTGCAGTCAAGATGGCTTGTCATCGCGGTTCTTCTTGCGCCGTCGGTCGTCTTGCTGTCTGTTTTTCTGATTTACCCGTTATTGTCGAGTTTTCAGTTATCGACGCTCGACTGGAGTGGTTTGGGAAACAACGCGCGCTTCGTCGCACTCCAGAATTGGGTGCGTCTTGTCCACGACGACATTTTCTGGAAGGCGCTGGGTAACAATCTGCTTCTTGGAATTTTTTCGATCCTCGTACAGTTGCCTATTGCACTTGCCCTTGCCGTCCTGCTCGACAAGGCGGGGCGCGGCTCCCGGACGCTGAAGATCCTGTATTTCCTGCCACTTCTGATGTCGAGTGTGGCGATCGGAGTGCTGTTCAAGAACGTCTATGACCCGAACTTTGGTCCGTTGAATGCAGCGCTACACGCATTCGGTCTGGACGTGCTGGCGAAGGATTGGCTTGGTGATACGCACTATGCCCTTGCTTCAACGATTGCGGTCATCTGCTGGCAAAATATTCCGTTCTACATGATTCTTTTCCTGGCAGGGCTGTCGTCCTTTCCCGCTGAGCACGGAGAAGCGGCTTGTCTCGATGGTGCATCGGAGTGGACGATTTTCTGGCGGATCAAGCTTCCCCATCTTCAAGGGACGGTCCGGACAGGTGCGCTGCTGGCAATTATCGGTTCACTGCGCTATTTCGACCTGATTTACGTCATGACGGGTGGTGGACCGGAGAGTTCGTCCGAATTGATGGCGACATACATGTATCGCACCGTGTTCAGCTCTTTCCAGCTTGGCTACGGTAGTGCTATTGCTTCCGCAATGTTCATCATTGTCGCAGTGGTTGCCGCTGCAGCGATGCGCCTAACCAACCGGTTCGCAACGGAGGTCTGACATGACTCGGTCTGCAACCCGAGGCGTTGGCAAGCAGTTTCGTCCCGGTATTTTTTTGCTGGGGCTTGTCTGGCTTGCGGTGACGACCTTGCCTTTTCTCTTCGTTCTGGCGACCAGTTTCAAGACACAGGAAGAAACCTATTCGGGATCTGTATGGGCTTTGCCGTCTCACCTGGACTTTGTGAACTACCTCGCAGTTCTTCAAGGTTCGTTCTTCACATACCTTGGAAACAGCGTCTTCGTTGTCGGGGTCTCGGTCACGCTCATCGTACTGTTTAGCGCAATGGCGGCTTATGTATTCGCGCGATTGCCTTTTCGCCTGAACAAGCTGCTTTTCGGACTTGTGGTGGCCGGCATGATTGTCCCATTGCATGCAACGCTGGTTCCCATCTACCTGCTGATCCGCAACATTGGACTCTATGACACAAAGTTTGCGCTTATTGGTCCGTACGTGGCATTGGGTCTGCCTATGTCTATTTTCATCCTCACCGAGTTCATGCGCCAGATTCCGCGCGAGTTGGAGGAGGCGGCGCAACTCGATGGTTGTGGACCTTTCAAGATTTTCTGGCGGATCTACTTTCCTCTGTCGACGCCGGGTCTTGCGACTGTCGCGATCTATAACGGTATTGCGCTCTGGAACGAATTTATCTTTGCCTATGTTTTGACTTCAACGCCGGAGCATAGAACTTTGCCTTTGGCGCTGTGGGACTTTCAGGGACAGTATTCGTCGAATATTCCAGCGATGCTTTCGGTCGTGACGCTCACCTCGCTGCCTTTGATTCTCGTGTACGCCTTTGGCCAGGAACGGATCATAAGGGGAATGATGGCGGGATCATTGAAAGGATAGAGGCGACAGCGGCATTTCAGGTAGGCAGAGCATAACCCGTCCTCGGGCAACGTTTTGCTGATCATCCGGTCAACGTGTTTTTGTGACGAGTGGCATATCGACTGCCATCTTCGGCGAGCGAGTGAGTCATGGCAAGCATTACCCTTTCGGCAGTTCAGAAAGCCTACGAAGGCAATCCCCCGGTGATTCGTGACGTGAATCTCGAGATTGGCGCAAACGAGTTTTGCGTATTTCTCGGACCATCGGGGTGTGGAAAGTCAACCTTGTTGCGCATGGTCGCAGGGCTGGAGGAGATCACTGCGGGTGAGCTGTGCATCGACGGGAAGATGATGAACCACGTACATCCGTCCCAGCGTCGCGTAGCGATGGTTTTCCAGAATTACGCGCTCTATCCGCACATGAATGTGTATGAAAACATGGCATTCGGATTGCGCCAGGCGAAACTTGATAAGGCAACGATCGACCGGAAAGTTCGCCAGGCAGCGCAGGCTTTGCAGTTGGAGAAATACCTTGACCGGCGACCCGCTGCATTGTCCGGTGGCCAGCGCCAACGGGTCGCAATTGGACGGGCGATTGTACGGGAACCCGGCGTTTTCCTTTTTGACGAGCCGTTGTCAAACCTCGATGCATCGCTTCGGGTTCAAACTCGCACTGAAATTGCCCGACTGCATAGGGAATTCAACAGCGCAAGCGCAATTTACGTGACACACGATCAGATCGAGGCAATGGCGCTCGCGGACAAGGTTGTTCTGTTGCACGCCGGTTCTGACATGGAGCGACATGGAAGTGTTGCGCAAATCGGAGCTCCGCTCGACCTGTATCACCGACCAAAAAGCCGGTTCGTAGCAGGGTTTATCGGATCGCCGAAGATGAATTTTCTTCCCGGCACCGTTTTGGCGATTACGAACGTTGGTGTTGCCGTCCGTCTGATCACGGGTGATGTTGTTCATGCGGCAGTCGACGGTAGCAAAGCACGTCTGGGCATGAATGTGACGATGGGCGTCCGCCCCGAACATCTTCATCTTGATACTCAGGCGGGCAAGCAGCAATCAGTCCACGGAACAGTTCGCCTCGTTGAGCGATTGGGCGAGCATAGCTACGTTCACGTCGCGATCGGCGAGAAGGGCGCGGACTCGATGATTATCGCGAAACTCGCCGGGGAGGGTGGCGTTTCTGTTGATGAACGGATTCCGCTCCATGCTTCTCCGGACGTGTGCCATGTTTTCGACGACCAGGATATGGCGCTGAACCGCCTTGAGACCACAGGCGCCTCGACTGGTGCTGTTCGCCTGGCCTAAGGTCAGACAGGGTTTGCCAATACGATCTGTGTCCCGTGACTGTATCAACTGGAATTTTTATGTCGTACGCAATTTATCCAAGCCTGAAAGACAAGACCGTGGTCATTACTGGAGGCGGTACAGGTATTGGCGCCGCCATGGTCGAGGCGTTCGCTGGTCAGGGCGCGCAAGTGTACTTTCTCGACGTCGCCGAGGCGGATTCGCTTGCTCTCCAGAATTCCCTTTGCAACGCGTATCATCCACCGCACTTCCAGCGATGTGACCTTCGGAACGTGGACGCAATCACCGAGGTGTTTTCAGCCATAACGGATAAGGCCGGCCCGATTGAGATACTTGTCAATAACGCAGCCAACGATGATAGGCATGATCTCGATACAGTTTCGCCAGACTATTGGGACGACCGGATCGCTGTCAACTTGCGGCACCATTTCTTCTGCGCGCAGAAAGCTGCGCAAAGCATGCGAACGAATGGGCACGGTGTCATTCTGAATCTCGGATCTATCTCATGGCATCTTGCGTTGCCGGATCTCGCCATTTATATGACCGCAAAAGCAGGGATTGAAGGGTTGACGCGTGGCCTTGCGCGTGACTTGGGGTCCTGTGGCATCAGGGTTAACTGTATCGTACCCGGTGCGGTTCGAACTGCCCGGCAGATGAAATTGTGGCAGACCGAAGAGAGTGAAACGAGGCTGATCGAGGGCCAGTGTCTGCCTGAGCGCATCGAGCCAGAACATGTGGCGCGGATGGCGCTGTTCCTGGCGTCGGACGATGGCGCGCGTTGCTCGGGGCGGGAGTATTTCGTGGATGCCGGATGGTACGGCGCATGAACACTCAATCTCCAATTTGCGTGTGGCAGGTTGAAGCGGACCTTGGCGAAGGTCCGGTTTGGCAGTTCAACGAACGAGCCGTTTATTTCGTCGACATCATGGGCCGCCATCTGCATCGATTATCTGTGGAAACAGGTGAAAGGAAAAGTTGGCAGACTCCATCGGAGCCGGGATTCGTCCTACCGTTATCCGATAATGCATTTATATGCGGCTTGCGGGATGGTCTGTATCGGTTTGATGGCGAGGATGGCACGTTTTCAAAGCTGACAAGTGTTGAGGCGGATCTACCGGGTAATCGCCTCAATGATGGCTTTGTCGATTTCGATGGCCATCTGTGGTTTGGGTCTATGGATGATTCGGAGAAGAGACCGACAGGCGCGCTCTATCGACTCGACGACTGCGGCGATGTGACGATTCGTGACGCCGGGTACGTCATTACGAACGGTCCGGCGACGAGCCCGGATAACCGGACGCTATATCACACGGACACGCTCGGAAAATTGCTGTATGCATTCAACGTCAACGAGCTTGGAGAGCTATCGCAGAGGCGCGTCTTTGCGGCCATTTCCGGCACTGGATATCCTGACGGGATGGCGGTTGATGCCGAAGGCTTCGTCTGGGTTGCGCTTTTTGGGGGCGGACGGATCGAGCGCTATGCGCCGGATGGAAAGCTTGTAGAACGGGTCTGCTTCCCTTGCTCGAACATCACGAAACTCGCGTTCGGCGGAGACGATCTCCGCACCGCCTACGTTACGACTGCGCGCAAGGGGCTGTCGCCTGAGGAGATATGGCAACAGCCGCTTGCAGGTGGCCTGTTTTCCTTTCACACCGAGGTACCTGGGCAGGCACAGGTGAGGTGCACCCGAGGTCTGAAACGATAAAACGAAGATTATTGATCAATCGGTCCGGTTAAAAGGGTCGTTTTCGTTGGAACATGAAAAACACAAGCATTTAGGATAATTGATTAAATTAATGTCGCGAAATGACTATCGCTTGGGGTTCAAACGTTGAACCGGAAAATTCCAGACTTACCAGTCTGCTTGTCTGCAAAAATATCTGATTAAAGGACGCACTTTATGGCTACGAATAACGCTGCCGAGACACCCCTTTATCGCAACCGGGATGCCGCAATTCAAGATCGTGTCACTGATTTGCTCGGACGGATGACGTTAGACGAGAAGATTGCACAGTTGCACGCCGCTTGGCTCAAACTGTCTTCGGACGGAAATCACCAATGGCGAGTCGCAGACTTTGCACAGCGCACGACCAATATCTCCGTCGACGCGCTGTTGAAGCACGGCTTGGGGCAAATTACCCGACCGCTTGGGACTCACACGGTTGATCCTAAGGAAGGTGTTCGCGCACTTAATGAGCTGCAACGTCAAATGATGGAGGAAACCCGGCTGGGGATTCCCGTGATGTCTCATGAAGAGTGTCTTGTTGGCTTGATGATCAAGGATGCAACACTCTTTCCCGCTCCGCTGAACTATGCCGCGACGTGGAATCCCGAACTCGTAGAGCAGGTAGGCGAGGTAATTGGTCAGCAGGCGCGCTCGATCGGCTGTCATCAAGGGCTTGCTCCTGTTCTTGATGTGTCTCGCGACCCTCGGTGGGGTCGCACGGAAGAGACCTTAGGCGAAGATCCTTATCTCGTAGGCGTGATGGGATATCGATATGTCAAGGGCATTCAGGGCGAGCAACGTGATTTACTCGCAACACTCAAGCATTTCGCAGGGCATTCCGCGAGCGAAGGCGGACGGAACCACGCGCCCGTCCATGTCGGGCCCCGCGAATTCAATGACATTTTCCTTTTGCCGTTCGAGATGGCAGTGAAACTCGCAAATGCAGGTTCGGTTATGCCTGCTTATCACGATATCGATGGCGTCCCCTGTCATGCAGACCAAACCCTGTTGACGGGAATTTTGCGCGAGAAGTGGGGATTCGACGGTCTGGTTGTTGCGGACTATGCGGGTGTCAACCTACTTTACACGCATCATGGAGTGGCTCGGGACGCAGCCTCGGCTGCCGCAATGTCATTTAAGGCAGGACTTGATATCGAGTTGCCGGGCCACGAGTGCGCCTTGCATTTGAGGGAGGCGATAGAGCGAGGGCAGATTACCGAAGAGGTCATCGATCCGATTGTCTCCCGGGTGCTGGCGACCAAGTTCAGCCTTGGCCTTTTTGAGCGTCCCTATGCCGACCCCGAAAAGGTTGAACTTCGAGGCGAACCGGCGAACCAAGTGGCTTATCAGGTCGCGGTGGAGTCGGCCGTCCTCCTGTGCAACGACGGAACCTTACCGTTGGACATCGAGAAAACCGGGAAGCTGGCCGTCATCGGCCCCACGGCGGACGACCCGCTTG